>NZ_CP021030.1:3647500-3947500 GCF_002117485.1 Rhizobium sp. NXC14
GAAGGCCTGCTGCTTTTCACCAACGACACCGAGTTCGCCCAGACCTTGCTCGATCCGCTCACCCATGTGACCAAAACCTATCATGTCCAGATCGACCGCCTCATTGACGACGAGGAGATTGCCGCTATGACATCCGGCATCCGTCACGACGGCGAATTGCTGACGGCCACCGCCACACGACGCCTGCGCCAGGGTGACAGAAACTCATGGATCGAGGTCGAGCTCGATGAAGGCCGCAATCGTCAGATCCGTCGTATGCTGGAGGCGCTCGGGGCCGAATGTTTGCGCCTTGTGCGGGTCGCAATCGGCGGGCTCGAACTCGGCGAACTCCCAAAAGGCGCCGTGCGTGCGCTGACCGAAGGAGAATTGCATGGGTTGCGCCGAAGAGCCGGCTTGGAAAGGGCGAGACGTTGACCGATCTGTCGCAGATGGCGCCGCATGACTTCTGGCAGGAGATTCACCCGCCCGGCACCTTTCCCCACGATCGGGAGTTCACGACTTTCTATGTCGCCACGCTGGAAGACGGCCGCCAGCTTCGCCTGCCGATACGTGTGTTGGCAGATGGCGATCACGCCCTCGCTTCGCTGATTGTCAACCAGGCGAGCTTCGCCGTCCTCGACGCGTTGGCCGACGGTCTCGCGGAAAAGATCGGACCTATGGGCGTCGACGTCGTCGCCGGCCTGCCGACGCTCGGCTTGACGCTTGCAGCCGCCGTTGCGCAGAAGCTCGATCACGGCCGCTATGTCCCGCTCGGCACCTCGCGCAAGTTCTGGTACCGCGACGAGCTCTCCGTTCCTCTGTCATCGATCACGACGCCGACACAGGACAAGCGCCTCTATATCGATCCGCGCATGTTGCCGCTGCTGACCAGGCGGCGCGTCGCCCTGATCGATGACGTCATTTCCAGCGGCGCATCGATCGTCTCGGGCCTTGATCTGCTGACGGCCTGCGGCATCGAACCCGTCGTCATAGGCGCGGCCATGCTGCAATCGGAGCGCTGGCGCGACAGCCTCGCAACTGCCGGGCCGCAGTGGGTCGCGCGCGTCCGCGGTGTCTTCGCAACGCCCGTGCTGGAGCGGAATGCTGAGGGCCGCTGGCAGGCTTCGGCCCGACCGAAGACGTGACATCGTTCAATTTTGCCGGCTGACGCCTCTGTACAGCAGATGAGGAACGACTACAGTCCGCCCAAGGCCTGTCACCCGGAAATCTGCAGCGGTTGCGGTACAGCGACATGCCTCCATCGATGAAACACCGGATCCGCCCATGTCGTTTGAGCAAGCATCCCTGCTGATCCTTCTGCTGGTGATGCTCGTTCTCTTCTCGCTCGAACGCATACGCATCGAGGTGACTGCGATTGCCGGCCTGCTCGCCGGCTATGCGCTCGGACTTTATCCAGTCGATCAGATCTTCGCGGGCTTCGCCAGCCCCGTCGTTATCACCGTCGTCGAAATCCTGCTGATCGTCCAGGTGCTCGCACGCGCCAAACTCTTCGACAACCTCGCTGCGCGTGTCGCAACCGCAAGACCGTCGAACTTCAAGGTCATATCAGGCGCTTCCTCGCTTGCAGGCTTTCTTTCCATCTTCATGAACAATATCGGCGCCTTTGCGATCACCCTGCCGGTGGCGCTGCGGCTCGGCGTGGCGCTTTCAATCCCCCGCCGTCAGCTCGTCATGCCCATCTCGTTTGCAGCCCTGCTCGGCGGCCTCGTTTCGCTGATCGGCACGCCGGCCAACCTGCTCGTCAGCGATGCGCTTGCCAAGACGTCCGGTGTGGGTTTTCATTTCTTCGATTTCAGCTATGTCGGGCTGCCAGTCGCGATCGTCGGCATCCTGCTCATCGCCGTTCGGATCCGATACTTGTTCCCGGAACCCGACACAGTGCCGGCGACGCTCGCCCAAGGCTCGCGTCGCGTCGTCGTCGAACGTCGCATTCCCAATGCTTCGCCGCTGATCGGCACGCGGCTTTCGGAGTGTCCGACCCGCTTCGGCATCAAACCGCACGCGCTGATCCGCGACGGCAATTTCGTGTTTAGCCCGCTCGACCAGTCGATGATCAGCGCGGGCGACGTGCTGCTTGCCGAAGGCGCCGATGACATCTTTGCCGGCCTTGCCGCCACACAGGCGCTGGTGGCAGATGCCAATCTGAATATTCGGCCGCCACATTTCACCCGGGTCGAAACCGTCGTCATGCCCGAAAGCACGCTGGTGGGTTCGCGCGTCAGTTCACTCGAAGTCTTTCACCATCGGGGCATCGCAGTCACTGCTCTTTCCATGCGCACACCGCGCATCGAAGGCCGCTTTCTCGATCTGCAACTGTCGATCGGCGATATATTGACCCTGGAAGGGCCGCGTACTGCAATTGCCGAAGCGCTGGAGGAAAGCGAGTGCCTGCCGCTTGCTCCGACAGCTTCAGCTGAACCGGCCCTCCTCTCCTGGCGGCCTTTCGCATTGTTTGCCTGCGGCGTCGCCGCGTCGGCGGCGGGCCTGCATCCCGAGGTCGCTTTTGCGGGTGTCGTCCTCGTCCTCGCTTTGCTCAATCATCTCAATATCCGCCAGGCGATGGCCGACCTCAACTGGCCGATCATCATCATGCTCGCGGCGATGATTCCGATCGGCCAGGCAGTGGCCAGCACCGGAGCGGCCGAAGCGATTGCCGGCTGGCTGAGCCTCATCGTGCCGGTTAACCATGCGCTTTCCGGCATCGCCCTCATCCTCTTCCTCGCGATGGCGCTGACGCCCTTCGTCAACAACGCGACGGTCGCAATCGTACTCGCCCCGATCGCACTCGAATTTGCGAGGATCGGGCGGCACCCACCCGACGCCTATCTGATCGCGGTTGCCGTCGGGGCCTCGCTCGATTTTCTGACGCCCTTCGGCCATCACAACAACACACTGGCGATGGGCATCGGCAGTTACCGCTTCAGCGACTTCCTGCGGGCCGGCTGGCCGCTTGCCGTCGCAACTTACGGCCTCGCTCTGTTTCTTCTGGCTCTGTTCTGGCTGTGATGCGATACTTCCGCTCGGCTTGACTTCGCCGGTAATGAAACTAGAGCAGGAAGCCATCAGCCAAATACAAGGACAGTCGAGCGCCGTGCGAATCCTCTCCGAAGCCCATTTCCCGGAACTGCCGAACTACTATCGCGGCAAGGTGCGCGAGAATTACGACCTTCCCGACGGACGCCGCATCATCATCAGCACAGATCGGCTGAGCGCTTTCGACCGCATTCTCACCTGTATTCCGTATAAGGGTCAGGTGCTGACGCAGACGGCGCGTTACTGGTTCGAGGCGACGAGGGACATTTGCCCGAACCATGTGCTCGACTATCCCGATCCGAATGTGGTCATCGGCAGGCGGCTCGACATCCTGCCGGTTGAAATTGTCGTGCGCGGTTATCTCGCCGGCACCACCGGCACCTCGATCCTGACCCTCTATAAGAAGGGTGAGCGGGAAATGTACGGCATGCGTCTGCCGGACGGCATGCGCGACAATCAGATCCTGCCGGAACCCGTCATCACGCCGACGAGCAAGGAATTCGACGGAGGCCATGACGAGCCGCTGACGCCTGCGGAAATCGTCACGCGAGGCCTTCTGACCAGCCAGCAGTGGGAAACCTTGTCGAAATATGCACTCGCGCTCTTTGCCCGCGGCCAGGAAATGGCCGCGAGGCAAGGCCTGATCCTCGTCGATACCAAATATGAATTCGGCACCGATGGCGACGGCAATATTATACTCGCCGACGAGATCCACACGCCGGACAGCAGCCGCTACTGGCTTGCCGAAACCTATACGGCAAGTTTTGCCGCTGGCAAGCGCCCGGATAGTTTCGACAAGGATTTCGTCCGTGCGTGGGTGGCGGAGCGCTGCGACCCTTATAAGGACGAGATTCCAGAAATCCCCACCGGACTGATCGAGCAGACCTCGGCCGTCTATATCAGAGCCTACGAGGCGATAACCGGCGAGCGCTTTGTTCCCGACAATAGCGGCGAGACGCCGCTTGCCCGTGTCCGCAGCAACCTCGCCCCCTATTTCCCTTGAAAAGGCGACGTGCGAAAGCCGCCGGGCCTTGCATCGGCTTGGCAGTTTTCGCTGAATAGCGCTAGCATCGGCAAAAAAGGAGTACCGGGCGCGGCCCGGCGGGGGACGGATGGCAAGAAGGCCGAGACGCAAGGCCGAGGAAACGCGACAGGACATCCTCTCGATGGCGGAGATGCTGTTTCGCGAACGTGGCTTCGCCGCAGTGTCGATCGCCGATATATCAGCTGCGCTGCGCATGTCGCCCGCCAATGTCTTCAAGCATTTCCGTTCCAAGGTGGCGCTGGTCGATGCGATCGCCGGGCGCCATCTCGACAATGCCGCCGAGCGTTTTGTCCCCCTCGACCAGAACATGCCCGCGAAAGAGCAACTGCTCCGCTTCGTCCTGCGCCTGCTGGAGGGTCATCTGCAGGATATCCAGAAGAACCCTTACATCTTCGAAATGGTGCTCTCGACCATCGAAGCCAAACTCGAAGCCGGCAATCGCTATCGCGCCCGTATCGAGGAGAAACTCGGCGAGATCATCCGCAAAGGCATGGTGGAAGGACGTTATCACTGCCGCGACCCTCAGCGTGCCGCACAGACCGTCGCCGATGTGCTGGCCTGCGTGTTGCACCCTGTCCTCATCGTTCGCGACGACACTGAGACACTGGTGCATCGTGCCGAGGAAATCGTCGGCTTTGTCGATGCCGCACTGCAAAATAGCGCTTGCTAAGTGACGGTTGCTGAATTACGTCACTTCGTAAAGATTTTGTTAGACTCGGGATATTGAGGCCAAGTTCATCCTGACGCTTAAACAAGCCTGCCTCGGCCCGGCCGAGCCCGTAGATCGACGGCGATTGCCACCGCATGAAGGAATTAGAATGATTCGGCGTGCCGTTCTCATCTCCTCGGCCCTGATGGCCGGCGCATTGCTTGGCGCCTGCAGCGACAACGCCGGCAAGCCCGCGGGCAATGCCGGCGCGGCCGCGCAGCAGGCAATCCCCGTCGGGGTGATCGCCCTGGCGAAGGCGAGTTTCCCAATCACGACAATTCTTCCTGGCCGCGCCGAAGCCTTCCAGACGGCCGATATCCGGCCGCAGGTGAGCGGCATCATCCGCGAAATCGCCTTTAAGGAAGGCGGAGAGATAAAGAAGGGCGACCTTCTTTATCAGATCGAGGATGCGCCCTATATCGCCGCCGTCGAGCAGGCCAAGGCGGCCATCTCCAAAGCCGAGGCGAGCGTGCCGAGCGCTGAAAGCAATCTCGAACGCTACCAGCGCCTCGTCGGCAGCGGCGCCACCCAGATCGAATATGAGACGGCGAGAACGACGCTTCTCCAGGCGAAGGCGGAGGTCGAGTCGGCAAAGGCTGCCCTTACCGCGGCACAGATCGACCTCGACCATACGAAGATCGTCGCACCCTTCGACGGCGTCATCGACCAGACCGCCTACAATATCGGCAATGTCGTCTCGGCCAACCAGACGACGGCGCTGACGACGATCCGGCAGCTCGATCCGATCTACATCTCGCTCACCGAGTCGAGCACCAATCTGCTGAGGCTGCGCGATGCGATGGCCGCCGGCGATATCAAGGGCGCGGAGAATGTCGCCTTCCACCTGATCCTCGAAGACGGCAAGGAATATAATCAGCAGGGCAAGCTCGACATGTCGAAGCAGGTGGTCAGCGAGACCACAGGCACCTTCATCATTCGTGTGCTCTTCCCCAATCCCGATCGGATCGTGCTGCCCGGCATGTATGTCCGCGCCACGGTCGAGCTCGGCGCCGAAACCGGTTATGCGCTGCCGCAGCTGGCGACGAGCCGTGACGCCAACGGCCGGCTGACGGCGCAGTTCGTTTCCGCCGACGGCAAGGTCGAAACTCGCGCCTTCGAGAACAGCTCGCCCTCCAACAATTCCTGGCTGGTAACCGAAGGCATCAAGGACGGCGATCAGCTGATCGTCACCGGCCTGCAGTCGGTCACGGCGGGCATGCCGGTGAAGCCGCTTCCGATGAAGATCAACGACAATGGCGTGGTCGTGGCTGCCGAGCAGCCCGCGGCCGGTGACGCTGAGAAGCCCGCAGCGAAGTAATCGCTGCGAGCCGGCATCGTCACCGTCTCAGCCGCACAGGAACAACCGATGGCCGAGTTTTTCATCCGACGTCCGATTTTCGCCTGGGTCATTGCGATCACCATCATGCTCGCCGGCCTGCTGGCGATCTTCACCCTGTCGATTTCGCAATATCCCGACATTGCCCCAACGACGGTGCGCATCAACGCCACCTATCGCGGCGCCAGCGCCGAGACGGTCGAAAAATCGGTGACGACGATCATCGAAGACGGCATGACCGGCCTCGACGACCTCACCTATATGACTTCGACTTCGTCGACCGGATCGGCCAGTATCCAGCTCACTTTCGGAACCAGCATCGATCCCGACATCGCCCAGGTGCAGGTGCAGAACAAGCTGCAGCTGGTCCAGTCGCAGCTCCCGGGCGACGTTATCGATGCCGGCATCAGCGTGACGCGCTCGACCTCGAGCATCCTCCTCGTCGGCTCGCTCGTTTCAACCGACGGCAAGCGCAATTCGGTCGATCTCGGCAACATCATGTCGACCTCCATCGAGGATCAGATCCAGCGCCTGGAAGGCGTCGGCAGTATCAACGTCTTCGGTTCCGGATACGCCATGCGCATCTGGCTCGATCCCTTCAAGCTAGTGAAATATCAGCTGACGCCGAGCGACGTCACGGCGGCGATCCAGGCGCAGAACACTCAGGTTTCCGTCGGTTCGCTCGGCGCCCAGCCGACGATGTCAGGTCAGCAGCTCAACGTCACCATCACTGCGCAAAGCCAGCTCACCACCGTCGCCGACTTCGAGCACATCATCCTGAAGGTCGAAAAGGACGGCGCGACCGTGCGCCTGAGCGATGTCTCGCGCATCGAGATCGGTCAGGAGAGCTACGGCGGCAGTTCGCGTTACAACGGCCTGCCTTCGAGCGGTTTTGCCGTCAACCTCGCGATCGGCGCCAACGCCATCGATACGGCCGCACGCGTTCGATCCGCACTCGATGTCATCGGCCGCACTCTGCCGGAAGGCGTGAAGATTACCTATCCCTACGACACGACGCCCTTCGTGGAACTGTCGATCGAGAAGGTCGTGCATACGCTGATCGAGGCAATCGTGCTCGTCTTCGTGGTGCTGCTCGTCTTCCTGCAGAATCTTCGGGCAACGCTGATCCCGACCATCGCCGTTCCCGTGGTATTGCTGGGCACCTTCGGGGTGCTGGCGGCCACCGGCTATTCGATCAATACTTTGACGATGTTCGCCATGGTTTTGGCCATCGGTCTTTTGGTCGACGATGCGATCGTCGTGGTCGAAAACGTCGAACGCATCATGTCCGAAGAGAAGCTTTCGCCGCTCGAAGCGACGGAGAAATCGATGGGCGAGATCACCGGCGCCATCGTCGGCATTGCGCTCGTGCTAACCGCCGTCTTCATTCCGATGGCCTTCTTCGGCGGCTCGACCGGCATCATCTATCGCCAGTTTTCCATCACCATCGTCTCGGCCATGCTGCTGTCGGCGCTCGTCGCCATCGTGCTGACACCGGCGCTCTGCGCCACCATGCTGAAGCCGGTCAGCGAACACCGGAAGCACCGCGTCGGCGATTGGTTCAACCGCAACTTCACGCGCTCGACCAACGGCTATGTCAGGACTATCGGCTATCTCTTGAAGCGCCCGATCCGCGTCATGCTGGTCTTCCTTCTCGTCGGCGCCGGCTGCGCCTACCTCTTCACCCGGCTGCCGAGTTCTTTCCTGCCGCAGGAAGATCAGGGCGTGCTGCTGACTATCGTCACCACGCCGCCGGGCTCGACGACGCAGCAGACTCAGGCCGTCGTCGAGAAGGTGGAAAACTATTATCGCGAGAATGAGAAGGATGCCGTCGAATCCGTCTTCGGCGCACTCGGCTTTGGCTTCAACGGCTCCGGCCAAAACAGCGCCATCGTTTTCACCAAGCTCAAGGATTTTTCGCTGCGCACTGATCCAAATCTGAGCGCCCAGTCGGTTGTCAACCGGGCGCTGCGCAGCTTCTTTGCGATGCGCGAGGCACAGGTCTTCGCGCTCCTGCCGCCGGCGATTCAGGGCCTCGGCGTGTCGAGCGGCTTTTCCATGTATCTTGTCGATACCGGCGGCCACGGCAACGACGCCCTGACGGCTGCTTCCAAGCGGCTGATCCAGATGGGCAACAGCTCGGGTAGGATCGTGGCGCTGCGCAGCAGCAACAAGGAAGTCGAGCCGCAAATGCGCATCGTGCTCGATCAGGAAAAGATCGGCGCCATGGGCGTCGACATCGCCTCGGTCAATTCGATGCTGTCGATCATCTTCACCGGCCGCGATGTCAACGACTTCACACTGAACGGCGAGATCAAGCCGGTTTATGTCCAGGGCGACGCGCCGTTCCGCATGCAGCCGGACGATCTTAACCACTGGTATGCCCGCAACACGGCCGGCGAGATGGTGCCCTTCTCCGCCTTTACCAAAACCGAATGGGTGAAGGGCGCACCTTCGCTTGCCCGCTTCAACGCCGTCAGCGCGATTCCGCTCGATGGCGCCGCCGCGCCCGGCGTGTCCTCCGGCGATGCCATGAACGAAATGGAAGAGCTGACCGAGCAACTCGGCGGCGGTTACACGGTGACCTGGCAGGGCATTTCCTATCAGGAGCGCCTTTCCGGCTCACAGGCGCCGATGCTCTATGCGATCTCGGTACTCGTCGTCTTCCTCTGCTTGGCAGCACTTTACGAAAGCTGGTCGATCCCTTTCTCGGTGATCATGGCAGTGCCGGTCGGCGTTCTCGGCGCCCTGGCGGCGGCAACACTCTTCGGCCAAGCCAACGATGTCTATTTCAAGGTCGGATTGCTCACCACGATCGGCCTGGCGGCGAAGAACGCGATCCTGATCGTCGAATTCGCCAAGGATCGCATGGAAAGCGGCATGGGCCTTTTCGAGGCGACACTGGAGGCGGCGCGGCTGCGCCTGCGGCCGATCATTATGACATCGCTTGCCTTTATCCTCGGCGTTGTGCCTCTGGCGATCGCTACGGGCGCGGGCTCTGCGGCGCAGAACGCTATCGGCCTCGGCGTTCTCGGCGGCATGCTGTCGGCAACGATGCTCGGAATTTTCTTCGTGCCGTCCTTCTACGTCGTCATTCGACGCATCTTTGCCACACGCGACAAAAATGCGGCAGGAGTGTGATATAAATGCACTGTGATAATGCTGTTCCGATTGCTACATTGCGCCCGACTGCTTCGGTGTGTGTGTTTGTGGTAGGACGAGGCGCGGCTGCGATAGTGAAGCATGAAGCTTCGGACAAGAATTGACTTGCTCGAGTACAGGATGAAATGAATGGTATCTCTTCGTTTTGCCACACCGGCATTATTGTTATTACTGTCGGGCTGCGTTGTTGGCCCGGATCATGCTCCTCCTGAAATGCCGCTGCCCGCCAAATTCGGAGAAGGCGGCACGAAAAGTGTAGGTGACGTTGCTACCGCAGCCTGGTGGACGGCCTTCAACGATCCCAAATTGAATGGTTATGTCCAGGCCGGGCTCGAGCAGAATCTAACGGTCCAGCAGGCAATCGAACGCATCAATGCGGCATCTGCAAACGTCACCACCGCCGGCGCAGGCGCCCTGCCGAACCTGAATGTCGGCGCTTCGCACACGGTCAGCGGTCAGAAGGGCGAGCTGCGCTCGCAGTTCGACACACGCAACACCAGTGCCGGCGAAGTCCAGCTGACCTGGCTGCTCGATCTCTTCGGCCTCTACAAGCGCAGCACCGAAAGTGCGCTCGCTTCGCTCGATTCCGCATACGCATCCGCCGACGTCGCCAAGCTGACTCTCGTGCAGGATCTTGTCTCCAGCTACATCGATGTTCGCTACTATCAGCAGCGCCTGGCGCTTTCGAGAGCCAACCTGAAGTCCCGCCAGGAAACCTACGAGCTGACCAAGTTCCAGCTTGAAGCCGGCGCCGCTTCCCGTCTCGACGTCGTTCAGGCCGAAGGCCTCGTGCAGTCGACGCTCGCCGAAATTCCCGGCCTCGAAACCAACATCCGTATATCCGCCCATCACATCGCCACGCTGCTTGGCCTGCCGGCCTCGGCACTCGTCGACGAGCTGCTGAAGGGTCGCGGTCAGCCGGTCTTCCGTGGCGGCATCAACTCGGGGATCCCGGCGGACCTGATCCGCAACCGTCCCGACATTCGCGTCGCCGAGCGTGATCTCGCCGCCGCAACGGCCAATATTGGTGTTGCCGAGGCGCAGCTCTATCCGAGCATTTCGCTCAGCGGCTCGATCTCGCCGTCCTACATCAACCAGCGCGGCATCCATGGAGACCTGACCCCCTGGTCCTTCGGCCCGACCCTCAACCTGCCGATCTTCGATGGTGGCCGTCTGCGCGCCAACGTCAAGTCGGCGCAGTCCACTGCCGCGACCGCCTACCTCAACTGGAAGTCGACGGTGCTGACCGCGGTCGAACAGGTCGAGAACGCACTCGCCGCTGTCCGCCGTGACGCCCGCACGGTCGCAGCCCTACAGGCTCAGGTAAAGACCACGCAGGAAACGCTCGAACTGTCGACCGCGTCCTACAAGGACGGCGCCTCCTCGCTGCTCGACGTTCTCGATGCACAGCGCCAGGTCTCGCTTGCCCAGGCAAGCCTTGCACAGGCCGTCCAGCAGATGGCCAAGGACTACGTCTCGCTGAACATTGCGGTCGGCGGCGGCTACGCGCCCGGCGGCAAGACCACAGCAGCGGTAACGCCGGTGCCGGCAAAGGCCAAGAGCTGATCGGCATTTCGCCTTTCTGGAAATGCGAAACCCCGCGATCACCTCGCGGGGTTTTTTCATGCCCGACAATATCCCGGAATAATCGGGCACCAGACGAATTTGGATTGGACAAGCGGAGACGGCTGCTATAGCACTGATTAAACGATTAATCAGAATGCATCAGATCATGGCTACATCGCGCTCCGGACCGAACCTCAGCAGGATAGCGACCTCGCTCGGCGTCTCTATTGCCACGGTCTCCAATGCGCTTTCCGGCAAAGGCCGGGTCTCCGGCCAACTGGTCGAACGGATCCGCGAACATGCCGCCGAACTGGGTTATGTCCCGAGCCAGGCCGGCCGCGCGCTCAGAACCGGCCGCAGCGGCGTTCTCGGCCTGGTGTTGCCGGACATCGCCAATCCTCTGTTCCCGAAGATCGCACAGGCGATCGAATTTGCCGCCTCCACCGCTGGTTACGGTGTTCTAATCGCCGACTCCCGCGGCGATGCTGCCACTCAGACCGAGGCGATCAATCGTCTCGTCGAACGCGGCGTCGACGGCATGGTCATTATTCCCCGCCGCGCCACCCGCATTTTGTCCGCCGCCTGCCCAGTCGCTCTCATCGATACCCCCTCGACGCCAGGCAACACCGTTTCCGCCGACCATTGGCAGGGCGGCCGCGAAATCGCTCTCCATCTCGCGGCCCTCGGCCACCAACGCATCCTCATCATCGGCAACAACCAGGAGTCCAGCGTTCAGAACGATCGCGCCAATGGGATTCGCGCCGGAATGCACGCGGGCATGCATACCGAAACGCTGTGGATCGGGAAGGTAGAGCAGGATGGCGGCAGCGGCTGTCCGCTCGGCCTTGCCGAAAAGGTGCGGGAGGGTTTTACCGCTTTCGCGGCTCTCTCCGATCTGCAGGCATTACGCGCGCTGACCGAGCTGCAGCAAGCCGGCATCAGCGTTCCCGGCGATGTGAGCGTCACCGGCTTCGACGACCTCATCTGGTCGCCTGTCGTCACACCGTCGCTGACGACGGTCAGAATGGACATGGATAGAATTGCGGGGATTGCCGTGTCGGCGCTGGCCGATACCATCAGAAAAAGCCGCACCCGGGAAGGCGTTCTCGTTATCGCGGAAATCGAACGCGTCGCAATGCAGCTGATTGTCCGCCAATCATCCGGGCCTGCGAGCCCGGCACCAAAAACCTCAGAGATGGAGAACATGTAAGATGAAAAAAGCTCTCATGGCGTCGGCGGCACTCGCCGCACTTTGGCCGTTTGCCGCCTCCGCAGCCGAACGGACACTGACCATTTCCGTCTATGCCTTCGCGCAGGACGACTTCAAGACGCTGGTCTATGATCCGTTCGAAGCCCAATGCGGCTGCAAGCTGGTGGTCGAGACCGGCAACAGCGTCGAGCGGCTGGCAAAAATGGAGGCGAACAAGGCCAACCCCGTGGTCGATCTCGCCGCCGTTTCGATGGCCGATGCGCTTGCCGCATCACGCGCCGGACTGATCGACAAGATCGATACCGCGAAGCTTGCCAATTTCGCCAAGCTCTACGACGTCGCCAAGGACCCCAACGGCAACGGCATGAGCGTTGGCTACACTTTCTATGCCACGTCGATCGCTTATCGTTCCGACAAGATGAAGATCGAGTCCTGGGCCGATCTCCTGAAGCCGGAATATGTTGGCCATGTCGCCTTCCCGAACGTCACCACCAATCAGGGCCCGCCGGCGCTCTACATGCTGGGCCTGGCGCTCGGCAAGGATACGCCCGATCTGCAAGGCCCGATCGCAGCGCTGGGCGACAAGAAGGACGACATCGTCACCTTCTACGAAAAATCCTCGCAGCTCGTGCAACTGATGCAGCAGGAGGAAATCTGGGCAGCCCCCATCGGCCGTTTCTCCTGGGCCGGCTTCACCAAGCTCGGCCTCCCCATTGCCTGGGCAACGCCGAAAGAGGGACAGACCGGCGGCATGAATGTTCTCGTGCTGACCAAAGGTTCGAAAAACCAGGATCTCGCCATGCAGTTCATGGATTTCTGGCTCTCGACCGAGACCCAAACCAAGCTCGCCGAAAAGCTGATCGACAGCCCAGCGAATAGCGAGGTCAAGCTTTCGGACGCTGCCGCTGGCAACCTCACCTATGGCGAGGAAACGGCCAAGAGCCTCAAACTGATCCCTTCTGCCGTCACCCTCGACAACCGAGCCGCTTGGCTGAAGACCTGGAACGAGAAGGTCGGCCAGTAGAGCCCGCATGAACTCGCCCCGGCCGCTCGCCGGGGCCATCTCCTCTCCTGGAAAGGCGTTTCATGTTCCAGAACCGCGCGGAAGCCCTGGCGCTTGCCCTGCCGGCAGCCGTCTTCGCGACGGTGGTATTCCTGCTGCCCGTCGCAATCCTGCTGTCGGAGGGTTTTCGCGCCGGCGATGCCTGGACGATATCGGCCTACACAGGCTTCTTTTCCGAAACGCTGAACCGCACCGTTTTCCTGCGCTCCTTCCGGCTCGCCATCGAGGTCACCGCCGTCTCGGCCGTCATAGGCTACGCCGCAGCCTTTGCAATCGTCAACCTGCCGGCGAACGGCAAAGGCCGCATGATCGGCTTAGTCACCCTGCCGCTGATGATCTCGCCGGTGGCGCGCACCTATGCCTGGATCGTCATTCTCGGCCGCACTGGCATCGTCAACAAGGCGATCACGGGCCTCGGTTTCAGTGACGACCCGCTGCGCCTGCTCTTCACCGAAACCGCCGTCTTCATCGGCCTCCTGCAGCTCTTCCTGCCGCTGATGATCCTGTCGTTGATCAGTGCGCTGGAAAACATGCCGAGGGATGCGATCCCGGCCGCCCGCGTGCTCGGCGCCAACTGGTTCCAGGTCTTTTGGAAAGTCGTCCTGCCGCTCACGCGCGAGGGCCTCGTCATCGGCGGCACGCTTGTCTTTACCGGCTCGCTCACCGCTTACATCACTCCCGCCATCCTCGGCGGCTCCAAGGTGCTGATGCTCGAAACGCTGATGTATCAGCAGGTGTCCGTCGCCAATGATTTCGTCTCGGCAAGCGTCATCGCCTTCATTCTGATCGTCATGAGCTTTGCCGCCAATATCCTGCTTAAACGCCTTGCGACATCGAGGAGCCGCAGATGAGCATCCGTCTCTTTTCGCCTGTCGTCCTCTTCCTGCTCCTCGTCTTCCTGATCGGCCCGTTCCTGATCATCATCGCCGCCTCGCTCTCGGCTGGCGACACGCTGGCCTTCCCGCCGCAGGGCCTCTCGCTGCGCTGGGTGATGAAGGTCTTCACTATTGAAAGCTTTCGCGACAGCTTCGCCATGTCGATGTTCCTTGCCGTTTTCGGAACACTGGCAGCCCTCATCCTCGGCATCCCGGCCGCTTATGCCCTGTCGCGTTACCCGCTGCCCGCAGCAGAGACCGTCCGCACCATCGTCTCGCTGCCGATCATCGTCCCCGGCATAATCGTCGGCCTGGCATTGCTGCGTTATCTCGTCGTGCCCTTCGGCTTCAACATCACGCTTGCGCTCTTCTTTGCCCATGCGGCCCTCGTACTGCCCTATGCCGTGCGCGTCGTGTCGGCAAGCCTCGATAATCTGCGCTCGGATATCGAGGAGGCCGCCGTCCTGCTCGGCTCCTCCAGGCTCGGTGCCTTTTTCCGCGTGGTCATGCCGAATATCCGCGGCGGCATCCTGGCCGCCTTTATCCTCGGCTTCGTCACCAGTTTCAATCAGGTGCCGGTCTCGCTCTTCCTTTCCGGCCCGGGTGTCCGAACCCTGCCGATCGATATGCTGGGCTATATGGAAACCACCTACGATCCTTCCATCGCGGCGCTCTCCGCCCTTCTCGCTTTCCTCTCGATCGGCATCGTCTTCCTCGCCGAACGCTTCCTGGGATTCTCGCGTTATGTTTGATGCCTATCTCCAACTCGACAAGCTGACGCTTCGCTATGGTGACACGGTCGCCGTGAGGGATCTCGACCTTGCGATCGCCAAGGGCGAGCTCGTCGCCCTTCTCGGCCCCTCCGGCTGTGGCAAAACGACAACGATGCGCGCCATTGCCGGCCTGCTGAAGCCCGCATCCGGTCGCATCGGCCTCGACGGCGCCGATATAACCGGCGTCTCCGCCAACAAGCGCGCCGTCGGCCTCGTCTTCCAGTCATACGCGCTGTTCCCGCATCTGACGGTCTACGAGAACGTCGCCTTCGGCCTGCGCCTCAAAGGCGTTTCGGGCGCGGATCTCGATGCCCGCGTCGGCGCCGGCCTGAAATCCGTCGGCCTCACCACTTTCGCCGGCCGCAAGCCCGCCGAACTCTCCGGCGGCCAGCAGCAGCGTGTCGCACTGGCGCGATCCATGGTGATGGAGCCGAAGGTCCTGCTGCTTGACGAACCGCTCTCTAACCTCGACGCCCGCCTTCGTCTCGAAATGCGCGCTGAATTGCAGCGCGTGCAGAAGGAGACCGGCGTCACCATGATCTTCGTCACTCACGACCAGGTCGAGGCCTTGGCGCTCGCCGACCGCATCGTCGTCATGCTGGACGGCGGCATCGAACAGATCGGCACGCCGGAGGAGATCTATAACAATCCCGCCTCCGCCTTCGTCGCCGATTTCGTGGGCTTCGAAAATGTCTTCGCTCTGAAAGACGGAAAGCTTGTGACGCCGCACGGCCCCGCAGCACTCTCTGATCCGCCGCCCCAAGCTGCGGCCGGCCTGGCTTGGCGCCCGCGTACGGTGACCCTCGGCTCCGGTCCGTTCCAAGGCAAAGTGCACGGCACGTCTTTCGCCGGCAACACACGCGAATACCTCCTCCATACGCCGCTTGGGCCTATCAAGGCTGAAATCGACGCGAGCCTGCCGCCACACGAGATCGGCAGTGCGCTCGCCTTCGATCTGCCGGTCGCCGGCGCGGCCAACCTCAAGCGCTTCGGGTGACATCATGGGTGTGTGGATCGATACCGACATGGGCTTCGACGACATCGCCGCCATTCTGGTGGTGGCACTGTCGAAATATCAAATCGACGGCGTCTCGCTGGTCTTCGGCAATACGCCGCTGCCGCAGGTGCGGGCGAATGCCGCAGGCGCCGCCAGCGCCTTCGGCTGGACGTTCCCCGTCCATACCGGGCGTGCTGCACCCGTTCTCGGCAAACTCGAAACCGCCCAGGCGATCCTCGGCGAAACCGGAATTCCGACATCCGGCAAGAGCCTACCGAAAGCCGCCGCCCTTGCCGAGAGCGACGCCTTCTCCGCGCTCTGCCGCTGGCTCGAGGGCAACGGACCACACCGCATCCTGGCTCTCGGTCCCCTGACCAATATCGCCGCCGTGGCGCTCGCACGCCCCGATCTTGCCGCATGTATCACCGAACTCGTCTGGATGGGCGGCGGCGTCACATCGGGCAACCATACGGCCTCCGCCGAGTTCAATGCGCTCGCCGATCCCGAGGCGCTGGCGATCGTTATCGCCCATGGCCTGCCGCTGCGCATGGTCGATCTCGACCTCTGCCGCAAAGTGCTGGCAAGGCCGGAGGATGTCGAGCCGGTGCTCAGTGCCGGCGGCGCTAATGCCGAACTGATCGGCGACATGTTCGCCGGCTATATAAGCATCGGCACCAGCCGCGGCCGTCCCGGCATGGCAATTTACGATGCCTCCGCCGCCGTGGGCTTCGTCGCCCCCGATATCGTCAGCTTCCGCCCCGCGCGCATCGACGTCGAACTGCAGGGCGCCCTCACCCGTGGCCGCACCGTCGTCGAGACCCGCGCCACGCATGCGACCTTCAACGCCCAATTCGCCGCCGATATCGACGTTGAGAAGGCGCTTAACATCATTCTCGCCGCCCTGATCAATGAGGCCCGCAGATGAACGCCATTGCTCGTCAGGAACCTTTCGATCTCAACGATCCAGCCTTGCGCGCCCGCGCCGTTGCCGCCGCCCGCGGCGACGCCCCGTTCGATATGCTGATCACCGGCGGTCGCCTGCTCGATACGGTGACGGGCCTGATCCGGGAGGCTGATATCGGCCTCGTCGGCGCGCTCATCGCCAGCGTCCATGCCCGGGCGAGCCGCATGGACGCGGTCGAAATCATCGATGCGACTGGCGGCATGCTGACGCCGGGCCTGATCGATACGCACATGCACGTCGAAAGCTCGATGGTGACACCCGCCGAATATGCAAGCGCCGTGCTACCGCGCGGTGTCACCACGGTCGTGTGGGATCCGCATGAATTCGGCAACGTCCACGGCCTCGACGGCGTGCGGTGGGCGATCGAGGCGGCACGTGCTCTGCCGCTGCGCATGATCCTGCTCGCCCCCTCCTGCGTGCCGTCTGCGCCGGGCCTGGAACTCGCCGGCGCCGATTTCGATGCCGCCGTCGTCGCCGAGATGCTGCGTTCTCCTGCTGTCAGCGGCGTTGCCGAAGTCATGAACATGCGCGGCGTCATCGACGGCGATCCGCGCATGAGCGCCATCGTCAACTCAGGCCTTGCCTCCGGCAAGCTCGTCTGTGGCCATGCCCGCGGCCTCACCGGCGCGGACCTCAACGCCTTCATGGCAGCGGGCGTCACGTCGGACCACGAACTCACCTCCGGCGCCGATCTTAGCGCCAAACTTTCCGCCGGTCTGACGATCGAACTGCGTGGCTCTCACGACCATCTCTTGCAGGAATTCGTCGAGGTGCTGAACGGCCTCGGCCATCTGCCGCCAACCATTACGCTCTGCACCGACGACGTCTTTCCCGATGAACTCTACCAAAGCGGCGGCCTCGATGATGTCGCCCGCCGCCTGGTGCGCTATGGCATGAAACCGGAATGGGCACTGCGCGCCGCGACCTTCAACGCCGCTGAGCGGCTGAAGCGTTCCGATCTCGGCCTTGTCGCCTCCGGCCGCCGCGCCGACCTCGTTCTCTTCGAGGATCTCACGGAATTCCGAGCACGCCTCGTCATATCAGATGGCCGCGTCGTCGCCCGCAACGGCAGCATGGAGGCGACCGTTCAGCCGCTCGATACGGCGCCGCTGATCAAGTCGGTGAAGCTGCCGCTGCTGACCGACGACGATTTCCGCATCCCCGCGAAAGGCGAGCGCGTCCGCGTCGCCACCATCGACCGCCCACGCTTCACTCAATGGGGAGAGGCGGAAACGTATATCCGGGACGGCTTCGTCGTGCCACCTGTCGGCAGCGCCATGATCGCCGTCGCCCATCGCCACGGAAAGGCCGGTGGCACCCCGCGCAACGGTTTCCTCAGCGGCTGGGGCGAATGGCGCGGCGCCTTTTGCACCACCGTCTCGCATGATAGCCACAACCTCACCGTCTTCGGCGGCAATGCAGCCGACATGGCGCTCGCTGCCAACGCTGTCATAACAGCCGGCGGCGGCATGGCGGTCGCCAAGGACGGCCAAATCGAAGCGATCCTGCCGCTGCCGCTCTCCGGCCTCGTCACCGACGCCTCACTGAAGGACACCGCCTCAGCCTTTGCAGACATCCGTAAGGCCATGGGCAAGATCGTCGATTGGAAGCCACCTTACCGCGTCTTCAAGGCCTGCTTCGGCGCGACACTCGCCTGCAATGCCGGCCCGCATCAAACGGACCGGGGGATTGCGGATGTGGTGACGGGGAAAGTGCTGGAAGATCCGGTGCTGGAAATTATCTAGGCAGGGACGCACGGATCAAAAGCGAGCGGGAGTGCCGTGCAATCCGCCTACGGGCGCCTGCCGCCGTGACCAACAAAACTCATTGCCCATTCCGAAATGGACGTTTGGAATCAATGAGTCCTGACCAGGCCGAAAGGCAGCACGTTATCAGATTCAAGCTGGGCTGCCGGCGCGGGCCGTCCGATGTAATATCCTTGGATCTGGTTGATTCCGTACTGCTGCATCAGCCGCTGATGTTCAATGGTCTCAACGCCTTCAATGAGTATCCTCACGCCGCGATTGCGCAGCAGGCTGATGATGTCAAGCAACATCCTCTTGCCTTTTTCAGTATGGCAATCATGGAGGAAGGATCGATCGATCTTGACAGTGTCGAATTCGATCAGGCGAAGCCACGAGAGCCCGGCGAAGCCTGTGCCGAAGTCGTCCAGCCAGACTTGAGCGCCCAACCTCCTCAGGTCGCTGATGCAACGAACCACGGTCTGGTCGATTTCCAGCTCAACGCCTTCGGTAATTTCGAAAGCAAGCCGAGCGCCCGTCACGCCGAATTCTGCGAGCGTCGCGGCGACATAGCTGGCGAAACCCGGCATTTTGAGCTCAATCGGCGAAACGTTGACGCTGGCAACTTGCACCAAGCCGGTCGCCAACAGGTCTCGGCAAACGGTGCGAATTGCCCACCGGCCGAGTTCAACGATCGAACCTGTCCTTTCCGCAACAGGAATAAACATAGCAGGTGACACCTGCGTCCCGTCCAACATCCTCAAACGCATCAAAGCTTCAACGCCGTCCGTCTTGCCTGTCTGAATGTTGCGAATCGGCTGATAGACGAGGGAGACAAGGCCGTGTTCAATCGCGATTTTCAAGGTCGCGGCTATATCCTCGCTGTCATCGCTCCTCTGCGGGTCTTCGGGATCGAAGACCACGAGAGTGTTGCGACCCGATGCCTTGGCCGCATAAAGCGCGCGATCAGCTTCATGAATGACCTTGTCGACCTGTTTGGTTTCACCCCTGGTATAGGACACGCCGACACTCACCGTGATGACGGTGGTCCCGTCTCGCCTGTGCTCGTGTGGCCAAGCCAGCTCTCGAACGGCAGCACAAATCGCTTCTGCGAGTTCGGTCGCTCTTTCCGAATTCAGCATTGGTGTGATGAGGATGAATTCCTCACCCCCGTATCGTCCGATGATCGAGTCCCAGGACGAGGCCACACTTTGGAGAAGCTGCGAGACAGCGACAAGGCACCGGTCGCCTTCTTGATGGCCATAGCAGTCGTTGTAATGTTTGAAATAATCGACATCGATGAGCAGCACGGCAAAGGGCGCCCTATGGTCCTGCCAGCGTTGCCAATAATCACGCAGCCGTTGGTCGATCGCCCGGCGATTTTCCAGGCCGGTCAACGAGTCGGTGTTTGAGAGGTGCAAAAGCGCCTTGCCCCTTTCCTCGGCGGCGGCTTGCTGCAAACTCGCTTCAAGAGCATTCAGGAAAACTTTATAGCGTTCTCTGTTAAGTTGAAGGTTTACGTAAGACGTAAAAATAAAGCAGGAAATGCAGAACGCACCGAAGATCAGCTTGTGAAGAAGCAACATAGGCGCGAATAGATAGAGCGCGCCGATGAAGATGAGCATGTTCGTTACGGAGGCCGCAAGAGCTAGCGGAAACCGGAAACTGAAGAACAAGTTGACGCTCATCATGAAGATCGAGCCAAAAACCATATAATATGAGAAGGCGTCGCTGACAGTGGTCATCTGTGCCGTCAGAAGCCAGACTAAATAAGCCGCTAGCACGGATGTCGCCGCCGCCATATCGACCGTATCGGCCTTTGCTTTGCGGTAGAGCAAGAGCTCCAGCATGCATATCGCACCGACGCCAACCGCCAATCGGCCGGCGATCGTGTACCGGACGACATCGCCAATAAAAAGGTAGTCAGTGAAAGAGTATGCAAGGTAAGCAGCCACCGCTATCCAGAGGCCGCTGCGCGTAGCGGTCTTTCGGCCGCTCTCGCTCTTCTGCTTGTAAAGGCGACGCAACTGTTCTGACGATAGCGTCGGCCCTATGGTGGCGACTGCGGTCTCGGCTAACACGTGCATCATGCCCCTGCCACCCAAAATAATGCAGCATTGCCCTGCGCAGACTGCTAGCTAACGCTGGATAGCCCCCCGCAGACTCCACATCAACCGATAACGCTGCACCGAGCTTCCGGCGGGCAGAGTATCTGTCGGGTTCACTAACATTTTCTAAAATTAAAACGTGCATTTCGACCGCGCTCCAACCTCGACGCTTGACCTTCATGAGAATGATGAAGATTTTACTCAATGTTTAAATTATTATCCCCAATGAGGTTTCCGTGGCTCAGCCCCTCTTTTCTCTTGATGGCCAAAGCTTGATTACACCGCAGTCAGTCAGCAAAAAGTTCCCCTCACCTCACCACCATAATGAAACGGACCTCCCGCGGGCGGCAGAGGCCGAGTTTGCGATTCTCATCAACATTGCAATGCAGCGGTTCAGCGCCGGGAAAGACCTGCCTGGTGCAGTCAGGTGGTTGATCGGTCAGCTTCATGACGTCCGCCAAAAATACGGTGCTGCTGTATGGCAAAAGCTCATCCCATTCATTCAGGCCCATCACTCGGCAAAGATTCTGCAGCAGTGCCCGTTCACTCGTTGGTCCTTTGAAAAACCTCGCGGCTATTCCGGTGACGCCAGTCTTATAGACTTTATTTATGGGCATCCGGCGGTCGCCGAAGAAGTGGCCAGATCCACGCTTCTCGGCCTGGATATCTTTGAATACACGATCAATGCGCCCGGCCCGGTAGCGGTCAGGGAACGTCGCGACATTCTGACCCGCTACGTTGATGACACCGCCGCGCGAAGGGGGTCGGACGCCGAAGTTCTGGCCATCGCCGCGGGTCACCTTCGCGAAGCGGAGGCATCAAAGGCGCTTGCAGAAGGCCGCCTTAAGCGCTGGGTTGCTCTTGATCAGGATCCGCAAAGTATTGGTTCAATCGCGAGCCAATTCCATGGGACTTCTGTCGAGCCTATCGACGGATCGGTGCGCGGTTTGCTCGCGCGCAAACATCAGCTTGGCACCTTCGATCTGATCTACGCAGCAGGGCTGTACGATTACCTCGCCGATAAAGTAGCAATCCGGCTCACGCAGATTTGCATGGAAATGCTGAAACCGGGCGGCGTCTTTCTTTTTGCCAACTTCTCCGATGAGATGGCGGATGACGGATACATGGAATCCTACATGAACTGGGAGCTCCTCCAGCGTTCCGAGGCCGACATGTGGCGTATTGCCAATAGTAGTGCGGCGGAAAACACCGTTGAGAAGACAGTCTGGTTCGGTGCCAACCGTAACATCATTTACAGCACCATCAGGAAGCTGTCGTAAGTCGGGATGGCCGCCCGGCCTCGCTGCTGCAGACCGGCCGGGACATCCGCATCAAGGGAGAGTTAGCAAGCGTCAAAGACAGACGGAGCAATCGGATTGCGACGACGCAGCAGGGCCACTCCGCGACATGCTGATGACGAGGCCGCGGCGAGCGCACAGAACTGGAGCATATGGCGCCAAAATCCACTAATTTCGGCATTCCTGTTCCTGGCGGTCGCCGCAATGAGTGGCTTCGTGCTGTTGGCATCTCGCTGGCTTCGCCGCTCGGACGGATCCACTACACGCTCTTCCTCCGACCCGTGCTGTTTCACCATTGGCAGCGCTCGTGGGCATGGCTGGCGGCAGCAGCGCTGGTGATCCCGGTCCCCGTCATACTCAGTTACTTCGGGGCTTTCCGTTGAACCAGCTGCCGGCAGGATCCTTTACGCCTGGGCGCTCGTGCTGATGCTCATCGGCCTGATCGCCGCGGAGGTGAAAAAACAGGCTGCGCCGGCTCAGGAAGCCTTTCTGCGGTAAATGCGCCAATCGGCCGTCTCCCGCACCAGCGCATAGTGGCGGGCGATATAGTGGGCGTAAAGATCGCGCAGCCCGTTGCCCGTCCAGATCTCGATCGGCCATTTCGGATCGAGGATAAGATCGACGTCGGCGAACATCTCTTCCGCGGCCGGATGATCATACGGCCCAAGAGTTCGCCCCCAATGATACCAGACGCTGTCGCCCGCGGGCGGCGTCAGCCCCAGGCCGGCGGAGAAGGGATTGACGAAATCGAGAACCGCGACGCGCTCGTCACCAGACATGAGTTGCGACAGGATGGCCGAAGCGTCCACCAGTGTCCTGTTGTATTCCTCAAAATATTCGTATTGGCCGGCGCTCCACATCTCAACGAGCCTGATCTCGGAAAACGCCGGCAGCGGGATCGCTTTGCCTCGGCCGCCGGCAGCGTAATAGGCGTGAATTGCGAATGATGCAGCGTTGCCGACGGCGGCGGGCAATAGCAGGAACCCCACGAGTAGCGGCAGCGCGAACCGCGCTTTCCTGAATCGGGAGAGCGGCTTGGCGCGAAAGAGGCTTTCCGTGATGATGGCGGCGCTTGCACCCAGAGTCAGAATACCGACGGTCTGGAAATTCTGCCCAATCAAGAGGATTCCGGTCGTGCCGCAGAAGGCAACGAAGAGCAGATGCCGATAGCTCGGCGTCAGATTGAGAACGATGAGCACGACTGTCAGATAGACAAGAAGGTCGGCGAGATTGTTCCGTACCAAATGACCGAGTGCGGTCAACGTCAGAACGCCGCCGCTGTTCTTTGCTGAAAGGCCAAGGTCAGCAAGGTAGTTGAACCCGCCGCGCCAGACGATTTCAATCGCGATGACGCTGAAGGCGATCATCCCCAGCGCCAACCTCACCCAACCGATCTGGCGACGATCGAAAAGCATGAACAATAGGAAGCCAAGCCCTACGACCCCATAGGTGATTTTGGTGTAGAGCATCAGCAACACAAGGAAACTGGCGCATGCCGCATCGACTGCCTTGCTACTCCCGGCGGCCGGCAATCGAGGCAGATACATCACCAACAAAAAGCCGAGCGACGCCCATCCAATCCGGTTGTAGAACATGGCAAAAGTTAGCTCCCCTATCCGCTCGCCCGGATTCGCGGGAGCCGCAACTATCAGGAGCAGGAAGAGCGCAAGCGGAAGTCCGAACGCCTTATGCATCCGGCCGCTCACGATTTCCGCGGCAATGGCAGTAAGCAGGAGGACCACTATCGCCATTCCAGACGGCATCGCGCCGCCCAGATTGCCCGACAAGCCATAGCCGGCAGCGGGAATATAAAATGTCAGCGGCCCGAGCGACGAATGGAAATCCACATTCGGCACCTGGCCACGCACTATGCGATGAGCACCATCCAGGAAAACGAAGAGGTCGTTGACGTACTTGGTCGTCGCCGTTCGGCCAGGCAAAGCGAGAAGGGCGGCGAGAACGAAACCCATGCCGACGATGACAACCCACGACCGGCTCAACCGTGACGCCAGGGGCGATGCGGCGTCTGCCGTTTCCACCGACCTTTCCGTCTCAGTCACTGCACCTCGCTTTGCGTCTTCGCCTGGCGCCACTGGTAGATCGTCCACTCGGATGTTTTCTGAACGACCTCGAACCGAGCCGAAAGAAACGGGCCGTACAGCGCCTGCAGCGGCAGGCTGTTGATTCCTGTTTTTGGCACCATGACGAACTTTACATCCGCAAAAAGCACTTCCGGTGGGATGTAGGCTTTCTCGTTGATATTGCGGTTCCAGTGAAACCATGCGGAGTCACCGGTAGGCGGACGAATGCCGAGCCCCGCTGAAAAAGGATTGGCGAAATCAAGCACGAAAACGCGCTCCGGCGGTACCGGCAATGCCTGCAGCAGACTTCCCCCGGTGATGATGTCGTCGAGATAACGCCTTATGAAGTCAGGCTCGCCGCCGGGCGGATCGATCTCCCGAACATCGTCGAAACGCGGCAGCCCAAGAGATTGCCCGGCTTTCTCAGCCGCAAGCGATGTATGCAGAATGAGAGCTGCGGCGTGGTGTACGATCGGCGGCAACAGGAATAAGGTCGCAAGCAGCGGCAGAGCCGTGGCAGGAAGAGCCAAACCTCCCGCCCTTCTCCCTTCATCGCCTTGCTGAAGCCACGCGGCTTTCTGCGCCAGAACGACTGCACCGCAGTAGAGCGTGATGATGCCCCAGCTGTGGGCGTTCTGGTTGATGATCGCCAAGCCAGCGCCTACGCAGAACCCGAAGAAGAGAAAATCGCGGAAGCTGCGGTTTTGCCAGATGGCGATCAAAGCGAAGGTCGCAAATACGACGAGGTCGGAAAGGTTCTCACGTAGGTTCTTCAGGATGCTGCCGAGGTCATGGCCGCCGCTGACACGCGCCGCCGCCCGCAGATCCTCAATGTGCTGAGCGGTCCCGCCCCAGAAAAACTCGATGGCGATCATGGCCAGCCCCGTCAGCAGCAGGGCGGTCACGACCCAGCGACGCTGCTGCCGATCCAATAGGATGATCACCAGAAAGGCGGTTCCAGCAAGCCCGTAGGTCGCCTTGGTGTAGAATGAGACGAGCAGAAGAAAGACGGCGGCAAGAGTATCGGCGGCATCGCTTCGCCCGCGCGCGGGCTGCGGCGTCAGATACATCACCAGCAGCAGGCCAAACGCGACCCAACCGATGCGGTTGTAAAACATCGCGAAGGATGGATACCAGATGGAACTGCCGAGATTGATCGGCGCCGCAAGGATGAGAGTGAGGAATATGCCGAGCGCGGCCGCCAATGACGGGCTGAGGCGGGACACGAGAATGCGGATCATCGCCGGGATGAAGGCGACGACAACAATAGCCATTCCAACCGGTATGGCAGCGCCGAAATTCCCCGTGAGTTGATATCCAGCCGCCGGAAGATAAAAGACGAGTGGCCCGAGCGCCGTGTGGAAATCGCGATTCGGCACCTGACCGAACGTGATGCGGTGCGCACCGTCGATAAAGACCAGTACGTCATTGATAAAGGCGGCGTTGATGGTCCTCCCGGGCAGGGCAAGCATGGCCGCGCAGGCCAATGCTGTTAGAATGATTGCGCCTTCGGCCGACAGCAACCGCCGTATCCTCGCCGCCGGTCGCTTGCTGGCACCTGCGCTCGTTCCGATGGCCGCGTAAGCGGCGTGATTGCCAGGTTCCGTCACAGCCGCAACCTCTTGAAGATCGGTTCCGGAATTAACCGGATCGCCGTCATGAGCGGCCGCCATATGCGTCTGACATAGACGACGTCCCCGCCTCTGCCTCCCTCCGCGACAGTAAAGATCTTCTGCGCGACCTCCCGAGGTTCGGCTGTGAGAAGCGGCGGCAGCTTCATGCCATGCGTCATGCGTGTCCGAACGAAACCCGGCTTCACGGTGAGCACGCGCACGCCGGACCCGGACAGCCGGCTTCTCAGGCCAGACAAGTAGGCGGTCAACCCGGCTTTTGCGGCGCCATAGACATAGTTGGACGCGCGTCCGCGATCTCCGGCGACGGAGCTTATGCCGACGATGCTACCTGATCCCCTTGCCGCAAAACGTTCTGCCAGAAGGCCAAGAAGCAAAGCTGGTCCTTCGAAGTTCGTCCGCATGATCATGGCGGCGTGCTCGAGCTGCCGTTCTGCGCGAGACTGCTCACCCAGTTCGCCGACAACGCAGACCACCGTGTCGGGCAGAGGCGAAACGACGCCCACAAAATCTTCGAAGTGGCTCGTGGCGAGGATATCGAGTTCGTGAACCAGGACATTAGCGCCGGTCCGCGCGCTGATGTCGTCGGCTTCGCGCTGTACGGCGGAGAGCTTTCGTCCGGTGAGAAGCAAATTCCATCCGGCCTCCGCATAGATCAGCGCCGTCGCGCGACCGATATCCGACGTCCCGCCTATCAGGAGCAATGTCTTGCAGATCCCCGTCATATGCCGAGCCTCTTTGCCAAGCGGGAATTAAAGTGACGATCGGCGCCCGTTATTTTGCGTAGCTCTTTGAACGCAGCCAACCGAGGGTAACCGGCCTCGAATGTGTGACGTGACTGTCGTGCATCCTTGGCGAGATAGAGCCTCCCCCCTGCCTTGACAACCTGCTCGTCGATTTCGTCGAGCAGCCGGAACACTTCCTGCGTGACGGGAAGGTCGAGTGCGAGCGTGTAGCCCGGGGCAGGAAAGGACAGCAGCCCGCTCCCGCGCCCCAGCTTCTTCAGAACGGCCAGAAAGGAGCCTTTTCCTGAGCGCGCAAAGCGCTCGAGAATGCCACTCAGGACTGCCAGCGCATCCTCAGCAGGAACCACGCACTGATGCTGCAGAAATCCCCTCCTGCCATACAGCCGGTTCCATTCAAGGATACCGTCCAGTGGAAAGAAGTATTTAT
The DNA here is from genome assembly GCF_002117485.1 of Rhizobium sp. NXC14. Taxonomy (NCBI): domain Bacteria; kingdom Pseudomonadati; phylum Pseudomonadota; class Alphaproteobacteria; order Hyphomicrobiales; family Rhizobiaceae; genus Rhizobium; species Rhizobium sp. NXC14. The sequence continues at coordinate 3,674,267 of NZ_CP021030.1, forward strand.
CCCAGTGGACCAGCGACGTCTTGGCCGCCTTTCGCGCTCCCGCCCTGAAATAAAGCTCGTTGAAGGCTGCTACGCTTGTTTTGTTGAGCACCCATTGCGGCAGATCGAATGGCAGTGAAAACCTCCCCTCGTTTTTCGCTGCAAAACGATCGGCCTCCGGCATGCCGCCGACCTCGTCCAGCGACGCGTGTTCGCCGGCGAAAATCAGCGAGCGTCCAAGGGAAGCGCCTTGCAAAAGGCAATCGATCCAGGCGACCGAATAAGTGGCATCCTCGGTCTGCTGCAGCGCCTTCAACGCCTCGCCAAGGTTTTTCGTGACGATCGTCTTTTGCGCGATCCAGCCGGATTCGATCGGTCTCAAGCGGAAGGTCGCTTCCGCGATAATCCCGGTCATACCCATGCCACCGACCGTCGCGAAGAAAAGCTCAGGGTTGCGCGTGCGGCTACAGGTGAGGATCTCTCCGCCGGCGACCACCAGCTTGAGCTCGCTGACATGGTCACCGAACCCGCCGTCGCGATGATGGTTCTTGCCGTGCACGTCAGAGGCGATCATCCCGCCGACCGTGACAAATTTGGTGCCCGGTACCACAGGCGGAAAATAGCCTCTCGGGACAAACGAGCGCAGAATGTCCGAGAGCATTACGCCCCCTTCCACGGTCAGCGTCGCATTGGTGGGATCGAAGCTCCGAATCCGGCTTAGCCCACGGCACATTAAGGTGGAGTATTCGCCGATCGCCGCGTCACCATAAGAGCGCCCATTTCCGCGCCCGATCAGTCCCACGCAAGCCGCCACGGTGCCTGCAAGCGCCTCCGGCAGCCGGCAGTCGATTGCCTCGCTCTCATGGTGCGGATAGCGTCCCCAGCCCTCCATGAGTTTGTCACGCCTCCTCTGGTTTGAAGACGAATTTCCGGTCCAATGCGTATTTGGAGATGTAGCCGATCGCCAAGCCGAGCGCTCCGCCGGTGTATTTTGCGAGGTCCGTCTTCCAGACCGTCCAAAAAGCAATTTCAAACCCCCAGAATATGAGCGTCGTCAGGACACTGAACAGGCCGTAAAGCGCCAGCTTGAGCATCTCGTCGCCGTATGACGTGTAGCCGTCGAAGAAGATCCATCTTTTGTCGAGGACGTATTTCAAGCCGAAGCCGGCAGCAGTCCCTGCGAGCATAGATGGCATGAGGCTCGGCGACGGGGCCAGTTGCATGACACTAGCCTGGACCGCGAAATTGGCGGCCGTGGAGAGCATGGCAAAGGCGAGGTAGCGGGTTGCGAGGCTGGCAGAAGTGCTTCGCTCTGAAGACTGACGACCCATGCGACCACCTCACATCGCGGCGATGACAAGTGCGCCGGCAACGCCGAGCGTGGCAAGGCTGACCTTGTCCTTCATCGCGAAGACGACTGGATCGTCATGCATCTGCCCCCGATGGGCGAGCATGAGGATGCGGGCAATCCAGCAGGCAAGGATCGGCCCGGCCAACCACAGCATAGCTGGCCTAGTGTAGATGTCTTGGGCACTGTCGCTTGCGGCATAGAGGGCAAATAACGTCAGCGCGTTCATTCCTGCTCCAGCTGCCAGGGCACCCACCATACCAATATCCGCCTTCCTGTAATCGCGGTTTCTGGAGTCCGGCAGGTGCGCGGCGCGTCGCGAAATGAGCTCGGTGTATCGCTTCACCAAAGCGAGCGAGAGAAACCAGCTCATCATGAAGGCAAGCAGCCAGGGAGATGGCCACACCGAGACGGCGGCAGCGCCGCCGATCACCCGTGTGGTGTAAAGGGAGGCGAGAGCCACCACGTCCAGGATCATCTTCCGCTTGAGGAAGAAAGAATAGGCGGTGGTCAAGGCGAAATATCCCGCCAGCACGAGCACAAAGACCGATGAAACCATGGCGGCGACCGTTAGCGCCAGCAAAAGCAGGATCGGGATTGCCAGAACGGCGCGCGAAAGCGGTATCTCGCCACAGGCAAGGGGTCTGCGGCATTTGGTTTTATGCCGGCGGTCGTCCTGCAGATCGACCAAGTCGTTCAGGAGATAAACGCCCGAGGCACAGAGCGAAAAAGCCACCAAAGCCAAGCAGGCATTCGCAAGGCTATGGAGCTCAAAGAGTTGATTTGTCAGCAACGGGACAAATACCAACGCGTTCTTGACGTATTGATGCACTCGCAACGAACGCGCCCAAATCCGCCATGTCGGTTTGTCGTGGCTCAGATGCTCGACGTTCTCGCATTGGTACGAAAGCGCTCGCGCAACTGCCGCCGATGTCCTTATGGCATAAGACTTTGCGGCGTGGCGCCAGACTGCCAAGTCGGCCGAGTCGTTGCCGATATAGTCGAAGCCACCCTCTCCGAAGGCGGCCACGACTTTTGCCGCCTTTAGCTCGGCGGCACAATTCATCGTCTCGCTTGTTGCAAACCAGCCGGTGAAGAGGCCGAGGTGGTCTGCAACCGCGCAAACCAGGCGCTCGTGGGTTGCAGAAGCGAGATAAACCGAACGCCCCTCCTCCCGTGCGGTCTTGATGACCTTCAGCACTTCCGCGTCATAAGGAAGGATGGATGGATCGAAATCCGCTGGCTGAGACAGGCGGTGCTTCAGACATGCCTTTCCGGCGGAAAGCGACCTGATGAAATCGACGATCGAATGGGGCCGACGGCTAAGCTCCGAGAAGGCCGCCTCAATTAGCAGGTCGGATCGCACCAGGGTGCCGTCAAGATCAACCACTAATGGGCGGGGCGACAGCGATCTTTGCAGGTCCGGTGGACTGTGCACCGACAATGCCGCAGGCTCAGGTTGAGGCCACTGGTCCTCCTCGGCTCTCGGCAGAAAATCTCTTCGTAGCTGGAATTCGTGATGCAGCTCGTTCAAAGGATTTCCCTTATGCTTCGAAACCGTGAAAGCTCGCCGAACCACGGCTAAGCAGTTTAGTTCCATCACCAAAATGGGTGAGGTGCCGCCGGGGAGAACCTTATCGGAGGTTGAGTTTTTTCTCGTAAAACGGAGAGTATCTCCGCAGATCCAGAGCTTCGGGCCCCGGAGTTGGTGCCGAGGAACTTGCACAACGTTACAGCGTTTTTGAATATCATTTTCAGCTCGGCTGTCCGCAACATCCCAGCCTCTTCCCAGGGCCGCATGACAACACAACAGATAATCGCCTTTTCTGTCATCGGGCTCATGATGGCGGTCTTTATATGGGATCGCTTCCGCTATGATGTTGTCGCGTGTTGTGCGCTTGTATTGGCAGTCGCGACCGGCATTGTGCCGCCGGAAAAAGCGTTTTCCGGATTTTCGGATGACATCGTCATTATCGTTGGCAGCGCACTGGTCGTCAGCGCAGGCGTAGCGCGGTCAGGCATTGTGGATTCGGCAATCAAGAGATTTTTCCCGAATCTGGACACATTTTACACGCAGCTTGCGCTCTTGATGATTGCGGTGGCGATGCTTTCTGCTTTCATTAAAAATATCGGCGCGCTTGCGATCATGATGCCGGTCGCCTTCAAGTTCGCGAAAAAATCCGGCGCCTCTCCTTCAAAATACCTGATGCCGATGTCGTTTGCCGCTTTACTTGGCGGATTGATGACGCAGATTGGCACCTCGCCCAACATCGTCGTTTCACGATTGCGGGAGGAGATGACGGGGACCTCCTTCACCATGTTTGACTTCACGCCGACAGGTGGTGTTCTCACGATTGTTGGCATCACCTTCCTCTTGTTCTTCCACTGGCTGGTGCCAAGCCGCACCAAGCAGAACAGCTCGATTGAAGATGCAATCGAAATCAAGAATTACACCAGCGAAGTCGCGATCACAGACCAGTCAACTCTGGTTGAGCAGGCTTTGAGCGATCTCCTGAAGCTCGGTGATGGTGAGGTCATAGCCACGGCTGTGCTGCGGGGTGGTACCCGAATGGCTGCATTCCCTGATCTCACGCTTCGCACTGAGGATATTATCATGCTTGAAGGTCCATCGGCAGCGATGGATCGCATTGTATCCCAGGGGAAATTGAAGCTTTCCGGCAAGCCTCTGGCGGAAGGCGGCCATCCGGAAGCAGACATAATTTCGCTTGAGGCAATCGTTAGTCAGGAATCATCCCTCGCTGGCCTTTCGGCCAAAGAATTGGCGCTTTCCTACACGCGCGGCGTCAACCTTTTGGCGATTAGCCGGCGCGGTGAACGCCTCAAGGAACGTCTTGGAAACTTGACGATCAGCACCGGTGATGTGCTCCTTCTGCAAGGCAACCGGAAAAGCCTGACTGCCCTTCTGCAGGATTTCGGCCTGCTGCCACTCGCACAGCGCGAGGTGCTGCTCGGCACCCGCCGCCGCGCCTTCATTCCGCTTCTTATCCTGGCGCTCGCGATGGCAACGACCGCGGCCGGCCTCGCGCCGGTTCCGGTGGCCTTCTTCGCGGCCGCCCTGGGCATGGTCGTTTTTCGAGCTGTTCCACTTGCCGATGTCTATAAATCGGTTGATGGACCGATCCTCGTGATGCTCGCGGCCCTTATTCCCGTCTCCGACTCCTTGCGCACCTCCGGCGGCAGCGATCTGATTGCCGGCTGGCTGAGTGGGGCGGCGATGAACCTGCCGGCATGGGGTGCGCTCGGCCTGATCTTGGTGACCGCCATGGCCGTTACTCCCTTCCTCAACAACGCTGCAACGGTCCTTGTCATGGCACCGATCGCCGCAGGCTTTGCAACGGGTCTAGGCTTCAAACCGGAAGCCTTCCTGATGGCGGTGGCCATTGGCGCGGGTTGCGACTTCCTCACGCCTGTCGGCCATCAGTGCAACACGCTCGTCTTCGGTCCTGGCGGTTACAAGTTTTCCGATTATCCGCGGCTCGGCTTGCCGCTGTCGGCGTTGATTATTCTCGTCAGCGTGCCGGCGCTGCTATTTGTCTGGCCCGTCAACTAGTGTGGAACGACGCCTCACTTCCGAAAAGTCGTGCGTGACTGCCACAGCGCCGCAAAACAGCGAAAACGGAGCAATGGACATCGCTTAAACCTTCAACTCCCGTTCCACCAACGCCACCCAGTAAGCCGCCCCGTATCCAAGCGCCTCATCATTGAAATCATAAGCCGTGTTGTGGTGCAGCGCACCGTCAACCGCCGGTCCATTGCCCAGCCAGACATAACAGCCCGGCGCGTTCTGCGCGAAGAAGGCAAAGTCATCTCCGGCCGTCGATGGCGGAAATTTCCTCCGCACTTTTTCACCAAAGACGATGCCGGCGGCGGCAAGCGCCCGTGATGTCGCATCCGCATCATTGACGACAGGTGGTATGCGCCGCTCAAAACGATAGTCGGCCGATACGCCGTACATCGCAGCCGTCCCACTCGCCAACCGGGCGATCTCTGCCTCCAGCTGGTCACGCACCTCAGGCGAATAGGCCCGTGCCGTTCCGCCGATCTCCACAATATCGGGAATGACGTTCAACGCCTTGGCATCGCCCGCCTGCAGAAAGCAGGCGCTGACGACCGCGGGCTGCAGCGGGTCGACAACACGGCCGACGATCGTCTGCAGCGATGATAGGAAAGTACCGGCTGCCGTGATCGGATCGCGGCCGAGATGCGGCTTGGCGCCGTGCGTGCCGACGCCGCGAAAGGTGATGCGCCAGCTGTCGGAGGAGGCGAGCTGTGGTCCCTCGAGCACGGCGATCTCGTCGACCGCAAGGCCCGGCATATTGTGCAGGCCATAGACGGCATCGCAGGGGAAAAGCCGGAAGAGCCCCTCCTCGACCATACGCTTCGCCCCGCCGCGGCCTTCTTCGGCCGGCTGGAAGATGAAATGCACGGTGCCGGAAAAATTCCGTGTCGCCGCCAGATACCGCGCGGCGCCGAGCAGCATTGCCGTATGGCCATCATGGCCGCAGGCATGCATCTTTCCGGGCACTGTCGATTTATAGGGCCGCTCCGCCATCTCAGGCATGGCGAGCGCATCCATATCGGCTCTCAACCCGATCCTGCGCGTGTCATTGCCGACCTGCAGCGTGCCAACCACGCCGGTGCCGGCAAGCCCGCGATGCACGGCGATGCCGGCCTCCTCAAGAAGCTTGGCGGCGATACCGGCGGTGCGCTCCTCCTCGAAACCGAGTTCCGGATGGGCGTGCAGATCGCGGCGCAAGGCGGTGAGGAACGGCAGATCGTCCTTGATCCGGGCAGGAATACTCATGGGCTGGATATCCCTCCATGTGAAACGGGCGCCCGAACGGCGCCCGCGTCAGATCATTCGTTTTTCATCAAACAGCTCGCGAGTTCAACCCTCAAGCTTCTTCGACGAATACCTCCTCGCGCTTCTTCCTGACGCTCGGCAGGAAGACGACGATGAGCACGGCGACCGCGATAGCCAGAAGCGTGGCGCTGATCGGCCGTGTGATGAAGGTGCTAGGGTCGCCGCGCGACAGGATCATGGCGCGTCTGAGGTTCTCTTCCAGCAGCGGCCCGAGCACGAAGCCGAGCAGCAGCGGCGCCGGCTCGCAGCGCAGCTTGGCCAGCACATAGCCGATGAGGCCGAAGAAGGCGACGGCATAGAGATCGTAGACGTTGGAATTGACGCTGTAGACCCCAATCGAGCAGAAGGCCATGATGATGGGGAAGAGTACGTAATAAGGCACCGTCAACAGCTTCACCCAGAGCCCGATCAGCGGCAGGTTGAGGATGACGAGCATCAGATTGCCGATCCACATCGAGGCGATGATGCCCCAGAACAGCGCCGGCTGCTCGGTGGCGACGTTCGGGCCTGGCACGATGCCCTGGATGATCATGGCGCCGATCATCAGCGCCATCACCGGATTGGCCGGAATGCCGAGCGTCAGCAACGGAATGAATGAGGTCTGCGCTCCGGCATTATTGGCCGATTCCGGGCCTGCAACGCCGGCAACCGCGCCCTGGCCAAATTCCTTCGGCGTCTTCGACAAGCGCTTTTCCACCGTATAAGAGGCGAAGGAAGCGAGGATCGCCCCGCCACCCGGCAGGATGCCGAGCGCCGAGCCGATGGCGGTGCCGCGAATGATGGGCGCGACCATCTCCTTGAATTCCTGGCGCGAAGGCAAGAGGCCCGATACCTTGGCCATCAGCACCGTTCTTGTCGACTCTCCCTCGAGATTACGCAGGATTTCAGCGACGCCGAAGACGCCGACGGCGAGCGCCACGAAATTCAGCCCGTCGGCATATTCGCGGATGCCGAGCGTAAAACGCGGCGTGCCGGTATAGATATCGGTGCCGACGAGGCCGAGCAGCAGCCCGAGCGCCACCATCGCCAGCGCCTTGACGACCGAGCCATGCGCCAGCGCGATCGAGGAAACGAGGCCGACGATCATCAGCGAGAAATATTCAGCCGATCCGAATTGCAGCGCGATGTCGGTCAGCGGCGGCGCGAAGACCGCAACGAGAAAGGTCGAGACCGTACCGGCGAAAAACGAGCCTAGCGCGGCGATCGCCAGCGCCGCCCCCGCCCTGCCCTTGCGCGCCATCTGATAGCCGTCGATCGCGGTGACGGCCGAGGAGGATTCGCCCGGCATGTTGATGAGGATCGCCGTTGTCGAGCCGCCATACTGCGCGCCGTAATAGATGCCGGCGAGCATGATGAGTGACGAAACCGGCTCGAGCTGGAAGGTGATCGGCAAAAGCATGGCGATCGTCGCCGTGGCGCCGATACCGGGCAGTACGCCGATCAGCGTGCCGAGCAGCACGCCAATCAGGCAGAAGAGGAGATTATCGAGCGTTGCCGCCGTGGCAAAGCCGAGCGCGAGATTGCTGAAAAGATCCATCGCCGCCTCCTAGAACCGGACCCAGGGCCCGAAACGCTCGAACGGCAGTCCGAGCCCATAGCTGAAGACGGCGACCGAAAAGACCGTCAGCAGCAGCGACAGGATGACCGCGAACACCAGATTCATCTTGCGCGACGCAAAGCAGGCGATAAAGGCGGTGAAGAACAGCGCCGGCGCAAATCCGAGCCCGCGCACCGTCAATCCGAAGAATACGGGAGCCGGCAGAATGAAGAGCATACCGCGCCAGGCGAACGGATCGACCGGCTCCCCCTCCACACGCATCGCCTGAATGAAGATGATCGCGCCGAGAAGTATCAGCGCGCAGGCAAGGATAAACGGAAAATAGCCGGGGCCCATGCGCAATGCCGTGCCGAGGTCGAGCCCGACCGACTGATAGGCAAAGAAAGCGCCGATCGCGACGAAAAGCGCACCGCAGATCGCATTGGTGCTATCGAGACTGATAGATTTCATGGTGTCTCCTGAAGTTGGAGATGGTTCACGTGATGCCGTCACTGCCGCGATGGCCCCTCATCCGCCTGCCGGCACCTTCTCCCCGCTCGCGGGGAGAAGGGAACATGCCGCAGCCTCTCCGTCCCCCGCCACGTCTCGCATGGCAAGTCCCCTCTCCCCGTTTAGGGGAGAGGGTTAGGGTGAGGGGCTATTCCTGGCACATCCCTCACTAGTCCGCATATTCCCCGGCAGCCTCGATCACCGGCTTCCAGCGGGCTATCTCGTTTTCCAGCTTCGCTTTCAAAGCAGCAGGCGTTGCATCCGCATCGGAAGACGGCGCCGTGCCGAGTTCGGCGAAGCGGGCGCTGACATTCGGATCCTTCAGCGCCAGCTGCAGCGACTTGGACAGGCGCTCGTTGATCGCGGCCGGCGTACCCTTCGGTGTGTAGATGCCGTGCCATATGCCCACTTCGAAGCCCGGCAGGCCGGCTTCGACAGCCGTCGGTACATCCTTCAACACCTCGAGACGCTTCGGCGAGGTCACCGCATAGGCCTTGATCGTGCCGCCCTTAATCTGTTTCGTCGTGTTGGTGGTCTGGTCGCACATGATATCGACCTGGCCGCCGAGCAGATCCGTCATCGCAGGGCCGGTTCCTTTATAGGGTACGGTCGTGAGTGGCGTCTGGATGGCGCTCATGAACATCATGCCGCAGAGATGCGAAGCCGCACCGATGCCGGCATTGGCGACCGTCACCTTGTCCTTGTTGGCCTTGACGTAGTCGATCAGTCCCTTGAGATCACTCGGCTCGAAATCCTTGCGTGCGACGATCGTCATCGGCACCTCGGTGACGAGGCCGACATATTCGAAGGCGCCGAGCGTGTCGTAGGCGAGCTTGCGATAGAGCGTGGCGCTGGTCGCCATGCCGATATGGTGCAACAGGATGGTGTAACCATCGGGATTGGCGCTCGCCACCCGGCCGGCGCCGAGCGTGCCGCCGGCGCCGCCGACATTTTCAACGACGATCTGCTGGCCGAGATCCTTCGACATGGATTCCGCCACAAGGCGCGCAACCGTGTCGGTGGGGCCGCCCGCCGCAAAGGGGACGACCATGGTGATGGTGCGTTCGGGGTAGGTCTGCGCCGAAGCGACGCCGGCGAGAAGAGAGACCGCGGCAGCCGCGGTCAGGCCGAGCACGGCCTTCAGGATTTTCATCGTTTCCTCCCTGATGAAACAGCAACCCCGCCGACACATCCTCCGCGCCGGGGATGACCTATTTGCCGCCGAGAGAAATCGCGCCGCAATCATTACCGTCGCTTCCGCAAGATGATTCTGCGGCAGTGCAATGCAGCATGGGTCGATTTGGAAACAAACGGCATAGGCGATGGGTGGATTTCCACCCAACGCGCAACGTTCCAGGGCTGGAGCACCATTGTCCCGGAGAATGCACGACGCAAACCAGGATCAGCTTTCGGTCGTCAGCATCCGCTTGTCGAGGCCGTATTTCTGCATCTTTTCGTAAAGGGTCTTGCGGGAGATGCCGAGGGATTCATAAACAGGCCTGAGGCTGCCCCCATGCGCCACCAGCGCGCTGGCGATAATCCCTCGCTCGAATTCGGCGACCCGCTCTGCAAGTCCGATTGCCTCCTCGGTATGCCGTCCGCCATTGTCGAGACCCAGGACCAGACGGTCGGCGGCATTCCTCAGTTCCCGCACATTGCCGGGCCAGTCGCGCTGGGCGATGTCGGAGATCACCTCCGGCGGCACGGCCACCTCGTCGCGGCCGTAGCGGGCGGCCGCTTCGCGCAACAGTTGCAGGAAAAGCAGCGGAATGTCCGCCCGCCGCTGCGACAGCGACGGCACATGCAGCGTCGCGACGTTCAGTCGGTAAAACAGATCGGCGCGAAAGCGGCCAGCGGCTACCTCCGCCTCTAGGTCTACTTTGCTCGTCGCGATGAAGCGCACGTCGAGCGGCACGACCTCGTTCGATCCGAGCCTGGAGATCACCCGCTCCTGCAGCACCCGCAAGAACTTCGCCTGCAGATCGAAGGGCATGGAGCCGATCTCGTCGAGCAGGATGGTGCCGCCGCGCCCATGTTCGAACTTCCCGTAACGCGGCCTGACCGCGCCCGGGAAGGCGCCAGGCTCGTGGCCGAAGAGCTCGCTCTCGATCAGGTTCGCCGGCAGCGCGGCGCAGTTGATCGCAATGAACGGCCGGCTCGCCCGGGCGCTGATATCGTGAAGTGCGCGGGCCACGACCTCCTTGCCCGCCCCGGTATCACCGACGATCAGCGTATCGGCATCGCTGGCGCCGATCGCGCGGATGCGATAGCGCAGATCCACCATCACCTGCGTGCGCCCCGGCAGCCGCGCCTCGATGTCGTCGCGTTTGCCGGCAACCGCCTTCAGCAGTCGGTTTTCGAGCACCAGCCCGCGCCGCTCCATCGCTCGGCGAATGACGCCGGCGAGCATTTCAGGCGTGAACGGCTTCTCGATGAAATCATAGGCGCCTTCGCGCATCGCCTTGACCGCGAGCTGTACATCGCCGTGGCCGGTGACGAGGATCACGGGCACCTCCTGATCGATCTCACGGATCTTCTGCATCAAAGTCATTCCATCAATGCCGGGCATTCGGATATCGCTGACGACGACGCCGGGAAAACTGTAGCCAATCAGTTCCAGCACATGTTCGCCGCTCGAAAAGGTCTCGACGCTGAAGCCGGAGAGTTCCAGCGCCTGCGCCGTCGAGCGGCGCAATTCTTCCTCGTCGTCGACGAGCAGGATCTTCGCATCATTCATTCCGCCGCCTCCGGAATCAGCCCTGCCGCCGATTGCAGCTCGATGCGGAACACCGCGCCCCCTTCGGAATGATTGGCAGCCGTCAGGCTGCCGCCGAAATCCTTAACGATGTTGTAGGAGATCGAAAGCCCCAAGCCGAGCCCCTTGCCGACACCCTTGGTCGTGAAGAAGGGATCGAAGATGCGCTCGGCGATGGCCGCCGACACGCCCGGTCCGTGATCGCGCACCGTCAGCACCACCTTGCCGGCCTCCTCGAAAGCCGAAACCTCAATGCGCCTGTCATCCAACCCCTCCACCGCATCGGCCGCGTTGGAGATCACATTCACCAGCACCTGCTGCAGCCGCACCGAGCCGGCGCGCACCACCGGCGGGTGCGTTCCGAGATCGAGCCGGAGCTCGGCGTCCGCCGCCTTCAGCCGCCAGGCGATGATCTCGAGTGTATCGCGCATCGCCTCGTCGAGTGAAACGGGCCCGAGCTTCTCGTTCGGCTTGCGGGCAAAATTGCGCAGGTGCCGGCTGATTGCGGCCATGCGGTCGATCAACCCGCCGATCCGCCTTATATTGTCGCGCGCCTCCTCCGTCCGGCCTCGATCGATCAGCACCGAGGCACTGTCCGTGTAGGTCTTGGCGGCGGCGAGCGGCTGATTGAATTCATGCGAAAGGGCAGCCGACATCTGCCCGAGCCCAGCGAGTTTGCCCGCCTGGATGAGATCGGCCTGGGTCTGGCGAAGCTGCTGCTCGGTCAGCCGCCGCTCGGCGATCTCCTCCTCGATGCGGCTGTTGACGCGGGCAAGATCCGCCGTGCGCTCCTCCACCCGCCGCTCGAGCTCACCCCGCGCTTCGGCCTGCATCTGCATGCGCTCGGCAAGTCGCGCCCGCCGCTGGCGAATGACCGCGACAGCAAGGCCGGCGATGCAAAGGATGAGAAAGACGGCGACAAGCGCGGTGCGCGCCTGAGCGCGGATGGAGCTTGTCTCCATCAGCACATTCACCGTCCAGTCCTCGGCCGGCATGTAATGCGACAGCACCAGATACTCGCTTGCGCCCCGATCACTCGCAAGCGTCATCAGATCATGCGGCTCGAAGCGATGGCGCGTCACCGGCAGCGCCGTCAGCTTCGCATTGGCGTATCGCCGCGACGCCTCGGTGCGGGCAATACGATCGGCGGTCAGCGGCAGGATCGCGCCATAGAGCCATTCCGGGCTGCCGGACATGAAGATGATGCCCTCGGGATCGGAGACGAAGATCTTGTATTCGCCACCGCTCCAGGAGGATTCGATCATGTCGATATCGACCTTGAAGACGATGACGCCGCGAATGTCCGCACCGACCCTGATCGGAGCCGAAAAATAATATCCTCGCTTTAGCGATGTGGTGCCAAGTGCGTAAAACCGCGCCTGCCGGCCTTCGATCGCCTCCTGGAAATAGGGCCGGTAATTGAAATTCTGGCCGACGAAGCTCCCCGGTCCATCGTAATTGCTCGCCGCGATCGTCTCCCCGTCCGGCTTCACCACATAGATGTCGGAGGATTTTAAAAGCCCGTTGATCTCCTTGAGATAGAGATTGGCCGCATCACGCAGCGCCATATCGTTGGGCGCGCTCACCAGTTCCTTGATATCGTCGTGATCGGCGATCAGCGCCGGCAGCGCCTCGTAGCGGTTGAGGTGGCCGCTGAGCGCCGAGACGGCAAGGCGCAGCGCCGTTCCCGCCTGAGCGGAAGCCTCCTGCATATAGGCGCGCGTCGCAATCGCGCTTCCATAGGTGAAGAAGGCGAAGATCACAAACGGCACCACCAGCAGCGCCGCGATGGCACGATATTTCGAAGACAGATCCGGCTCCTCCCTTTCTGCCTTCACTCCCCAGCAAGGCATGCCCGACGGCTCAGTTTAATGAGGCAAGCGAGGATTTCCAAGGGCTCACCGGAACTTGACACTCGGCAGGGACGGATGTCCTATTGCTGCACCGCAAGGAAACCCATTCATGAGCGACGACCAAACGCCCGCCGACAGCAAACTCACCAACTCCAAGCGCCGCTGGGCGTCAGAGGGCAAGTTCCTGACCGGGCGCATCAGCAGGCCCGAGACCGAGCGCCTGCCGCCCGGCCAGCACCTCGTCAAGAATTGGCCGGTGCTCGATCTCGGCCAGCAGCCGGTCATCTCAACCGAGAGCTGGCGGCTTGAAGTGCGTGGTCTGGTCGAAACGCCTCTCACCCTCACCTGGGCCGATTTCCAGGCGATGGAGCAGAGCACTGGGGTGAGCGACATCCACTGCGTCACCACCTGGTCGCGCTACGACAACACATGGAAGGGCGTATCGACGCGCGATCTGCTCGATCGCGCCATGCCGAAACCGGAAGCAGCCTACGTGATGCTGACGAGCTATGACGGCTACACCACCAATCTGCCGCTCGCCGATTTCGCCGCCGAGGATGCGATCCTGGCGACCTCCTGGGAAGGCCTGCCGCTGACACCGGAGCACGGCGGCCCAATGCGCCTCGTCGTGCCGCATCTTTATTTCTGGAAAAGCGCCAAATGGCTGCGCCGCATCGAGTTGCTCGCCGCCGACGAGGCCGGCTTCTGGGAAAAGAACGGCTACCATATGTATGGCGATCCGTGGCGCGAGCAGCGCTATTCCGACGACTGAGCCTTCGGCCGCAGGAAACGGCGAAGCGTCAGGATGGCAAGCCCCAACATGGCGGCCAACGCCGTCAGAGACGCCATGCTGGCAGGATGCAGCGGCACCTTGCTCCAGCTCGGCTTGACGATATTGGCGGTATTGAATGCCTCGCCGCTGAACTGGCAGGTAATAAAGGCAAGCCCGCGACCCGCCATCTCGGCGTCGATGGCCGAGATGATTTCGCCCGCCGCGGTTGCCTCCCGCGGCATCTCACGCATCGCCAGCAGCACGGCTTTCGTCGCCGCGAGATAGGCATGGGCGCATTCGTTGAACGGGCTCTCCTCGTCCGTCACGCTGCCGGGCATCCGACCCCAGAGGCAATAGGAATACTGGATTTCGGCGTAGTTCAGGACACGCCGGAACGATTCGTTCGTATCGGCAGCCCGTGACGCCAGCATGCTGATGCTGCTGCGATACTCCGAAATGATCGCCATCTCGCCGTGGGAAATTGCCGGAATATCGAGCCCGGTATCGGAGCCGCCAGAGCTGCTCCCATGGCCGAAAGCATTTCCGATAAACATTGGCAACAGGCTCGCGATGAGACCGAGAAAGGCAAACCTTCCGATATGCCGCATCACCGGAACGCCGGCCGCAGTCCACTCTTGGCGGCAAGACCCCTTTCTGCCAGCGCTCCGAAAACCAGACCGAGCGTTGCCCAAAGGATCGCATGCATGCCGAGCGAGGTGGTGCGGAACCGCCAGAGTACCATCGCCGAGAAATTCTCGGGCACCTCGTTGATCGGCGGCAACAGATAAAGCACGAAGCCGATGAAGACGAGATAGGCGATGCCGGCGATGATCGCGCCGTTCCAGAGACCGAAGCGCTCGCCAAGGCGGCGCGACAGCGCGATCGCGGCAACCAGCGAGGCGAGCGAAACGACAATCATCAGGAAGAACAGCTCGGTCCTGACGCCGATCGTTTCGGGATTGCCGACCGCCGGGGGGGTGGCCGGATATTTGATTCCGGGAACAAGCACCACTGCCACGAAGGCGGCAATGGCGATGACGGCCGAGGTGCCGCGCGCCGAGAGGCTGCTGAAGCGGCCATGTACGAAGGCGAAGGCGAGCGAAAAGAGCCCACCGACGGCGATACTGTAGGCCATGACGCCGGTGAAAAGGCCGAGACCAGCCTGCGTGGCCCGGCTGACGATTTCAGGTTCGGCAGCTTCGCCCGCCGCCTCAGCGCTCGCCTCCTCGAAGGCGATTGCCGCATCAACCAGCGGCTCGCCGAAGATATGGGCGAAAGCGAAAACGAGGATGCCAGCAATCAGGCCCGCGAGCATGCCGCGAAGCAGAAGCCTTCCAACCATGTCAGTATTCCCCCTAAGCATGTCGCGCAAAAGTGTGCAGCGGTTTTGCGACAACGACATGTGTAAACAAAGACCTAAAGCGCGAGAAGCGAATCTGAAAGATCGCGATGCGCTTTAGTGGCAGGGAAAGCCGAGCAGATGGCGGCCGTCATGCACGAATTCGTGCACATACATGCCGTTGAACAGCGCCATCGCGCCTTCCTCGGTGCCGACGAAATAAAGAACGATGAGCATCAGCAGGCCGCCGAAAACCGCCCAGGGCAGGATTTCCCCTACAGGGATTGGCGCCGGTGCCGCAACGGGCGCGAAAGTGGTGTCAGACATGTATCCCTCCGGAATGACGCGTTCAGTCGAAAGAGTGTTGTGCGGCAGGGTCTGACTTCCAGCGTAAAGAACTTCGACACGCTGGTCACAGTGGCGCGACCGCGCCGGATTTCCACCGGCTTCCAAACCCGCAACAGCACGGTTATATCTGGACGCCGAAGAGACTGTCAACGAAACTTCGAGACGCCGTCGAAGGGTCGTCCCCACCATATTGCGATGATCGGAACAACCGTGAATACCCGCCTCACCTGGATCTGTCACGGCGCCACGGCGGCAAGCCGCAAGGCCCTGTTCCCGCTGGATGAGCCGCTGGAAGACAAGGCCGCTGAAGAAGCCGGCCGGATGACCGCCCTGCCTCAGGCCGACCGGATCGTCACTAGCCCGGCTTTGCGTGCCCGCCAGACCGCTACAGCCCTCGGTCTCGACGCTCAAATAGAACAGCGGCTTGCCGACTGCGACAATGGCCGCTGGGCCGGCAGGCCGATTGCGGCAATCGGCACCGAAGAGCCGGAGAACCTCATGGCTTGGATGAGCGATCCGGAAGCCGCCCCACATGGCGGCGACAGTTTTCTCGGTCTGCGGACGCGCGTCGCCGGCTGGATGGATGAACAATCCACGCTCGGCGGTCATGTGATAGCCGTCACCCACGCACCGATTATAAGAACAGCGATTGCGCATGTGCTTCAGGCTCCCCTCCCCTCCTTCTGGCTCGTCGACGTCGAGCCGCTGGTGGTCGTTCGGATGACCAGCAATGGACAGCGCTGGTCGCTGCGCCTCTAGAGAATTAGACATCCCTCATACTATCCAGCCTTACGCAAGCAAATCGCGTCATCTCTATTGAACCGGGTCTGACCGGGACTACTTCCTTGTCCCAAGGAGACGGAAGCTATGGCATATGATTGGAGTGGGGAGCGTACGCGGCGCCTGCGCTTGATGAGGGTCGTGACGTTCACCTTAGTTATGGTCGGTCTGGTCGTCAGCGTTCCGCTGCTGATCGTCACCGCCTGAAGAGCGAGACAGGGCGAGCGATGCGACAGCACGCTCGCCCTCGTTCTTTCGTGAGGCTCCCCTCGTCTTGAATCCGGACAATCTCTAGTCTTCGAAGCAGCACCAGCGAAACGCCGTAGCGCAGCCGACGTCCCGACAGCACCGCAACGGACGGGCTGCCACCTTCAACAATTCGCCTTATGGTTTCAACGAACATTTCAGATTTTCCTGATAGTCCGGCAGAGGGTGGAGATGGAGAATGCGATAATGCCTGCGTTTTTCCGAAGCAGGGCCGGAAGGCAATGCGTGTCGGTTGTGGTTTTCGGAGTAACCCTCTGGATCCTCGGCACGGTGCTGCACTTCGACGACCGCCTCGTCTCCTTCATGACCGGTTTCGGCGAGTACGGGGCGGATAAGCTCGTTCTGGCTCTCGGCATCGCTGGCGCGATGAGCTTCATCTATTCGGTGCTTCGCATCGCCGACCTGCGCAAGGAAATGGAGCTGCGCGCCACCGAACAGGCAAAGGCCGATTGGACGGCAACCCACGACCATCTGACCAAGCTGCCGAACCGCTACGCCTTCGAGCGCAAAATCCTCTCACGGCCGGTCGGAAGCGACGAGGGCAAGATCGAGGAATGGGACGACAACGTCACGATCTTCTCCGTCGACCTCGACGGCTTCAAAAAAGTCAACGATCTCGTCGGCCACAAGGGCGGCGACGTGTTGCTGGTCGAAGTTGCCAGACGCATCTGCGCGCTTGGCAACGCGGATTGCGTTTACCGCTTCGGCGGTGACGAATTCATCATCGTCGCCTTTTCCCTGACGGCAGAGCGCGAGGAGCGTTTCGCCAAGTTGCTGATCCAGGCAGTCACCCGGCCGATCCATATCGATGGCTTTGCCGTCGAAGTCGGCGCCAGCGTCGGCTACGATCGCTGGCTTGAGGGCAGCGAGCCGCTGGAAGACGCCGCCCACCGTGCGGATCTCGCCATGTATGAGGCCAAATCACGCGGCCCCAACCATTATCTCGTCTTCGAAGCTTCGATGCAGGACAAGGTAACGGAACGTGCCTCTCTGGAAAGCAGGCTGCGCGCGGCAATCGCCGACAAGGCGATCATGCCTTTCTATCAACCTTTGATTGATTTGAAAACCGGCCGGCTTTGCGGTTTCGAAGCCCTCGCGCGCTGGGTCGGCGAGGATGGTATCAATATTCCGCCGCCTGTTTTCATCGACATTGCCGAGGAAACCGGGATGATCACCGCCCTGTTCGAGGATCTCCTTGCGCAGGCCTGCGGCGATGCGCTCACTTGGCCAGCGCATGTCACGTTGTCCTTCAATGTGTCGCCGGTGCAGATGGAAGACAGGCTGCTGGCCTCCCGCATCCTCAAGGTCCTTTCAGCAAGCCGGCTGCCGCCGCAACGCCTGGAGATTGAGATCACCGAAAACGCGCTGATCCAGGATCCCGCTATCGCCGCCATCATTCTCGAAGAGCTGCATGCGGCCGGCATCCAGATCGCTCTCGACGATTTCGGTACGGGCTATTCGAGCCTTGCCCAGCTCGCCCGCTACCGCTTCGACAAGATCAAGATCGACAAGAGCTTCATCGCCACCTATCGCGACGACGAACGCCAGGAAAAAATCGTCCGCGCCATGCTTGGCCTCAGCAGAAGCCTCAACATCAAGACGACTGCGGAAGGTGTCGAGGAGCATGGCCAGCTTGCCTTCCTGCTGCAGCTCGGCTGCGACATCGGCCAAGGCTATCTTTTCGGTAAGGCGATGCCCGCCGCCGAGGCGAGCATCTTCATCCGCGATCGCAACGCCAATCTGGCGTCAACCGCCTGACCCTCGCGTAATTCGACAAAACTGTCCCAAGGCTGCCACGCACCGTCAGCATGTGGCGCTCGGGCGGCCATGCCTTTCCGGCGGGAGTTTCGGCGCTAAGTTCGGTCATCGTGACGACTGTGCGGAGTCTCTGAAGACATGTCATCCACCGACCTCCTCCTGACATTCAACGCCGGCTCATCGACGGTGAAGGTCGGCGTCTTCTCGATTGATGGTGCCGAGGCACGACACCTAGGAAAGGGCGTCATCGATCTCCGCGCCGAGCCGCTCTCGCTTGTCCTGACCAAGGGATCGCAGACATTCGATATGTCCCTGAAGGCGGAGGTGACGGACGATCTGCACGGGGTCATCGACGAGACCTTCACGCGTCTCGCCGATCACTTCGATATGGCAGCGGCGGCCGTAGCCGGCCACCGCGTCGTCCATGGGGGCGAGCGCTTCACGAGCGCCGTCGCGCTTGATGACGTCGCCACCGATGGGATCGAAGCGCTGATCCCGCTCGCTCCCCTGCACCAACCGCAAGCGCTGCGCTTCATCCGCGCGCTCCGTCACCTGAAGCCGCATCTTGTCCAGACAGCCTCCTTCGACACGGCCTTCCATGCTACGCAGGACGATCTCGTGCGCCGCCTCGCCATACCCCGTTCCCTGCATGAGGAGGGCATCAAGCGTTACGGCTTCCACGGGCTTTCTTATAAGTTCATCGCCAGTGAACTCGCTCGCAAGGCACCGCATACGGTCAGGGCTGTGGTCGCCCATCTTGGCAGCGGCGCCAGCCTCTGTGCGATGGAAGACGGCATCAGCCGCGATTGCAGCATGGGGTTTTCGACCCTCGACGGCATCCCGATGGCGACACGCCCGGGCTGCCTCGATCCCGGCGTGATCCTGCACCTGGCAGGAGAGAGAAAACGGTCTCTGGGTGAGATCGAGGATCTGCTCTATCACCGCTCAGGCCTGCTCGGCGTCTCCGGCATCAGCGCCGACACGCGCGATCTGTTGAAGGACAGCCGGCCGGAAGCGCGCCAGGCGATCGACCTTTTCACACTGCGCATTGCCGGCGAGATCGGCCGCATGGCGGTAACCCTCCGCGGCCTCGATGCCATCGTCTTCACCGCCGGAATTGGCGAGCATCAGCCGGAAATCCGCGCCGGCGTGGCGAAACGCCTGTCCTGGCTTGGCCTTTCGATCGACGAGAAGGCCAATGCCGCCAATGGTTTCACGATCAGCACCAGGGAAAGCCGCATTGTCGCCCATGTCATTGCCACGGACGAAGAACAGGTGATCGCCGATGAAGCGCTGTCCGTTCTTCGCGCCCGCTGATCCAGATCAATGGCGCGCCGGCGCTAACGGCTAGAACTGACGTTGAACGTGTTTTCGAACGGGAGAAGCCAATGGAAAAGCATGTCTCGACCGCCGCCGCCCTGACCGATGCTGAACTGACCCTGATCGACCGCTACTGGCGGGCCGCCAACTATCTCTCGGTCGGCCAGATCTACCTGCTTGCCAATCCGCTGCTGCGCGAGCCGCTGAAGTCAGAGCACATCAAGCCCCGTCTGCTCGGCCACTGGGGCACGACGCCCGGCCTCAACTTCATCTATGCGCATCTGAACCGCCTCATCCGAGCCCGCGATCTCGACGTCATCTACATATGCGGCCCCGGTCACGGCGGGCCGGGCATGGTCGCCAACACCTATCTCGAAGGCACCTACAGCGAAATCTATCCCGATATTTCCGAAGACGCCGAGGGGATGCGCAGGCTCTTCCGCCAATTTTCCTTTCCCGGCGGCATTCCAAGCCATGCGGCGCCGGAAACACCGGGGTCGATCCATGAGGGCGGCGAACTCGGCTACGCCCTCGTCCATGCCTATGGCGCCGCCTTCGACAATCCCGACCTCACCGTCGCCTGCATAGTCGGCGACGGTGAGGCCGAAACCGGGCCGCTCGCCGCCAGCTGGCATTCCAACAAGTTCCTCAATCCCGCCCGCGACGGCGCCGTTCTGCCGATCCTGCATCTGAACGGCTATAAGATCGCCAATCCGACCATTTTAGGCCGGGCGGGTGACGACGACCTCCGACGTCTCTTCGAAGGCTACGGCTACGAGCCGCTTTTCGTCACCGGCCATGAGCCGCGCGACATGCACCAACAAATGGCTGCGACGCTGGACCGGGTCTTCGAGCGCATCCGCGAGATCCAGGAGCAAGCCCGCAGCGGCAAGAGCACAGCCGGCTGCCCGCGCTGGCCAATGATTGTGCTGCGCAGCCCCAAGGGTTGGACAGGCCCAAAGGAGGTCGACGGCAAGAAGGTGGAAGATTTCTGGCGAGCCCACCAGGTGCCGGTCTCCAACTGCCGCGGGAATGACGACCACCGCAAGATTCTCGAGGACTGGATGCGCGGCTATGATCCCGAAGACCTTTTCGGCGCCGACGGCCGGCTGAAACCGGAACTGCGGGCGCTTGCCCCCGCTGCCAAACGCCGCATGGGCGCCAATCCGCATGCCAATGGCGGCCTGCTGCGCAAGGAATTGGCCGTGCCCGATATTCGGGATTATGCAGTCGACATCGGCAAGCGCGGCAGCGTTGTCGCCCAGTCGACGGAGATCCTTGGCCATTACCTGCGTGACACGATGAAGCTCAACGCCAAGGCGGCAAACTTCCGCATCTTCGGCCCCGACGAGACGGAATCGAACCGCCTCGGCAGCGTCTTCGACGTCACCGACCGTGTCTGGATGGAGGACATCGAACCCTATGATGTCCACCTCTCTCGCGATGGGCGTGTCATGGAGGTGCTCTCCGAACATCTCTGCCAGGGCTGGTTGGAAGGTTATCTCCTGACTGGCCGGCACGGCCTCTTTTCCTGTTACGAGGCCTTCATCCACATCATCGATTCCATGTTCAACCAGCACGCCAAATGGCTGAAGGTGACGCGCGAGCTCGAATGGCGAAAGCCGATCTCATCGCTGAACTACCTGCTGACCTCGCATGTCTGGCGACAGGACCATAACGGCTTCAGCCACCAGGATCCTGGTTTCGTCGATCTCGTCGCCAACAAGAAGGCCGACATCGTCCGCATCTACCTGCCGCCGGACGCCAACAGCCTGCTCTGGGTCGGCGATCATTGCCTGCGCACCTATGACCGCGTCAACGTCATCGTCGCTGGCAAGCAGCCGGAGCCGCAATGGCTGTCGATGGACGAGGCGGTGAAACATTGCGAGGCCGGCATTGGCATCTGGCACTGGGCAAGCAACGAGGAGGACACGATCTCGCCTGATCTCGTCATGGCCTGCGCCGGCGATGTCCCGACCATGGAAACGCTCGCCGCCGTCGATCTTCTGCGCAAGGCCATTCCCGAGCTGAAGATCCGCACCGTCAATGTCATCGACCTCTTGGCGCTGCAATCCAGAGACCAGCATCCGCACGGCCTTGCCGACGAGGCCTTCGACGCGATCTTCACCGCCGATAAGCCGGTCATTTTCGCCTATCATGGCTATCCCTATCTCATTCATCGCCTGACTTATAAGCGCGCCAACCACGAAAACATCCACGTCCGCGGCTTCGTCGAGGAGGGAACGACGACCACGCCTTTCGACATGACCGTCCTTAACGAACTCGACCGCTACCATCTCGCCATCGAAGCCATCGAGCGCGTGCCGGGCCTGAAGGAGAAGGCGAAGGACACGCTGGCCGCCTTCCGCGGCAAGCTCGCGGAACATCATGATTACGTCAGGGAACATGGCGAGGACATGCCGGAGGTGCGGAACTGGATGTGGCCGGCGGCGTGAGACATCTGCGACTGACGCACGCGATGTCGGATGACCGAATGCCGGACCCTATGCCCGTTCAAGCCGAGCTTTTTCGTTCATCCGCCAGACCCGCGGCGTTTCGCCCGTATATTTCAGGAAGAAGCGCGAGAAATAAGCGGGATCAGCAAAGCCAAGGCGAAATCCGATCTCCTGAACGCTGCCGATGGTAAAGACGAGCTGGCGCTTCGCCTCTTCGATCAATTTCCCGGCGATCAGCTCATGCGGGGTGTTTCCCGTCATGGAGCGAACGATACGGGTGAGATGCGTCGACGAAATGCCGAGTTCCCTGGCGTAGAAGGACGCCGGCCTGTGCGATCGAAAATGCTGCTGGATCAGTTCGTCCAGCATCTCCATCCGCCGCTCGTTCTCGTTTGACGGAAGCTCCTGTGCATGTCCTTCATGCGAGATCCGCGCCGTCAGCCGCAGCGCCAGCCCGACATAGGCAGCCAATACCTCGTTGCGACCACCGCGGCGGTTTTCGAATTCGTCGCCGAGCCGCCTCAGCGTCTGCATGACATAGGCAGCCTCGGCATTATCGGGAGCGAGCGGCGTCAGATGCGGCATCGCCAGCCACTCGCCCAGCTGGCTTCGCTCGCCTGGCGGGTGGCTAAGATGGGACCTCAAGATAGTGATCACGAGGCCGTCGATATCACGTGAGAAGCGAAAGCCGTGATCAAGCCCAGGGGGAACCGTGATGATCGCAGGCGGGCGGATGACGTGATTCCTGTTGCCGAAGATCGCATCGCCCGAACCGGCTTCGATGTACAATATCTGAAAGAAGCTCTCGTGGCGGTGAAGCCGAATTTCCCATTGATGCAGGCTGCTGCGGGAGCGGATTGTTTCGCAATGCAACCAGAATTCCGGAGATCGCCCGGTGTTTTCGCCATAGAGCTCGTAGGTCGGTATATGCCTGCTCATCGGGTCTCTCCTGCGCCCATGTTCGATAAGTGCAATTTTCCGGTCGGAATGTCCATTGTTGCGGCAATGGCGGCACGGCAGAATCTGACAAAACGCAAAAATACGAGGGAGGAAGCATTTGCGAACTAAGGTCGCCATCATCGGTTCGGGGCCATCCGGCCTTCTGCTCGGTCAGCTTCTGACCGAAGCTGGAATTGACAACGTCATCCTCGACCGCGTGAGCAAAAACTATATCCTCGGCCGCGTCCGCGCCGGCGTGCTGGAGGAAGGCACTGTCGGGCTGTTGGACGAGGCCAAAGCTGGAAGAAGATTGCATGCCGAAGGCTTGCCCCATGACGGCTTCTCGCTAGCCTTCGACGGCCGCGACCATCGTATCGATCTTCACGAATTGACCGGCGGCAGGCGTGTGACCGTTTACGGACAAACCGAGGTGACGCGCGATCTCATGGAGCGGCGGGAAGCTTGTGGCGCCCTTTCGATCTATGATGCCGCCGATGTGGCTCCGCATGATTTCGACGGTGGCTCGCCCTTCGTTACCTACGCGAAGGATGGTATCAGCCACCGCATCGATTGCGATTTCATCGCCGGCTGCGACGGCTTTCATGGAATAAGCCGCAGAGCCGTTCCCGAACGGGCGATCCGAAGTTTCGAGAAGGTCTATCCCTTCGGCTGGCTCGGCCTACTCGCCGACGTGGCGCCGGTCAGCCATGAACTGATCTACGCCAACCACCCGAGGGGCTTCGCGCTCTGTTCGATGCGCTCGGCCACGCGCAGCCGCTACTATATCCAGTGCCCGCTTGACGCCAAGATCGAAGACTGGAGCGACGAGCGCTTCTGGGACGAGTTGAGACGGCGCCTGCCGGCCCATCACGCCGAAGCAATGCCGACCGCCCCATCCTTCGAAAAATCGATCGCTCCGCTACGCTCCTTCGTTACCGAGCCCATGCGTTTCGGCCGGCTCTTTCTCGTCGGCGACGCCGCCCATATCGTGCCGCCAACCGGCGCCAAGGGGCTGAACCTTGCAGCTAGCGATGTCCATTACCTGTTCTGCGGGCTCCTCGAGCATTACCGCGAAGGCTCCGACAGCGGCATCGACGCCTATTCGCAGACGGCGCTCGCCCGCGTATGGAAAGCCGTGCGGTTTTCCTGGTGGATGACGACCATAATGCACCGATTTCCCGATACCGGCGATTTCGATCAGAAGATCCAGGAAGCCGAACTCGACTATCTCACACATTCCCGTGCGGCCTCGACGGTGCTCGCGGAAAACTACGTGGGATTGCCGTTCTGACACGAAGATCGAGCATGAAAGTCGCGCATAGACGCAGCGAACAACGAGTGGTCATGACCACGCAGAACCATAACCGGCAAATCATGTGTTTGGGGATTTATTTCATTTTACATCACCATTTCGCATGACAAGCTAACCAGGAATTCAATACGGCGCTGGAGTACGCCGAAAAGGGAGAGAGAAAAATGAGGAAGCTGTTTCTGGCCGCCGCTGCGGCAATTGTTATGGGCACCAGCGCCTATGCCGACACCATCAAGGTCGGCGTCATCGGGCCGTTCTCCGGTCCCTTCGCGCTCCAGGGCAAGAATTTCAAGGCCGGCATCGACGCCTATATGGCTGTCAACGGCAACAAGGTCGGCAGCGACACGGTCGAGATCGTCTACCGCGACGTGCCGCAGGCCGATCCGGCCCAATCCAAGGCGCTGGCGCAGGAACTGATCGTCAAGGAAAAGGTCCAGTATCTCGCCGGCTTCTATTTCACCCCCGACGCCATGGCCGTGACGCCGATCCTGAAGCAGGGCAACGTGCCGATGGTGATCATGAACGCCGCCACCTCGGCGATCGTGACCAAGAGCCCGCTCGTGGTGCGTACCTCCTTTACGACCTGGCAAACCTCGACGCCGATCGCCAAGGTCGCTTTCGACGCAGGCGTCAAGAAAGTGATCTCGGTCGTCAGCGATTACGGCCCCGGCATCGACGCCGAGAATGCCTTCAAGGCCGGCTTCGAAAAGGCCGGCGGTCAGGTGGTCGAGGCCATCCGCATGCCGCTTGCCACCAACGACTTCAGCCCGATCATGCAGCGCATCAAGGATTCCGGCGCCGAGGGCGTCTTCGCCTTCTTGCCGTCGGGCCCGACGACGCTCGGCTTCGTCAAGGCCTATAACGAGAATGGCTTGAAGGCCGCCGGAATCAAGTTCTTCGCGCCGGGAGATCTGACGCAGGAATCCGATCTGCCGGCGCTCGGCGATGCCGCACTCGGCATCCAGACGACCTTCCACTATGCCGTTTCCCACGACTCGCCCGAGAATAAGGCCTTCGTCGAGGCTGCCGCCAAGGCGATCGGCAACAAGGCAGAGCTCTCCTTCCCCTCGGTCAGCGCCTATGACGGCATGTATGTCATCTACAAGATGATCGAGGCGACGGGTGGCAAGCAGGATGCAGAGAAGGCCGTCGACGCGGTCAAGGGCCTAGCCTGGGTGAGCCCGCGCGGCCCGGTCTCGATCGATCCGGAAAGGCGGCACATCACCCAGAACATCTATCTGCGCGAAGTCGTCAAGGCCGATGATGGGACCTACATCAACAAGGAGATCCAGACGTTCGAGAAGCAGGGCGATCCGGGCCTCGCGGCGGCCAAGTAAGATTGCGGCATCCGGACCGGCGGCGGGCTCGCGCATCGCGCCCGCCGCATCGAAGTAAGGTATTTTCATGCAGACAGTCTTCAGCATCGCCGTCGACGCCTTTGCCTATGGAATGGCGCTCTTCGTGATCTCGATCGGCCTTTCCGTGACCATGGGGCTGATGCGTGTCGTCAACCTGGCGCATGGCGCCTTCGCCATGATCGGAGGCTACATCGCCTCCTATGCCGCCCGTGACCTCGGTCTTGGTTATGCTGTCGCAGTCGTCGCGGCCGTCTTCGTCACGATCATCATCGCAATTCCGCTCGAGCGTTTTCTCTACCGCCGAATCTATGGCGCCCCTGAACTGACCCAGGTGCTGATGACAATCGGCATCACTTTCTGCGTCATCGGCATCGCGAACTACGTGATGGGACCGACGCTGAAGACGATACCGCTTGCCGGCGCCTTGCAGGGATCGGCCGATCTCGGATTCCGCACCATTCCCGTGCACCGGCTTTTCGTCATCTTCTGCGGTCTCGCCGTTGCGCTCGCCCTGTGGTTCGCGATCGAGCGAACGAGCTTCGGGGTCAAGCTGCGCGCCTCCGTCGACGATGCGGCGATGGCTGCCGCACTCGGCGTGCGCACCGAGATCATCTATGCGGTGAGCTTTGCCGTTGCCGTCGGGCTTGCCGCCTTCGGCGGTGTGGTCGGCGCCGAACTGCTGCCGGTCGAACCTTACTACGCGCTTCGCTATATGGTGACCTTCCTCGTCGTCGTCTCCGTCGGCGGCGCCGGCTCCATTCCGGGCGCGCTGATTGCCTGCCTGCTGCTTGGCGCCATCGATACGACGGGACGCTATCTGATGCCGGAATTCGGGGAATTCTTCTTCTATCTCGCCGTGATCGCCATCATCTGCATCTTCCAGCGCGGCCTTGCCGGAAGGATGAAATAGGATGACGCTCGTCATGAACAACGAAACCGAACGCCTCCGGCATCGGCGCGCAGTGAATGCCGATCTTCTCGGAGTAGCGGCCATCACGGCCATCGCCGCGGTCGGCTATTTCGCCTTTCCCGACAATCTGGCGCTTCTGACGCGGATGATCACGATCGCCCTGCTCGTCCTGTCGCTCGATCTCGTGACCGGTTATTGCGGTGTCGCAACGCTCGGCCATGCCGCGCTTTTTGGCTCAGGCGCCTATGCCGCCGGAATTTTGTCGGCGCATTACGGCATCAACGATCCGCTGCTGATGATGCTTGCAGGCATATCAGGAGGCGCGGTTGCCGGGCTGCTCTGCGGCGCGATCATCCTGCGCGCGCATGGGCTGCCGCAACTCGTGCTGTCGATTGCGCTCATCCACCTCTTCCATGAATTTGCCAACAAGGCCTCCGCCTGGACGGGAGGCAGCGACGGGCTTTCCGGCATTGCGCCGGACCCGATATTCGGCATTTTCGAATTCGATCTTTACGGCCATACCGCCTTCTTCTTCGGAACGACACTGCTCGTCATCGTCTTCGTGCTGCTGCGATTGCTGGTTCGCTCACCCTTCGGCATGCTCTGCCGCGGCATCCGGCAAGACCCGCTGCGCATCCGCGCCATGGGCGGCTCGCCGAAGGCCGCTCTCATCAAGACGTACGTGATCTCAGGCGCCGTTGCCGGCGTCGGCGGCGCGCTGAATGCGATCTCGACCCAGGTCGTCGGGCTCGACAGCCTGTCCTTCACGCAATCGGCCGAAGCGCTTGTCATGCTCGTGCTCGGCGGCACCGGTTCCCTGTTCGGCGCGCTCTCCGGCACCGTCATTTTCATGTTCTTCGAAGATTATGTCTCGGCCGCCAACCCCTTTCACTGGCTGACCATGGTCGGCGCCCTGCTGATCGCCGTCGTGCTGTTTGCGCCGAAAGGCCTCTACGGAACGGCCGCCGCCTTGATCGGCCGCCGGAAGGAGACGCGCGCATGAGCCCGGTCTTCGAAGTAACCAATCTCAGGAAAGCCTTCGGCGGCCTTGCCGTCACCAATGATGTCTCGCTGGCAATGGCGCCCGGCGACCGCATCGCGCTGATCGGCCCGAACGGCGCCGGCAAGACCACCTTCGTCAACCTCGTCACCGGCAATCTCTCCCCCGATTCCGGCGAGGTTCGCCTCGGCGGCGAGGCGGTGACGAAGGTGGATGCGATCGGCAGGGTCAAACGCGGCCTCGTCCGATCCTTTCAGGTGACGCGGCTTTTTCAGGATATGACGCCCGCCGAACATGTGGGGCTCGCCGTCCTTCAGCGTGACGGAAAGACCCGCAAGATGTTCGGGAATTTCCTCGCCATGCCCGACGTCATGGCGGAGGTCGACGATCTCCTGGGTAAACTCGGGCTGGCCTCGCTGATGCATCGCAGAGTCAGCGAGATCGCCTATGGCCAGCAGCGGCTCCTCGAAATTGCCGTGGCGCTGGCGCTGAGGCCGAAGGTGCTGCTGCTCGACGAGCCTGCGGCCGGCGTGCCGCAAAGCGATACCGGCCGAATCGAACAGGCGCTGGCCGACCTTCCCGCCGATCTCGCCGTCCTGATGATCGAACACGACATGGACCTCGTCTTCCGTTTTGCCAAGCGCGTCATCGTGCTGGCGGCCGGCGCGATCATCTTCGACGGCCTGCCGGCCGATGTCACCAAGGATGCCCGCGTGCGCGAGGCCTATCTCGGGAGCTATGCCAATGCCAGCCCTGTCGCTTGAGGTTGAAAACCTGTCGGCCGGATACGGGCCGACGCGGGTGCTCGAAGGCATCTCCTTCGCCGTGCCGGCGGGCACCCGTCTAGCAGTGCTCGGCCGTAACGGTATGGGCAAGACCACGCTCCTGGCAACGCTTGCCGGCCAGACCAGGCGGTATCAAGGCCAGATCCACCTCGGTGGTTCGGATGTCACCGCAGCACCGAGCGCAATGCGCGCCCATAAGGGTCTCGGCTATGTGCCTCAGACACGCTGCGTCTTTCCGACGTTGACGGTCGAAGAGAACCTTTTCGTCGGGCTGAAGGCGCGGCCGAAGACGGCGCTGGAGGAAGCCTATGCCATGTTCCCGCGCCTGAAGGAGCGCCGCCGAAACCTCGGCAACCAACTCTCCGGCGGCGAGCAGCAGATGCTTTCAACAGCCCGCACCATTCTCGGACGCCCGTCCGTGCTGTTGCTCGACGAACCGTTGGAGGGCCTGGCCCCCGTGATCTGCGAGGAACTGATGGCGGCCTTCACAGAACTCGCCAAATCAGGCGACATGACGATCCTTCTGGTCGAACAACGCATTCAGAGCGCGCTTGATTTCGCCGATCGGGTCATCATTCTCGAACGCGGGAGGATGGCCTGGACCGGTACGCCGTCGGACTTGTCGAAGGATCACCAAGCAGTAGAAAGCTTGCTCGGAGTGGGCGGCCTGCATTGAAGCAATCAATGCAGCATATCGTCGGGATCACGTCATCATCGGCTCGCAGACGTCGAAGCCGACGCCTCTACTTGGATATTTGAGCTGCAGAAAAATTGCGCCTGTTGGATTTGACAGCTGAATTGATCTGACGCTCCGTCAATTTCGTTGCCAAGCACCCGATAGGGTTGCATATTCCAACAATACTTCAGACGGGAGGTGGAAATGGCAAACCACAAGCCTATCGCAGGTGACGTATACCAGCCTATTTTCGATGCCGACAAGCCGATTGACGGCAACATTCTGGACAGCACCAGTTACATGGATGCCGACGGAGATCTTGTGCGTCTCAACTTCGTGAACGGGCAGCGAATTCCGCAACCGCCCAATCCGGATGGACCGGCCACGACGACGATCGAGGGAAAGTACGGCACGCTGACCGTCTATTCCAACGGCTATTTCACCTATAAACTCGATCCCTCCAATCCGGTGGTATCAGCGCTCGGCCCGGGAGATCAACTCCTCGACCAGTTCAGTTTCAAGATTTCGGACGGTAGAGGCGCTACCGACTTCGGCTTGCTCAATATTGCTGTCGACCTGCCGGAGCGCGGCGACATCTTCGTCAATTTCGAGGATGTCGGCAAACACGATTTCCCCACAGGCTACAAAGGCTTCGATTGGGGCGCCTGGCACGATGGCGATGATGCGACGATACAAAAGGAAGCTGATGGCAATCATTATCTCTCAGGCGGCGTATTCTGGACGCCCATCCAGGCCGCAGATGGCGGCACCTTTCAGATCGAGCAATTCAGCGTGGCAAACGGCACATCAGACTACGACAACGTTCTGACGATCGAAGGTAGGCTGAACGGCGATACCGTGTTCTTGGTCACGGTCGACGTGACCGCCGACAGCATTCATGACCCGCAAGTGATTGATCTCAGCGCCTATGGGCTGATCGACTATCTCATACTCGACACCGAACCCGTCATCCCCGAAACGAGCGGGCCTGATTATTATGGCGCGCAATACGACAATTTTTACTTTGTCGTTTGAGAATGGGGAGGGCGTCGAGTTCCCGAAGGCTTTCCCAGCTTACCGAGCGGCTTTTCTGGTAGCGATTTCTTGCGATAGCTGATCGGCCTCCACCCTGCTAGCCTTCGATCGTGCGGAGGAGCACGATCATACTCGGATGGAGGAAATGATGCAGTCAGTCGGGGTTAAGTTAGCGGCGGTGATGTTCTCACTGGCCGTATGGGCTGCTATCATCGCTGCCGCATCCCATCTCTACGCGATGAAAATGCCGCTGTTGCATTTAGCGCTCTACAGATAACTGTTCTTGGGCGTAGCGTTGAGCCTGAACTGTTTTGTCCGCCTGCCGCAGCGTTTGGAGCTGGAATGTGCTACCGCGCCCGCGTGAATGCCGCTCAATATCGAGCCGCAAGGAACACAAATTCTTTAACAAAGAGATGGTAGCGGAGGAGGGATTTGAACCCCCGACACAAGGATTATGATTCCTCTGCTCTGACCTACTGAGCTACTCCGCCACTGGTCAAACGATACCTGCTCGCGAAGCGCTGCGGGCTCGTGGGATGAGCGGCTTATAAGGTGCGCTTCGGCTCTGTGTCAAGCGCAGGATGGAGAAAAACGCTGAGCTTTGCCGCCCGTCGTTTCCAATGGGTTTCAGGCGGCGACGGGGCCGGCCAGCAGAGCCTTCAGCGAGGCTTCGGCCGAAGGTTCGCGTTCGGAGCGTTCGATAAAACCGCCACCGAAGACGCGGGCGTCGTCGCCGGGCGCGGAATAAAGCGCGCAGGCCTGGCCGGGCGCGATGCCCGCCTCGCCGACGGTCAGATCGACATAGGTGCCTGTCGCATCGATATGCAGTACGGCAGGCGCCGGTGCCCGCGTCGAACGGACCTTGGCGTAGCAGGCGAAACCTTCGTCGGCAGCGGCTTCTGCGAGCGAGACGTCGCCCAGCCAATTGAAGTCGCGCAAATAGACGCGGTGCGTTTCCAGCGCCTCTTTTGGACCGACGATGACGCGGCGCGAGCGGGCATCGAGATAGACGACGTAGAGTGGCTCGCCCGTGGCGATGCCGATGCCGCGGCGCTGGCCGATGGTGAAATGCAGGATGCCTTCATGGGTTCCCAGCACGCGGCCGTCGAGATGGACGATCTCGCCGGCGAGCGCCGCATTCGGCTTCAGCTTGGTGATGATGTCGGAATATTTGCCCTGCGGCACGAAGCAGATGTCCTGGCTGTCGGCCTTCTTCGCGACGACGAGGCCCATCTCCTCGGCGAGCCGGCGGGTCTCGGCCTTCGGCAGGCCGCCCAAGGGAAAGCGGAGATAGTCGATCTGCTCCTGCGTCGTGGCAAACAGGAAATAGCTCTGGTCGCGGTCGGCGTCGGCCGGACGGAATAGCGCGCGGCGGCCGGGATGTTCAGACGAGGGGTTCGGTCGCGAACGGATATAGTGGCCGGTCGCCAGCGCGTCGGCGCCGAGCTCCTTCGCCGTTGCCAGAAGGTCGGCGAACTTGACGGTTTGGTTGCAGGAAACGCAGGGGATCGGCGTTTCGCCGGCCACGTAGCTTTCGGCGAAAGGATTTATCACCGTCTCGCGGAAGCGCTTCTCGTAATCCAGCACATAATGCGGAATGCCGAGGGTTTCGCAGACACGGCGGGCGTCGTCGATATCCTGGCCGGCGCAGCAGGAGCCGGCACGGTGAACAGCGGCGCCGTGATCGTAGAGCTGCAGCGTGATGCCAAGCACATCGTAACCCTGCTGCTTGAGAAGGCCGGCCACGACGGAGGAATCGACGCCGCCCGACATGGCGACGACAACGCGGGTCTCTTCCGGCTTCTTATCAAAATCCAGTGTGTTCAACGGTGGTGCCAAATTCTGCGCGCTCATAACCCGCCCTTGCGCTGCAATTGCGGCGGATTGCTGATCTCAGGCGGGATCGGCCGCCTTTCTGGGTAAGCGACCGATATAGAAAGGATTGCAGCAGGACGCAAGGGGAGCCGATCGTTTCGCAATCGCGTCACAAAGGAAGGCGCGGCCGAAGTCACGCCTTGGAAGCGGGGTGCGGCTCAGGTGCCGATCAGCTCGTTGCAGGCGAATGCGATGCCTGGATTGGCCATGACAACAGACACGATCGCCAGTCCGATTATCGAGAATGAATGGCGTTTCACATCATCCTCCGTTTCAGCCCATATGAATTAACTCAAAATAACGAACGCTTGAGCATCAACTAGCTCAACTGGAGATCGCCGGACAATTAATCATCACCCTATGGAACTATTCCGTCGATCATGCGTTGCAAGTAATCAATGTCGCAATCGAATGCTGCGGAGGGTTTGATGGCCAGGTTCGGCACGACGACAGATTACAGCAGGATCAGAGATTGGATCGAGGCGCGCGGCGGTCATCCCGCCCGGATCAAGGATGCGAGGGATAGCGAAACTGTTCGCGTCGATTTCTCGGCGGACTCACAGGAGGAGATCTCCTGGGACGAGTTCTTCCAGGGTTTTGACGAAAGCAGACTCGCCTTCCTTCACCGCACGAAAGCCGAGGACGACAGAGCCCGCTTCGGCAAGATGGTCCGCCGCAAACGCCGGCACCACTGAAAATCATCATTCCCCAACGTAGAAAACCCGGCGCCGTTTCTGGCACCGGGTTTTCCATGTTTTCCTTGGGAGGAGGAAACCAGAGCAGGTCGCGCCGCGACGCGCTTTAGTCGATGTTGAAGGTCAGCAGCTTCGCCTGGCGGATCGCCTGGTGGGCCGTCAGCTGTGCGAGCACGCCATCCTCCACCTCGCCGTCGACATAGAGCAGCGCGATGGCGTCGCCACCCTGCTTGTCGCGGCCAAGCTGGAAGTTGGCGATGTTGACGCCGGCCCCACCGAGCGTCGTGCCGATGAAGCCGATCATGCCAGGGACGTCGGTATTGGTGATGTAGATCATATGCGAGCCGACATCGGCATCGAGGTTGATGCCCTTGATCTGGATGAAGCGCGGCTTGCCATCCGAAAACACCGTGCCGGCGACGGAGCGCGTCATACTTTCGGTCGTGACCGTCAGCTTGATATAGCCGTCGAAGACACCTGTTTTGTCGCGCTTGACCTCGGAGAGCACGATGCCCTTTTCCTTGATCATGATCGGCGCGGAAACCATGTTGACGTCGGCGACCTGCGGACGGATCAGGCCGGCGAGAACTGCGCTCGTCAGCGCCCGCGTGTTCATGTTGGCGGTCATGCCGTCATAGAGGATTTCGATTTCCTTGATTGGCTCTTCGGTGACCTGGCCGACAAAGGCGCCGAGAACGTCGGCAAGCCGGATGAACGGCTTCAGGATCGGCGCCTCTTCCGCGGTGATCGACGGCATGTTGATGGCGTTGGAGACGGCACCGTTGACGAGGTAATCCGACATCTGTTCGGCGACCTGCAGGGCGACGTTTTCCTGGGCTTCGGTCGTCGAAGCGCCGAGATGCGGCGTGCAGACGACGTTCGGCAGGCCGAAGAGCGGGCTTTCCTTGGCGGGCTCGACCTCGAAGACGTCGAAGGCAGCGCCGGCGACGTGGCCTGACTTGATGGCTTCGGCAAGGGCTGCCTCATCGACGAGGCCGCCGCGGGCGCAGTTGATGATGCGCACGCCGGGCTTGGTCTTGGCCAGCGCTTCCTTGTTGAGGATGCCGCGCGTCTTGTCGGTCATCGGCACGTGCAGCGTGATGAAATCGGCGCGGGCGAAAAGCTCGTCCAGCTCGACCTTGGTGACGCCCATCTCCTCGGCGCGCTCCTTGGACAGGAACGGGTCATAGGCGACGACATGCATTTTCAGGCCGATAGCGCGGGCGCAGACGATCGAGCCGATATTGCCGGCGCCGATGACGCCGAGCGTCTTGCCGGTGATTTCGACGCCCATGAATTTCGACTTTTCCCACTTGCCGGCCTGCGTCGAGGCATCGGCCGCAGGCAGCTGGCGGGCGACGGCGAACATCAGCGCGATTGCGTGTTCGGCCGTGGTGATGGAATTGCCGAAGGGCGTGTTCATGACGATGATGCCGCGGCGCGAGGCGGCCGGGATATCGACATTGTCGACGCCGATGCCGGCGCGGCCGACGACCTTGAGATTCGTCGCCCCTGCGATGATCTTTTCCGTCACTTTGGTGGCGGAGCGGATGGCAAGGCCGTCATATTTGCCGATGACTTCGAGCAGACGATCTTTGTCTTTACCGAGCTGCGGCTCGAAATCGACTTCGACGCCACGGTCGCGGAAGATCTGGACAGCGGTTTCCGACAATTCGTCGGATACGAGAACGCGAGGTGCCATTGTGGCCTCCTTCAAAAGTGTTCAGCGATGATTGAAATCAGGGGCTCCGCCCAGTGGCGGAGCCGGATGCGATCACGTCAGGCAGCGGCCTGAGCGAGCTGCGCCTTCTGCGTTTCGAAAGCCCAGGAAAGCCAAGGCATCAGCTTCTGCATGTCGGATGCTTCGATCGTGGCGCCGGCCCAGATGCGCAGGCCGGACGGCGCGTCGCGGTAATGGCCGATGTCATAAGCGACACCTTCTTTTTCCAGGAGGCCGACGAGGCCCTTGGCGAAATTCGCCTGGCTGTCGTCATCGAGCGCGGTGATGTCCTTGTCGACGATCTTCAGGCAGACGGAGGTGTTGGAGGCCGTTTCCGCCTTGACGGCGAGATTGGCGATCCAGTCGTTCGCCGCGACGAAATCGTGGATGACCTTGGCATTGGCGTCGGCACGAGCAATCAGCGTCTGGAGACCGCCGATCTCCTTGGCCCAGAGCAGCGCGTCGATATAATCCTCGACGCAGAGCATCGAAGGCGTATTGATCGTCTCGCCCTGGAAAATGCCTTCGGTCAGCTTGCCGCCCGAGGTCATGCGGAAAATCTTCGGCAGCGGCCAGGCGGGCGTGTAGGTGGTGAGACGCTCGACGGCCCGCGGCGAGAGAATGATGACGCCATGGGCGCCCTCACCGCCCAGCACCTTCTGCCAGGAGAAGGTGACGACGTCGAGCTTGGCGAAATCGAGCTCCTGGGCAAAAGCGGCCGAGGTGGCGTCGCAGATCGTCAGACCCTTGCGGTCGGCAGGAATGAAATCGGCATTCGGCACGCGCACGCCCGAGGTCGTGCCGTTCCAGGTGAAGACGACGTCGCGGTCGAAATCGACGGCGGATAGATCGGGAAGCTCGCCGTAGCCCGCTTCGAGCTTGCGCACATCCTTGAGCTTCAGCTGTTTGACCACATCGGTGACCCAGCCGGCGCCGAAGCTTTCCCAGGCGAGCATGTCGACGCCGCGTTCGCCGAGCAGCGACCAGAGCGCCATTTCGACGGCACCGGTGTCGGAAGCCGGCACGATGCCGATGCGGTAATCCGCCGGCACTTCGAGAATTTCACGGGTAAGGTCGATCGCCTGCTTGAGCTTGGCCTTGCCGACCTTCGCGCGGTGCGAACGGCCGAGGGCCGCGTCGGAAAGGGCTTCGAGCGACCAACCGGGGCGCTTCGAGCAGGGGCCAGAAGAAAAATGGGTATTGTGCGGACGGATGTCCGGCTTTGCGGTCTTCGCCATGATGCTATCCTCTCAGATAGAAAGCCCTTCGTTGGGGAAGGGTGTCCCGCCGCCGTGTGTATGGATCGGAAGCGTCATAGTCAAGATCGAAGTGTCGCAAGCTGTAGATATTTTGACGCAGGCAGGGTGGCGAAAAAAATGAAAAAGCCGCCCGGCGCGAGGGCGGCTTTCTGATGCGATGGTTGATCGGCCTACTTGTAGACCGGCTGCTGCAGCGGGATTGCCGGCGGCTCGTAGGCGACCGGCTGAGCGCAGCCACCGAAGAGGTAGCGGGCGCCCACGCGGGCTTCATGGGCGTTGAGGCCCCTGTCGCGGCCCGGGCCGCCATTATCGGCGTAGCCGAACATATTGCCGCCGTCGATATGCAGATAGCGGTAACCGACGTCGGCCTTGATGTTGCAGGTCACGTCGATCGAGGCGCCGGCCATAAGCGCATAGGTGAAGCGCCAGTTGCCCTTGCCGCCATGGGTCACCTCATCGTCGCAGAAGCTGCCGTCATCGGCGCAGGCGACGTTGCGCAGGTTTTTCCACTTGACGTAGGAACCGCCGATACCGGCGCCGACATAGGGCGTCACATAGCCGTAGGTGCCGAGATCGACATAGGCGTTGGCCAGTAGCGTATAGGCGGTCAGCGAAGAGCGGTCGCTTGAGGTGCAATCCACCAGCGGGAAGCCGCACTGCCCGGATGTCGAGCCCTTGAAATCCGCCTGGGTGAGATAGTCGAAAGTCAGATCGGTGCGCAGATAGCTGTTGATCTGGTAACCGACACCGCCACCAACCGTCCATGCGTCATCGAGATCGGCGTCGTCGAAATCGACCTCGGTGGCGTTGCTGCCTTGGAAATAGCGCGCGCCGCGGAGATCTGTGAAAGCATAACCGACATCGCCGCGCAGATACCACCCGGTCGCTTCGCTGACAGTCACCTCCGGCGGCTGCTCCGGAATGGGCTCGGCAGGGGCGAGATCCGCAGAATAGGCATTTGTCGCTATCAAGAATGCGGCGAAGATGCCGGATAAGCTTCTTTTCATGGATTTCACTCCAAAATCCCGTTGCGTCGGCAAGCTCCGTCGCTGCCAATCTGATACGCTTTGCATGGATAATGAATGGGAAACGTTAAAGGGTGCTTAACCACGCTTGTTTACTTTGATTTCAAGCTTCTCGGCCGCATGAAACAGAAGATCGACCGCGTCGTGAAATGATTTGCGCAGAGATACATGCCACCCGCGTACGCAACAAAAAAGCCGGCGCTCACGCACCGGCCTTTTGATCGTCTGTTCTTGCAGGGTCAGGCAGCGGTCCGGACATTGGAGATCGTGCCGATCAGCTCGTTGACGATACGCTCGATCTGGGCGCGGTCGTCGCCCTCGGCCATGACGCGGATCAGCGGCTCGGTGCCGGAAGGCCGGATGACGAGGCGGCCGTTTCTGGCGAGCTCGGCTTCGGCATCGGCGATCGCCTTCTGCACCTGAATATCCTCCAGCGGCTTGCCACCGCTGATGCGGACATTGCGCAGGAGCTGCGGCACCGGCTCGAAGCGGCGGCAGACCTCACTGACAGTGCGGCCGGTGCGCTTGACCGCGGCAAGGATCTGCAGCGCCGCGACCAGACCGTCGCCCGTCGTCCCGTAATCCGAAAGCACGATATGGCCCGATTGCTCGCCGCCGACATTGTAATTGTGCTGGCGCATATGCTCGACAACGTAGCGGTCGCCGACCTTCGTGCGGGCAAGCGCCATGCCGCGTTCGTCGAGGAAACGCTCGAGGCCGAGATTGGACATGACGGTGGCGACGATGCCGTTACCGCGCAGTTGCTGGCTCTCGGACCAGCTCTCGGCGATGACGGCCATCAGCTGGTCGCCGTCGACGATCGAACCGTTCTCATCGATAATGATGACGCGGTCCGCGTCGCCGTCGAGCGCGATGCCGATGTCGGCGCGAACCTCGTCGACTTTCTTCTGCAATGCGACGGGGCTGGTGGAACCGCAATTGAGATTGATATTGGTGCCGTTCGGTTCGTTGCCGATGGTGACGACATCGGCGCCGAGTTCCCAGAGCACGGCGGGCGCCACCTTGTAGGCAGCACCATTGGCGCAATCGATCGCCACCCTCAGTCCCTGCAGCGTCACGTCGCGCGGCAGCGTGCGCTTAGCATGTTCGATATAACGGTCATGCACGCCGTCGACGCGCTTGGCCCGGCCGATATCGTCGGATTTGGCAAGCTGCGCGTTAAGGTCCTTTTCGAGCAGGTCCTCGATCTCGGCCTCGATGTCGTCCGACAGCTTGTAACCGTCGGGACCGAACAGCTTGATGCCGTTATCTTCATAAGGATTGTGCGAAGCAGAGATCATTACGCCGATATCGCAGCGCAGCGAACGCGTCAGCATGGCGACGGCAGGCGTCGGGATCGGGCCGAGAATGAAGGCGTCGAGGCCCGCAGCCGTAAAGCCTGCCACCATCGCATTCTCAAGCATATAGCCGGAAAGGCGCGTATCCTTACCGATGACGACGCGATGACGGTGGTTGCCCCGGCGGAAGATCGTGCCGGCGGCGATGCCGACCCGCATGGCAAGATCCGGCGTCATCGGGAAGACGTTGGATTGACCGCGAATACCGTCCGTACCGAAATAGCGTCTTTTCATCTGCACTCCTGCGCTTTGGCGTGCCATTCAAGGCAGCGCATCGTTCCAAGCAAATCCGGCTTCAATGGATTGTCGTCAGTCCAGGAGCGTGATTCATGCTTGCTTCTCTTCAGCGGAATGCCACAAATTGCGGCAATCGGCACGTAAATTAGCGAGAAAAATGATTATATCCCGTTACCAATGAAAAAGGCCGGATCTCCCATCGCGGAAATCCGGCCTTTTTCGAGATCGTGTCGCAGCTCAATGCGGCTGCGGTTCAAGGCCGCCTTCGGGCTCATCGCCCTTGGTGGCTGGCCGCACCCCAGCCTTCGGAACGGCCGATCCGCGGCTCGGCGGCGAATCGTCGCCGAGGTCGCGGGAGGGCTTCTCGCCCCGGATCAGCGCCTTGATCTCATCGCCGGTCAGCGTCTCGTACTCAAGCAGGCCTTCGGCAAGCGCGACGAACTCATCGTGCTTTTCCGTTAGGATCGTGCGGGCCTGGTCGTAGGCTTCGTCGATCAGGCGGCGCACCTCATTGTCGATCTTCTGCGCGGTCGCTTCCGAAACATTCTTCGACTGCGAGACCGAGTGACCGAGGAAGACTTCCTGCTGGTTCTCGCCATAGGCGACCTGACCGAGCTGGTCGGAGAAGCCCCACTGCGTGACCATGGCGCGGGCAAGCTTGGTCGCCTGTTCAATGTCAGAGGAGGCACCGGAAGTGATGTTCTCCTTGCCAAAGGTGAGTTCCTCGGCGACGCGCCCGCCCATCATGATGCAGAGGCGCGAGACCATCCATTTGTAGCTCATCGAGTAGCGGTCGCCCTCGGGAAGCTGCATGACCATGCCGAGCGCACGGCCGCGCGGAATGATCGTCGCCTTGTGCAGCGGGTCGGCAACGGCGACGTTCAGCGCGGTGATGGCGTGTCCGGCCTCGTGATAGGCGGTGAGCTTCTTTTCCGCTTCGGTCATTGCCGAGGAACGGCGCTCGGCGCCCATCATGATCTTGTCCTTGGCGTCCTCGAACTCCTGCATGGTGACGACGCGCTTGTTGCGACGGGCAGCCATCAGGGCGGCTTCGTTGACGAGGTTCATCAGATCGGCGCCGGAGAAACCGGGCGTGCCGCGGGCGAGAACCTTCAGATCGACATTCGGCGCCAGCGGAACGTTGCGGGCATGCACTTTGAGAATGCGCTCACGGCCGACGATATCGGGGTTCGGTACCACGACCTGGCGGTCGAAACGGCCGGGGCGCAGTAGCGCGGGATCGAGAACGTCAGGGCGGTTGGTGGCAGCGATCAGGATCACGCCTTCATTCGCCTCGAAGCCGTCCATTTCGACGAGCAACTGGTTCAGCGTCTGCTCGCGTTCATCATTGCCGCCGCCGAGACCGGCGCCGCGATGGCGGCCGACGGCGTCGATTTCGTCGATGAAGATGATGCAGGGCGCATTCTTCTTCGCCTGCTCGAACATGTCGCGCACACGGCTTGCACCGACGCCGACGAACATCTCGACGAAGTCGGAACCGGAAATGGTGAAGAAGGGCACGTTGGCTTCGCCGGCGACCGAGCGGGCGAGCAGCGTCTTACCGGTGCCAGGAGGGCCGACCAGCAGCACACCGCGCGGGATCTTGCCGCCGAGACGCTGGAACTTCTGCGGATCACGCAGGAATTCGACGATTTCCTCGAGATCCTGCTTGGCCTCGTCGACGCCGGCGACGTCTTCAAAGGTAACGCGGCCATGCGCCTCCGTCAGGAGCTTGGCCTTGGATTTGCCGAAACCCATCGCGCCGCGCGAGCCGCCCTGCATCTGCCGCATGAAAAACAGCCAGACGCCGAGAATGAGAAGCATCGGCAACAACGTGCCGAGATAGCTCAAAAAACCCGAAGAACCATCCGTTTCGGGACGGGCGGACACCAGCACATTCTTCTGCTGCAGGCGATCGAGCAGGCTGTCGTCGATCACAGGCGAATAGGTCTGGAAGGTGGAGCCATTTTCAACATAGCTTCCGGAGACCCGGTTGCCCGTGACCACGACTTCCTTCACACGGCCCGCATCAACCTCACGCAGGAACTGCGAATAAGGGATATCGCGGGAGCCCGTCTGCGCCGGCGCCGTCTGAAACATGCTGAAAAGGGCGATCAGCAAAAGCGCGATGATCGCCCACAATGCGAAATTACGTAAGTTAGGGTTCATTGAACTCCCCAGCACTGCAACAGCCGCCTCATGGCGACCGTCTTATTAGGTTCTAACATAGGGTTGCCCCGCGCTATTGCCAAGGCAATCCCCCAAGTCAGATGGTTTTTCCGTCAATACTTCTTAAAGGCAGCCCCGCATAGGGCGCCATCGCGAAAACCGCCGAAAGCCTGTCGGCAAAGATGAAATCAAATCGTGTCAAAAAGCGGTCGAAGGGTGCGAAATAAGGCGTCAGTTCAACCATGGAAGCGGATTCTGGAGATAAATAGGCTCCATCTGAGGATAAGGCAGGCGCCGACGCGATTGCGCGTTTCCATGCGGATGCGGGAAGCTCCCTGCCGCGCCCTCCCTCATTCCTGTGCTCGTCACAGGGATCCAGCGCGCCCAAGCCCTTGGGCGCAGAAGACTCCTTACGCATCGGTGAGTCATTCACCGCGCCGACGCGCGGTGGCTGGATTCCTGTGACGGGCACAGGAAGGAGGGAGGAGCGCGCGGCCTGAGCTTCCACCCTCATGGTCGTTCCTGACCGGTTTTCAACACGGAACCTGCCATCCCAAACCCCCGTCTCCCTCGACGGCAATATCAGCGGCACCATCCCTCGGTACTCGCGCGCCAGATAAAGCCCGTCGCGCCTCAGATCGAACACCACTCTGCCGGCGGTCATCCGTCCCGGCGCGCTGCTGCCGGCGGCGAATGCGAGAATACGTTCCATCTTCACCCTGCCCGGCGCGAATGGCTGCCCGCCGAATACCGCCGTCAGGCGGCCGATCGTATAGTCGAGGACCGCAGGGTCCTGCCGCAACCCGCCAGGCATCACCTGCCCAAGCACGCCGCCGTGAAGCTGGAAATGGCGATCCAGCCATTCGGCGGCTCGAGACGAGAGAGTGAGCCGCTCCGCCCAGGCGGCGCGTATATTCTTCTCCACAGATGTATGGGCCGAAAGTTGCCGGCGCATCCGCACACGCTCGTAATTCGTATCCTCATTGCTCGGATCGTCGATCCACCGCACGCCCCGCGCCCGCAGGAAAGCGCGGATATCCATCCGAGTGGAAAATAGAAGCGGGCGCAAAATCCAGAATCGCCGGTCGAAAAGCACGGCATCGGCAATACCGGTGGAAACCTGCTCCGTTCGCATGCCATGCATGGCAAGCGTTTCGCGCTGGTCGTCCAGCGTATGACCGGTGACGATGAGGTTGGCGCCGAGCGCTTCGGCTGCCTCGGCTAGAAGGCTGTAACGGGCCTCGCGTGCCGCGGCCATGATGCCGGTTTTCGGTTTTTCGCCCTGCCATGTGGCGCTCATATGGGGAATGCCGAGGGCTGCACAGAGGGCTGCGACCTCTCGCGCCTCGTCTGCGGAACCGGCGCGCAGCGCGTGGTCGACGGTCGCGGCACAAAGGGAAATTTCAAGCTGGGGCGCGGCTTTCACGACTTCATCGAGGAGGAGAAGCAGGCCGGTGGAATCGCTGCCGCCAGAGATCGCGACGAGAATGCGCGCAGGACTTCGAAGCGATGCGAGAAACTGGCGGATCGCCTGTCGGGGCGATGCGGCGTCCGGAGACATTCCGGAAGACCTCAGCAGGCGAGGCGTTTCTGTTCGCTCGCAACCTTGCTTATGACGGCGCGTGACGCCTTCGGATAACGCTTCGAGACTTCGCGCAGGGTCGCGCAGGCGGTTTCCTTGTTGTCGAGGGCAGCAAGCGACATGCCAAGCTTCAACAGCATTTCCGGCGCCTTTTCCGAGCTGCCGTATTTCTGATGTGCATTGAGGAAAGTCTTGGCCGCCTCGTTATATTTGCCCTGCGAATAGAGCGCTTCGCCGAGCCAGAAATTGGCGTCCGCCGCGCGTGCGCTGCTCGGGTAACGGGCGATGTACTGATTGAATTCCTGCTCGGCCGTGCCGTAATCGCCCGAGAGCACGTGGCCGTATGCTGACTTATACTGATCCGCCTCGCCGCCGAGCGAGGCCGTCTGCTGCGGCGTGCCGCTGTTGGCAGTGGGAACCGGGCCGGAACCGATGGTGGCGTTTTCATCGACGCTTCCGCCGATCGCATTGCCGTTCTGATCGAACTCGATCGAGCCGAGCTGCTTCGGCGGCTGGCCGAGGCCGGTATTGGCAGGCACCTCGGTGGAGGGAGCCGTTTCGGCCCCCTGCGGTGCTTGAATCACTCTGGCGACGTCGTCGCTGCCGGACGCTGCCGGAGCGGGATCGGTCTCGCTCTTTTTGACAGGAGCCTTGGCGCCGCCACCGCTACCGGTTTTTTCGAGCTGCTGGAACCGGAATTCATTGTCTTCCTGCTGCTTGCGGATCGTCTCCTGCATCTGCAGAAGCTGAAAGCTCATCTCCTCGATTCGGCCATTCAGCTGCCGCATCTGCTCTTCGAGCTGCTGCACGCGGATTTCCGCGTCTCCGCTCTGCACCTTGACGACGGGCGGGGCCGACTGCTGTTCCGCGGATCGGCCGCCGAGATGCAGCCCGAAGAACGAGGCCGAATAAGCCGTCCGTTCGCTCCCGGTGATAGCCGCCAGGCACAGCATGCCTGCCACGACAAGTTTCTTCATATGTATCGTCCTGTCCCAGTGATTCTTCGCGCCATGAGGCACGAACAGGAGATTTTTCCAATTGCTGTCAAAAAGCAACGGAGTCTGGCCAAAGTGTGGTCAAAAAGAAAGGCGGCCCGCTGCGGGACCGCCTCTGCGGAAACGAATTATATCCGAAGATTACATGCCGGCGCCGCCGAGCACGGTCACCGCGCGGCGGTTCTGCGACCAGCAAGAAATATCGTCGCAGACGGCGACCGGACGTTCCTTGCCGTAGGAGATCGTCTTCATGCGCTGTGCCGGAACGCCGCGCGAAGCGAGGTAGTCCTTGGTGGCAGCAGCGCGACGGGCACCGAGTGCGAGGTTGTATTCGCGGGTGCCGCGTTCGTCGGCATGGCCTTCAACGGTGATTTGGTAGTTCGGGTAACGACCGAGCCACTGTGCCTGACGGTCGAGCGTCTGTGCGGCATCGGCGCGGATCGACGTGGAGTCGGTATCGAAGAAGATGCGGTCACCGACATTGACCGTGAAGTCCTGGGTCGAGCCCGGCGTCGCGGCGCCTGCGCCGAGACCCATGTCGCCGGCGCTGTTCGGCATGCCGCCGTTCTTCTTGTTCGCGCAGCTTGCAAGCGCGAGACCGGCCAGAAGCGCGATCATGACAGGGTTGCGGGCGAAATTCTGCATACGGCTCATTGCCGGGGTATGAATTCGGCTCATGGCCGGTCTCCTTGCGAGTTCATCAGGGTTTCCGGACAGTAACCGCACTCGGTTAACCGCCCCTCAAAGATTATGGTTAACAGTTTACTGATTTGTCCCGTGTCGCCCGGTTTCCACGACTTTGAGGCGACATAAAGGCAGTGATGCACTCGCTACTCCAGCAGCGGCGACCAGGCCGGGTCGGATGCATAGCTCGGCGTCTTGACCAGCTGCTCGTTATAACCAGTCAGATCAATCGAATAGAGTTGCGGGCCACCCGCGCCTGCCGCTTGGCGGAAGAACATCAGCACCCGGCCGTTCGGCGCCCAGGTCGGGCCTTCATTGTGGAAGCCGGACGTCAGGATGCGCTCGCCCGAGCCATCTGGCTTCATCACGCCGATGGAGAACTTGCCGCCGGACTGTTTGGTGAAGGCGATGAGATCGCCGCGCGGCGACCAGACCGGCGTCGAATAGGAGCCGTCACCGAAGGAAATGCGGGTCTGGCCCGAGCCATCGGCGTTCATCACGTAGATCTGCGGCTTGCCACCTCGGTCGCTTTCGAAGCTGATGCGGGCACCGTCAGGCGAATAGGAGGGCGAGGTGTCGATCGCCGCCGTCGAGGTCAGCCGCGTCGTCGTGCGCGAGCGCAGGTCCATCGTATAGATGTTGGAATTGCCTTCCTGCTGGAGGCTCATGATCACCTTCTGGCCATCCGGCGAAAAACGCGGCGAGAAGGTCATGCCGGGGAAGTTGCCGACGACTTCACGCTGCCCGGTTTCGAGCTGCAGCAGATAGACGCGCGGCTGCTGGTTGGCGAAGGACATGTAGGTGACTTCCTGCCGGCTCGGCGAGAAGCGCGGCGTGAGCACGAGGTCGCTGCCATCCGTCAGCATCCGCACGTTGAAGCCGTCCTGATCCATGATCGCCAGCTGCCGCTTGCGCTGCTGCTTGGTGCCGGATTCG
The DNA here is from genome assembly GCF_002117485.1 of Rhizobium sp. NXC14. Classification (NCBI taxonomy): domain Bacteria; kingdom Pseudomonadati; phylum Pseudomonadota; class Alphaproteobacteria; order Hyphomicrobiales; family Rhizobiaceae; genus Rhizobium; species Rhizobium sp. NXC14. Next base: position 3,718,724 of record NZ_CP021030.1, read on the forward strand.
GAGACGAAGACGACGCGGGTGTCGAAGTATCCCTCTTCGCCGGTGATCTGCTTGTAGATCGCGTCGGCAATGATATGGGCGACACGCCGCCAGTTCTCCGGCTGCGTATAGAACTGCTGGCCGGTCATCTGCTGGCCGGCGAAGGGGTCCCAGAGACGGAATTCGGCGCGAAGGCGGCCGTCGGCTTCCTGAGTAACGCGGCCGGTCACCAGTGCCTGCGCGTTGATGACCTTCCAATCTTCGAACCGCGGCGCCGCATCGGGATTGGAAATCTTCTCAATGAAGGCACTCTTGTTGATCGGCGCGAAGAGGCCGGAACGCTGCAGGTCGGCGGCAATCACCTGCGAGACCTGCGCACCCATATCGCCCTGCAGGAAGTCGGTCACCGCGATCGGCAGCGGCTGAACGTTGCCTTTTCGAATGTCGAGGGTGACGAGCGCATTGGCCGGCGTCGCAAAGACGGCAGTGGTCATCAGACCTACCGCGACCAAAATGGCGCGGAAAAAGGAACACTTTGTCATACCAAACAGCCTTTCAGCATCTATGGAGTCGGATCGCTGGAATCGAAGTGCAGGACGACCTCCCTCCAGGATTCATATTTTTCTTTCGGGAGCATGGTGAATGGCGCGGAACGCCGGACGGCGCGGAGGGCCGCAGCCGACAGGCTTTTCCGAGCAGCTTCGGTGCCGCCCGAGGCTGTTACCTTGGGTGAACCAGCGATCGCACCATTCTTATCGAGCCACAGGTGGATAGTAATCACGACTCCGCCGTCCCTCGCCTGCCCGGGAGGAACATTGAAGGAGGAAGCGATTGCGAGCAAATCCGCGGCCGAGTTATCAGAGATCGCCGCATCGACCGGCTGCGCCAACGCTTCAGGCCCACAAGCTAGAATCGTTCCAAGCATGATGGCGGCTGCAATAGACTTGTTGCCATGGGACAGGTCCATCAGCATCTAGATTCCCATGCTGCTTGGATCGAAGTTAAGGTCGAACTCATTCCAAGCGTCATACTTGTCCTTCGGAAGCATCGAGAAGGGTGCGGATTTCATGACAGCTCTGTATGCGCCGCCTTCCAACGCACGGCGTGTGGCATCGCTGCTGCTGCCGCCCGATGACTCGACTTCCGGCTGGCCGATAATGTTGCCATCCCTGTCGAGCTTCATATGTACCTTGATGACCATGCCGGAAAGGCCTTCCATCCCCGGCGTGACAAGCCAGTTCCCCTCGATCAAGCCGCGCACAGCATCTTCTTCGCTCTGGCTGAGCTTTGAACCGCCATTGCTCTTCTTCGCACCGAGCGATGCCTCCTGCGTCGAGCGCTTGGCGCCGCCGGTGGCAGGGTCGGTCTTGTTCAGCAAGGCCGAAATCTCGTCAGCATTGAAATCGCTCTTCATCGTGGAGGCCGATTTCGCCACTTCCTGCTTCTTGTCGGCCTTCTTCTTGTCCGTCGGTTTTTCCGCAGCCTTCGGCTCGTCCGCGGGCTTTTCCGGCGGCTTTTCGGCAGGCTTCTGCGGTTCCGGCGGCTTTACCTGCGGCTTGACAACAGGCGTCGGCACCTTATCCGGTAGCGCTTCCGCATCCGGCTTCGGCGACTCTTCAGGCTTGGCCTGCTCTTCCGGCGGCTTTTCCTCCGGCTTCGGCGGCGTCACTTCGACGGGCTTCGGCGGCGGAATGGAGGCAACCTCCTTCGGCTGCTCGACCTCAGTCTCTTCCTTGTTGACTTCCTTGACGTCGTTCGGCTTGGGATCGATCGTCGGCAATGGCTTCTCGCTCGAATTCGCCGCCGCAGCTTCGCTGTTGCTGGGCTTGGCGTTCGGGACCGGCGGCGTCTTCAGGTCGGCATTGTTGTCGCCGGCATTCTCAGACGGCTGCGCGATCGGCGGCCGTGTCGTCGGCACGGGCGCGGACGTCTCCTTCTTCGGAGCTTTCTTGTCGCCCTGCTGCATCTGGGTGATCGATTCTACCGGCACGAGATCGACCGGCATCGCCTCGAAATCCTCGACCTTGAAGGATTCTGGCGCACTCAGCGACACCATCGCCCAGGTGAGCACCAGGCAATGCAGAACAGCAGATGTGACGACGCTGGTCTTCATCTTGAACGCTATTGGTCCTTCTTCTGCTGCGTCACGAGGCCGATATTCTTGAAACCGGCCCCCTGGATGCGAGCCATCACGTCGGCGATGACACCATAAGGCGCCGTCGCGTCGCCGCGCACGAAGATGCGTTCATTGTAGCCGGTGGTAGCGATCGCCTCGAGCTTGGCGGCGATCTCGGCGGCCGGGATCGGAGTTTCCTGCAGGTAGACTTCGCCGCTGTTCTTGACTGAAATCGTGATCGGCTGCGTCTCGGAATTCAGCGCCTTAGCCTGCGTTTCCGGCAGGTCGATCGGTACGCCGACGGTCATCATCGGCGCCGCGACCATGAAGATGATCAAAAGCACGAGCATGACGTCGACGAGCGGCGTCACGTTGATTTCGGAGATCACGGCCTTGTTCCGACCGCCGCGACGGCGGCGTCCGCCGCCTCCGCCGCCATTGCCTCCAACAGCCATACCCATGTGAGAATACTCCGTTGGTTACTGCGCGGCAGCGCGGGGCTGCAGCTTCTCGTCGATCTGGCGCGAAAGGATGGCGGAGAATTCGTCCGCGAAACCCTCCATGCGCGCCGAGAGCTTGCCGGCATCGGCAGAGAACTTGTTGTAGGCGATGACGGCCGGAATAGCGGCGACGAGGCCGATCGCGGTGGCGAGCAATGCTTCAGCGATACCGGGTGCGACCACCGCGAGGTTCGTCGATTTCGAGCCAGCGATCGCCTGGAACGAGGTCATGATGCCGACGACCGTGCCGAAGAGACCGATGAACGGGCCGGCCGAACCGATGGTCGCGAGCGATCCCAAACGGGCGCCGAGATATTCGGTTTCACGGGCGAGCGTCACGTCCATGGCGCGGTCGATACGCATCTGCAGGCCGATCGGCGAGCGGGCGCCGCGTTCGAAGGATTTCTTCCATTCGCGCATGGCTGCGACGAAGATCGACGCCAGGCCGGTGTTGTTGCGTTCGGACAGCGAACGATAGAGTTCTTCCAGCGACTGGCCCGACCAGAAAACCTGCTCGAACTTGTCGAACTGGCGTCTTGCGCGGCCATAGGCCAGATACTTGTCGATGACGATCGCCCAGGTCCAGACCGAGGCTGCGATGAGCCCGAGCATGACGAGCTTGACGACGATGCCGGCCTGCATGAAAAGCGACCAGAGGCTGACGTCCGTCGTGGCTGCTGCCAATCCTACTTGTTCCATTGATCCAAAATCCCCGAATCCAAACGCCCGGCGCTGGACCGGGCGGCACAAAATGATCTCGCAAGAAGTGTCCGGGACCGCCGCCCAAAGCCCTGGTCAAGCTTCCAAGCTCTTCTTCCGCCTTCTTGCCGTCAAATTTGGTCAAAGGAAGGCGTGCACCGCACAAACTCCGACTTTCCCAGTAAGACACTATTATGGTTAATAGATCGTTAGTGCCAGACGATGACAGAAAGCCTGTGTTCGGAAGGTTTTGTTCCATGGATTACTTGACCGGAGCATGGTCCGGCTGCCGAAAGAGCGCTCATCCTGCAGCGCGGGAATTCCTTCACATAAAGTTCAAGTTTTGACAAGGCCGATTCGGAACTACAGCGGCCGGCTACCTTCCAGGAACTTTGCCGCCAGCGTTTCGGGCAGCCGCCGCGGCCGCCCCTTGGCGTTGATGACGGCGATGATCACCTTGGCTGCAATCAGCAGAGTTTCGCCTGACCGGATCTGCTGGTTGAGCACCATCTTGGCGCCTCCGGCCTTTTCAGTATGCGTCAGGATCGTCAGCACGTCATCCATGCGCGCGGGACTCTTGAAGTCGATCTCCATGCGGTGGACGACGAAGACGAGGCCTTCTTCATCGGCGCTGACGAGCTCGCGCTGCTCGACGCCGAGGCAGCGCAGATAATCGGTGCGGCCGCGCTCGAGGAAATGCAGGTAGCGGGCGTGATAGACGAGGCCGGAGAAATCCGTATCTTCATAATAGACCCGCTGAACGAGGCGATGTCCGGCCTCCGTCAGCTCTCCCGAGATGGAAAAAGGGCGTTCGGTCATAATTTTCTCCAAAGTGAGGTGCCCTCTTTGGCGCAACGTTTGGCGGCAAGCAAGCATTGAATGCCGGGCCGGCCGGCATGGAATGCGCCGCCGGCCGGCATTGAATGATTGTCATAATTCCTAACTATTCCCGATAATAGCGACCGATCAGGAGACGATGCGATGAAGATTGCGGTTATGGGCGGAGACGGTTTCATTGGTTGGCCCACCTCGCTCCACCTTTCCGATGCCGGTCATGACATCCATATCCTCGACAATCTCTCGCGCCGCTGGATAGACACCGAACTCGGCGTTCAGTCGCTCACCCCGATGGATTCGATCCAGGAGCGCACGCGCATCTGGCACGCAGAAACTGGACGCCGTATCCACTTCAATCTGATCGATCTCGCTAGGGATTACGAACTTCTGAAGAAATGGCTTTCGGAACACCGGCCGGACGCGATCATCCATTTTGCCGAACAGCGGGCCGCGCCCTATTCGATGAAGAGCGACCGCCACAAGAACTACACGGTCAACAACAATGTCAGTGCCACGCACAACCTCCTGAACGCGCTGACCGATCTCAATCTCGACGCCCACCTCATCCATCTCGGCACCATGGGCGTCTATGGCTATTCGACGGTCGGTGCAGCCATCCCCGAAGGCTATCTGCCGGTCGGCGTTGAAACCGTGGACGGCGAAACGGTCAGCCAGGAGATTCTCTACCCCTCCAATCCGGGCTCGATCTACCACATGACCAAGTGCCTGGATCAGCTTCTCTTCCAATTCTACGCCAAGAACGACGGCTTGCGGATCACCGACCTGCACCAAGGCATCGTCTGGGGCACGCATACCGAGCAAACGCGCCGCCACGCGCAGCTGATCAACCGTTTCGATTACGACGGCGATTACGGCACGGTGTTGAACCGTTTCCTCATTCAGGCAGCGATCGGTTATCCGCTGACGGTGCACGGCACCGGCGGCCAGACCCGCGCCTTCATCCACATCCAGGATTCGGTGCGCTGCATCGAGCTGGCGCTGAAGAACCCGCCCGTCCGCGGCGCCCGCGTCGAGATCTTCAATCAAATGACGGAAACCCACCGGGTGCGAGACCTCGCCGAGATGATCGCCAGGATGAGCGGCGCCAAGATCGCCTGGCTGCCCAACCCGCGCAAGGAGGCTGCCGAAAACGAGCTGATCGTGCGGAACGAAAAGTTCCTCGACCTTGGCCTTGAACCGACCACGCTGGAAGCCGGGCTGCTGGGCGAAATCGTCGACGTGGCGAAGAAATTCGCCTATCGCGTCGACCGCTCTCGCGTGCCGGCCGTCTCCGCCTGGACTAAAGACATTGCCGCGACGCTCAATCACGATCCGGAAGGCAAGCGGCTGAAGTCTGTGTCATGAGCGAAGGCGATATGACGAGAGTGATCGAAATCCCCGGCCGTTTCGCCTACGTCACCCTGGTCACCAATGCTGATTATGCGATGGGCGCAACCGCCCTCGCCCGCTCCCTGCGCCGGACCGACACCGCAGCCGATCTCGTCGTCCTTCACACCGGGGGCGTCGACGCGGCGGCCCTCGCCCCGCTTAAGACCCTTGACTGCCGCCTGATCCAGGTCGGGCACCTGCCGCTCTCCGATACCTTCAACGAGCGCCACGCCCGCGGCCATCTCCACTCCGCCGCCCCCTTCACTAAAGGCCGCAAGCCGGAGTTCCATTCGCCGCTCGACAATTTCTGCAAGCTCAGGCTCTGGCAGCTGGTGGAGTATGAGCGCTGCGTCTTCATCGATGCCGACGCCCTGGTGCTGAAGAACGTCGACAGGCTCTTCCTCTATCCGGAATTTTCTGCCGCTCCCAACGTCTATGAAAGTCTCGCCGACTTTCGCCGCTTGAATTCCGGCGTCTTCGTCGCCACGCCGTCGCATGACACATTCGGGAAAATGCTCGAAAGCCTCGACAGGCCCGAGGCTTTCTGGCGACGCACCGACCAGACCTTTCTGCAGACGTTCTTCCCGGAATGGCACGGCCTACCGGTCTATTTCAACATGCTGCAATATGTATGGTTCACCATGCCGGAGCTTTGGGACTGGAAGAGCATTTCGATCGTGCACTATCAGTATGAAAAACCGTGGGAAAAGGATCATCCCAAGGCAAAACAACTACAACCATTGATCGACCTGTGGCACAATATACACGATCATGGCGACTTGCCTCAGATCACGGCGCTGGGAAATCCGGAAGGGACGGCATGAAAGTATTGGTATCCGGGGGAACGGGTCTCGTCGGCCGGTACGTCGTCGAGGAGCTGTTGGCCGCCGGCTATCAGGTGATTGTCGGCGGGCGCCGGGCGCCGCTGCCGCGTTTCTTCTCTCGCCCGGTCGAGTACGCAGCACTCTCCCTCGATCCCGATAAGGATCAGATCGACGTCTTCGACGACGCTTACTTCTTCGTGCACGCCGCCTTCAGCCATGTTCCCGGCAAATATCGCGGCGGCGAGGGCGACGATCCCGAGAGCTTCCACAGATTGAACCTCGACGGCACCGTCCGGCTCTTCGAAGCGGCCAAACGCGCCGGGACGCGCCGTTGCGTCTTCCTGTCCAGCCGCGCTGCCTATGGCGATCAACCGCCGGGAACCGAGCTTGTCGAAACGATGCTTCCAAAACCGGAGACGCTCTACGGCCAGGTGAAACTCGACGCCGAAGGCGCGCTCAGCCATCTCTCGACGCCGGGTTTTGCCGGCGTAAGCCTGAGGGCAACTGGTGTCTATGGCGATCTCCCACCGAACAAATGGGATGGCCTCGTCGCCGATTATCTCGCCGGCCGGCCGGTCGCTGCTCGCGCCGGGACGGAGGTTCATGGTCGCGACCTCGGCCGCGCGGTGCGGCTGATGCTGGAGACGGAAAGCACCCGCATCTCGGGCGAAGTCTTCAACATATCGGACATAACAGTCGACACGCGCGACATTCTCGCGGCTATCCGCCGTGAAACGAGCTGTCCCCACGCTTTGCCGCCCCCCGCCGACAAGGCTGCCCTCAATCCGATGAACACGGCGAAAATCCGTGCGCTCGGCTGGCTGCCAGGTGGAACTCCTCTGTTCGAGGAAACGATGCGGTGGCTGGCGACCGCCTTGCCGGTGTCGCCGCGGCACGAATCTGCGCAGTATCGATAGGCATCCTCGTCTGACGATCGGTAACCGCAGGGTGATACGACGTGAAACGGGTGCAGCCCTGTCGCAGCCGGCATTTGCATCGGGTCTCCAGCCGGCTATGCTCGGTTAGACCTCTCAATCCGGCAGATCGAATGACCGCAAAAGAACTGAAAGCGCAGCTGCGCAACGAACGGCTGGCCGCCCGCGACGCCATCGCTCCTGAAGAGCGCATCTCCAAAAGCCTTGCAATGGCCGATCACGCCGGCGAGGCGGTCGCCTTCGAGCCGGGCACCATCATCTCCGGCTTCCTGCCGATCCGGTCGGAGGCCGATCTCAGGCCGCTGATGTCGCGCTTTGCAGCACGCGGCGCGCGGCTCTGCGTGCCGGCGATCCTCGACAAGCAGACCATCGTCTTTCGCGAATTGGCGGAAGGCGCACCGCTTGTCGCTACCGGTTTCGGCACGGTCGGCCCAACCGAGCATGCCGCCGTCCTGGATCCCGAGATCATGCTGGTGCCGCTTTCGGCTTTCGATGTCAGAGGCCACCGCATCGGCTACGGCGCCGGCCACTACGACCGCGCCATCAGCCGGCTCAGAGAGAAAGGCCTGCACCCCAAGCTGATCGGCATTGCATTCGACTGCCAGGAAGTGGCACATGTGCCCGACGAGCCGCATGACATAAGCCTGGATGCCATCCTGACAGAAAGCGGCCTTCGCTTTTTTGCTTCTTGGATTGGATAGGGAATGCGGCTGCTTTTTTTGGGTGACATGGTCGGCAAGACGGGACGCACGGCGGTCTGGGACCGCCTCCCCGGCCTGATCTCCGACCTCAGGCTCGATTTTGTCGTCGTTAACGGCGAGAATGCCGCCGGCGGTTTCGGCATCACCGAGGACATCTTTCTCGAAACGATCAATGCCGGTGCCGATGTGGTGACGACCGGCAATCACGTCTGGGACCAGAAGGAAGCCGTCGCCTTTGCCGGGCGGCACGATCAATTCCTGCGGCCGGCCAATTATCCGCAAGGCACGCCAGGGCGCGGCTCCGGCCTTTTCTATGCCAGGAACGGTGCGCGGGTGCTCGTTGCCAATGTCATGGGCCGCGTCTTCATGCATCCGGAACTCGACGACCCCTTCAAATCGGCGGAAGCGATCCTCGATGCCTGCCCGCTGAAAGAGCAGGCCGATGCAATCGTCTTCGATTTCCATGCCGAAGCGACCAGCGAGAAGCAATGCTTTGGCCATTTCGTCGACGGCCGCGCCAGTTTCGTCGTCGGCACCCACACCCATGTGCCGACCGCCGATGCGCAGATCCTGAACGGCGGCACCGCCTATATGTCGGATGCCGGCATGTGCGGCGACTACGACTCCTCCCTCGGCATGGACAAGGAGGAGCCACTCAACCGCTTCATCTCCAAGATGCCGAAGGGCCGCATGGAAGCGGCAAGCGGCCCGGCGACGATCTGCGGCGTCGGCGTCGAGATTTCCGATGCCACGGGACTGGCCGAAAAGATCGCGCCGCTTCGGCTCGGGCCGCGTTTGGCCGAAACGGTGCCGGAGTTCTGGCGGTAATCCAGCCGCTCCAACACGCAATTGTGAGCATCGCGGCTCTGGACCGCTGCGACCTCATGACGCATCCTCCGCCGCTCAATGAAAGCGCCGGAGGGGTGGCATGAGGCCGCATTATCTTATCCTCGCTATCACATGCCTGACGGCCTTCGCCGCATCAGATCCCGCCGAGGCACAGGAGCAGCGCCGGCGAGCCAGCCAATGCCACGTGATCGCCGAGAATATGCCCAGGGCGACCTTCGTCAGTTTCTCCGTCGCCCCGGCGCCGATGCCGGCTGTATCCGAAGGCGAGAATGTTAGATTTGCCTATCTCGGCCATTCCACCTTCGAAATCGAGACACCCGGCGGCATCATTATCGCGACGGATTATAATGGCTGGTACAAGCCGGCGACGACCCCCGATGTCGTCACGATGAACAAGGCTCATACGACTCACTTCACCCTGACGCCTGAGCCCGACATCAAGCATGTGCTCCACGGCTGGAGCGACGTGCCGGGCGAGAAGGCCAGCATCAATCTCGTCGTCGGCGATGCCTATATCCGCAACGTCACGACCGATATCCGCTTCAGCTACGGCCTCGGCGGGTCGCAGGAGGATGGAAACTCGATTTTCATCTTCGAAATTGCCGGTCTCTGCATCGGCCATCTCGGCCATCTGCACTACGAGCTGACTGATAGCCATTATACCGAAATCGGCCGCCTTGACGTCGTCATGGTGCCCGTCGACGGCGGCCTGACCATGGGCGCCGACAGCATGAGCCGCGTCATCAAGCGGCTACGCTCGTCGCTGATCCTGCCGATGCACCGCCGTGGCCCGCCGGTCAATGCCTTCGTCTCCATGTTCGGAAAGGACTTCGATATCACTTATGCGCCTGATGACAGCCTCACCGTTTCCATGCGCACGCTTCCCAGGAAGCCGCTGATCTATGTGATGAAGGGCGTGCAGTAAAAGCCGGCGGGCCCCTCCAAACCTTGCTGATCAAGCAAATTGCAGGTGGCGTTTGACGCCGACCTCGGGCATCTTGTCGTCGTCGAGATTGGCCTTGGCGATCTCCCAACCGAATTTTAGCGTGCTGCCTGTCGAAACCCAGATCTCGGCATCATCGACATGCAGGGAAAGCATGGTGAGTTTCGGGTCTTTCTTGCCGCCGTCATACCAGGCCGCCACCATCGAACTCCAATATTCCTCGATCTTGGACGGGTCGGGGCGTACCTCGATGACGCCGGAAAGGCAGGCGTGATAATCGTGATCCTTGCCGACGACGCAAAAATGCGCGCGACTACCGGGTTTGATGGCCCGCACGATGTCGGCGTCGGTCTTGGTATAAAACCAGATCGTGTTGGTGGTGGGATCGGCATGCGGCGCCATCGGCTGCATGTGCATATCAAGCCCGGAAATTCCGAGCATGCCGGCATGAACACCGTTGACCTGATCCCAAAGCTGACGTGCTGGTTGCTCCCGCGCCTCGCTGAGACTTGCCATGACCGTTCCTTTCCGTTGGGTGGAGTTCGGTTGAAACGTCATCCTCTTACCTTTGTTCCGTTCGCAAGCAGCGGGCGGCGCCGTCTTTTCAGCGCAGAGAAATATGCGATAGTGCACCTGACCGGCGGAGGATCACATGCGAGCAGGACATTCGATTCTGACTTTGATCTTCTGCGCAGCCTGTGCACCTGCCTGCTTTGCAGCGGAAAAGACGTTCAAACCCGACCAGAACGGTCAGATCGTCTTCGTCACGCCCACAAGAAATATCGGCTGTGTCTATACGCCAAAGGGCGGCGTCGAAATGTATGTGCCAGAAGACGGCGGGCCGGAACTTGCTTGCGATCGCATCGAGCCGCTCTACGTCCGCCTCATCCTCGGTGCGAGCGGCAAGGCCTATACCTTCAAGATGGTCGGAGACACCGCCTGCTGCAGCGACGAGCATGTGCTCGACTATGGAGATAGCTGGAAGGGCGGGCCTTATTTCTGCACCTCCGGCACCGAAGGGGTGCGCTGCCGACGGCAGGACGGGCATGGTTTCTTCGCTAGCCGCAAGCGGCTGAAAGTTGACTGAGTACGGCAGCAACCCCGTGCATCATGCGACAAATCCACTGCTTTTTCCTTGAACGGGTGCCGTTTCGCTCTTATAAGGCGGCCCATTCCGAACAATGAGACGTGAACAGGGGTGCCATGGCTGGCCATTCACAGTTTAAAAACATCATGCACCGCAAAGGCCGTCAGGATGCCGTGCGGTCGAAAATGTTCTCCAAGCTTGCGCGCGAAATCACCGTTGCCGCCAAGGCCGGCCTGCCCGACCCGACGATGAACGCCCGTCTTCGCCTGGCAATCCAGAACGCCAAGGCCCAGTCCATGCCGAAGGACAACATCGACCGCGCCATCAAGAAGGCAGCCGGCGCCGACAGCGAAAACTATGACGAAGTCCGCTACGAGGGTTATGGTCCGGGCGGCACGGCGATCATCGTCGAAGCCCTGACCGACAACCGCAACCGCACCGCCTCCAACGTCCGCTCGATCTTCACGAAGGCAGGCGGAGCTCTCGGTGAAACCGGTTCCGTTTCCTTCTCGTTCGATCATGTTGGCGAAATCACCTACAAACTTTCCGCTGGCGACGCCGACAAGGTAATGGAAGCCGCGATCGAAGCCGGCGCTGATGACGTCGAGACCGACGAAGAGGGCCATTACATCACCTGCGCTTTCGAAGCCCTTGGCGAAGTGTCGAAAGCCCTGGAGGCAAGCCTCGGCGAAGCCGAAACCGTCAAGGCTGTCTGGCGCGCCCAGAACAACGTGCCGGTGGACGAGGAAAAAGCACAGTCGCTAATGAAGCTCATCGACTCGCTCGAAGACGACGACGACGTGCAGAATGTCTATTCCAACTTCGAAGTCTCGGAAGAGGTTCTGGCCAAGCTCTCCGCCTGAGTTTCCGCACGATCATCAATAGAAACCCGGCCTCTGCGCCGGGTTTTCTGCTTTTTCGGGATGCTACCGTGATGCTACGCGGCGGTCCGCATGAAGTTTCCGAGACTGGCAAACAGTTCCACCGACCTCAGCCGCGCCTCGATGTCATGGATCGGCATCGAGATGATCACCTCGTCAGCCTGAGTCTCCCGGAGGAACTCCGTCAGCTTCGCCTCCGCCGTCGTCGGTGAGCCCACCACGGCATAACGCAGCGTGTGTTCGACGTTCATCTTTTCCATCGGCGACCAGAAGCCTTCCATATCAGTGACAGGGCGCGGAAACGGGCCGCGCACATTGCGGCGCAGGTTGACGAATTGCTGCTGGGCGGAGGTGAAATGATATTGGGCTTCCCCATCAGTTTCCGCCACCGCGCCCATGACGCCGACCATCACATAGGGCTTGTCGAGTGTTGCCGAAGGCTGGAAGCGATCTCGGTAGATCGCGATGGCCTCGAGCAGCATGTCGGGGGCGAAATGCGAAGCAAAGGCATAGGGAAGTCCGAGCATGGCGGCAAGCTGGGCGCTGTAGAGGCTGGAGCCGAGCAGCCAGATCGGGATATGCGAACCATTGCCGGGCACCGCAAGGATCGCCTGGTTCTCGACCGGAGTGCCGAGAAGCTGCTGCAATTCCACCACGTCGTTCGGGAAACTGTTCGCGCCGGCCTCGAGGTTGCGCCGCAGCGCCTGCGCCGTGCGCATGTCCGTTCCCGGCGCCCGCCCGAGACCAAGATCGATGCGGCCGGGAAAGAGCGCCTCCAGCGTGCCGAACTGCTCGGCGATGACGAGCGGCGAATGATTGGGCAGCATGATGCCGCCGGAGCCGATGCGGATGCGTTTTGTCGCAGCCCCGACATGGCCGATGACAATGGCGGTCGCAGCACTGGCGATGCCCGGCATGCCATGATGCTCGGCTAGCCAGAAGCGCTTGTAACCGAACTCTTCAGCCTTCTGAGCCATCCGCGCGGAGCTTTCGAGCGACTGGCGCACGGTGCTGCCTTCGGCAATGGGAGAAAGGTCGAGTATGGAGAAGGGAACCATGGAAACCTGCCGGGCAGTTGAAGGATCCCGTCTATGTAGGTTGGCGCCCGCCCCATTCCAAACCGTGCACGCAAACAAAGGGCCGCGCGAAGGCGGCTCTCGTCGAATATTGCAAGCGATGCCTCACCGGTGACGGCGCAACACATGCACCTCGGCGCTCGATCTGTGGTGCCCCTGCGGCAGCGTGAAATTGCCGAGTTGGCGGTCCATTTCCAGAGCTTCCGTCGCCAGGCGGTGGATCGCCGCCGTTGTCTCCTCGACCATTGAGGCGTTCTGCTGCGTCATCGCGTCGAGTTCGGCCACTGCATTGTTGATCTCGCGCAGCGTATTGGCTTCGTCGCGGGTCGATTCCATGATCTCGTTGATCTGGCCGTTGATCGCCTCTACGTGGGCGCCGATGCCGGTAAGGGCAACGCCGGCCTTCTCGACCAGCGCGACACCGCTTTCGACCTCATGCGTGGACTTCTGCAGCAGGCTGGAGATCTCCTTTGCCGCACTCGATGAGCGCTGGGCGAGCTCCCGGACTTCCATGGCGACGACGGCAAAGCCCTTGCCCGATTCCCCGGCGCGGGCCGCCTCAACGCCAGCGTTCAGCGCCAGAAGATTGGTCTGGAAGGCGATGTCGTCGATAACCGATATGATGGTGTTGATCTGGCGCGATGAAGTCTGGATGGCCTCCATCGCCGCAATCGTCTCACGCATGATCTGGCTGGAGCCGGTCGTCTCCTTCTTGGCGTCTCGGGCGATACGCTCAGCCTGCTCTGCCCGCTCGATCTGACGGCGAACGGACTGGGTAATGGCGCTGATCGCATTCGCCGTCTCGGTGATCGACCCGGCCTGACGTTCGGTGCGCCCGGCAAGCTCGTCGGCGCCGGTGCGCATCTCCTCGGAGCCGGCACGCACCGCCATCGAGTTGCCGCCGATCGCCGTCATAGTTTCGCTGAGCGTTGCGAGCGCCTCGTTGAAATTGACGCGCAGGCTTTCGAGCTCGTTCGGGAAGCGGGTGTCGATCTGGTAGGCGAGATCGCCGCTTGCCAGATGATGCAGACCGTCATCGAGCGCTTCCACCACCTGCTGCAGCGACTTCGCCTCGGCCTCCCGTTCTGCGAGATTCTGCTGGCGCTCCTGCTCGGCCTGCAGGCGTGTCTCTTCGCTCGCCGCTTCGAGTTCGCGGCCTTCGATCAGCGACTGCCGGAAGCGGGCAAGCGCTTTCGCCATCGTGCCGATCTCGTCCTTGCGGTTCAGGCTGCCGATCTCGCTGTCGAGCTTGCCGTCGGCGACGTCGCGAGTCACACCGGCGAGCCGCGCCAGCGGCGAAAACAGGAAATTCGTGACGAGTCCGGTTGCGACCGCCATGACGACGAGCACACCCAAGCCAATCATCGTCAGCAAAGTGGCGATTTCGATCGAGCCGGCATTGAGCTCGCTGAGCAGCACGCTCTCGACCACGAGAAAGCGGTCGCCACGATAGTCGATGCCGCGGACATAGGCACGGGCCGCGCCATCCGCCCTGTCGAAATCGGCCACGGTCATCGCGGAACTGGCAAGCGCGTCCTTGATGAAGGTGAAGGGGGTGGCATCGAGCGTCGCAAGCTTGCCGCCGGCATCGAGGGCGATAGCGGAGCCATCGCTGGCGACGATCGCAGCCCGCGCGGTGCTGCCCTGGACGATGCCCTTGGCAAGGATGCTCGAGATGATGTCGTCGCGCACTTTGAACAGGATAATGCCCTTGGCCGCTCCGAGCTTGACGATCGGCACGGCATAGAAGATCGCGGGCTTGCCGCTTGCCGCATCGACACGGAGGCCGGAGAAGCCCGTCGGTGCGGCGTCATCCGTCGCCTTGGCGGCATTCTCGATCGCCTTGGCGAAAGCGACGCCGGCGCCGGTTGTCTTCCAGGCGTCCGACTTCAGATTCTCCGCGAAGTCGTCGTCCTTCTTGTAGGAATAGAGTACGCTACCATCGAGATCGGCGATCAGCAGATCGCTGAAAGCGGTGTTTTCGAGGTCACGGGCAACTTCGCCCTGCGTCTGCTCATGGTTTGAATAATAGAACCCGCTCGGCCCTTCCGGCTTCATCAGCTTCTCGCGCTGGTCTGCCGGGTTGGGATTGCCCGTGACAAAAACCTTCTTCAGCTCGGCGCGGGCATCCCCCGAAGTCTTCTGGATTGTCTTCCAGCCGCTCTTCAAGCTGGTGATCGACATCTGCAGCGCCTCGATGCGCGCGATGGAATTGGCTTGGTTTTCGAGCTGCACCAGTTGGTCCTGCAGCATGTCGCCACGGAAGATCAGCACGCTCTCCTTGGCCTTCAGCGCCTGCTCGTCGGAGATGCGGCTGCTGGCGAAATAGGCGAGCACATCGATGACCGCGATCGACAGCACGGTCATCAGGATGAATGTGGCAATGACCTTGAAGGACAGGGATTGAAATCTCTGAGCCATATACGACGAACCCTCTGAACGGCGCCTGCCAGCCTGGGCGCGCGGCCGGCTGACCTCAACAGAATATCGGGGGCTTATTCTTGCGGAACGAAGCCCCACGCACATTCGACGAACAAGAATTCAGGCATCTCTTTTAATTCGCGGTAAATGGCGCATCCGAAAACAACGATGTTTTTGTTTTGTTCACATATCGATGGCACTTATTTTGCAATCGCTATAGGTTGAACCATGCAAAATACGATTCGCATCATCGGTATCGATCCCGGTCTTCGCCGCACTGGCTGGGGAATCATCGACACATTAGGCAATTCCCTGAAATTCGTGGCCTCAGGGACGGTGACCTCAGATGGCGAGATGGATCTCGCCTCCCGCCTCTGCCAGTTGCATGATGGGTTGGCCGACATCGTCCATAGCTACCAGCCAGATGAAGCCGCCGTCGAACAAACCTTCGTCAACAAGGACGCGGTGGCGACCCTGAAGCTCGGCCAGGCCCGCGGCATCGCCATGCTAGTGCCGGCGCGCGCTGGATTGCCGGTTTCCGAATATGCCCCGAACGCGGTGAAGAAGGCGGTCATCGGTGTCGGTCACGGCGAAAAGCAGCAGATTCACATGATGTTGAAGATCCTGATGCCGAAGGTCGAATTCAAAGGTAATGACGCCGCCGACGCCTTGGCGATCGCAATTTGTCATGCTCACAATCGCGGCGGCCACCGGATGCGTCAAGCGATGGCCGGATAATTCGTTCTTGACTTGTTCTTTTCTCCTGGTAAGTAATACCGCGGAGGTATTACCATGCGCGTGACCGAAAAAGGCCAGGTGACCATTCCCAAGGACATCAGGGATCGCTTGAAGATCGGCCCGGGATCCGAGGTCGATTTCATTGCGGATGAAAAGGGCGCCCGCCTCGTCGTTCTGTCCAGCCGCACGGAATCATCGCAGGACGATTTTGAATCCTGGCTCGGCAGCATGAGCGGTACTTTCGACACCAACGGCATGACCACCGATGAATTCATGGAATGGCTGAGGGGACCACGCGATGACCTCAGTCCTCGTTGATACGAACATCTTCATCGATATCTTCGGCCCGGACAATCCTTTCAGGCAATGGTCCGCACGCGCATTGAGCGCATTGCGCCCGGAATCACAATTCATCATGACACCCGTCGTCTGGGCGGAGCTGGCAAGCATGACCCCGCGCGAGGAAACGCTTGCGTTTCTCCTGTCACGGTTAAACCTGATCCGTGAGGCCCTGCCGTTTTCCGCCGCTTACCGGGCCGGCATGGCGCACGCACAGTACCGGAGGAGCGGCGGCCCGCGCGAGCGCACCCTGCCGGATTTTTTCATCGGTGCGCACGCCGTCGTTCGATCGCATCGTCTTCTGACACGCGATGGCGCGCGCTACCGCTCCTATTTCCCGGAATTGGACATCATTTCTCCCGAAACGCACCCTTGAGAGACCGCGACCCATGATCGGCAAGCTGAAAGGCACTATAGACGAGATCGGCGAAGACTACGTGCTCGTCGATGTGCACGGCGTCTGCTACGTCGCCTATTGCTCGGCCCGAACGCTGTCGAAGCTCGGCTCGGCCGGCGAGGCCTGCGTACTGTTCATAGAGACTTATGTTCGCGAGGATCAGCTCAAGCTCTTCGGCTTCATGACCGCACTGGAGCGGGAATGGTTCAACCTGCTGCAGAGCGTCCAGGGCGTCGGCGCCAAGGTGGCGCTCGCCGTGCTCTCGACGCTGACGCCGGGCGAGCTTGCCAATGCGATCGCCCTGCAGGACCGCGCCGCCGTCTCGCGCGCACCGGGCGTCGGCCCGAAAGTGGCGATGCGTCTCGTCACCGAACTGAAGAACCGCGCGCCCGCCTATGCCGGGGAAGCGATCAATATCGCCCTCAAGCAGGAACTCGGCGAAGGTGTCGCCGCCGCACCGGTTGCCGATGCGGTGTCCGCGCTGACCAACCTCGGCTACAGCAGAGATCAGGCTGCGAATGCCGTCGCCTCGGCATTGAAAACGGCTGGCGAAGGCGCAGACAGCGCCAAGCTGATCAGGCTCGGATTGAAAGAACTGGCACGGTGACGACCGGAAAACCTAGGAATGGATGTCGAGGCAGCCGACTTTTGGTGTATTGCTGTAACAGGTTTCAAAACGGAATGAGAGCATGAGCGAGCCCGCCCGCCTGATATCGCCGGAAAAGCGGGGTGAAGACCTTGATGTCACCCTACGCCCGCAATCGCTGGACGAGTTCACCGGCCAGGCTGAGGCGCGCGCCAATCTCAAGATCTTCATCGAGGCGGCGAAGAACCGCGGCGAGGCACTGGATCATGTGCTGTTCGTCGGCCCGCCCGGCCTCGGCAAGACGACGCTGGCGCAGATCATGGCGAAGGAGCTCGGTGTCAACTTCCGATCGACATCCGGTCCTGTCATCGCCAAGGCCGGCGATCTCGCCGCCCTGCTTACCAACCTCGAGGAGCGCGACGTACTCTTCATCGACGAGATCCATCGCCTCAACCCCGCGGTCGAAGAAATCCTCTATCCCGCTATGGAGGATTTCCAACTGGACCTGATCATCGGTGAAGGCCCTGCCGCTCGCTCGGTGAAGATCGACCTCTCGAAATTCACGCTTGTCGCCGCCACTACCCGCCTCGGCCTGCTGACGACACCGCTGCGCGATCGTTTCGGCATCCCGGTACGTCTCAGCTTCTATACCGTCGAGGAACTGGAGCTGATCGTGCGCCGCGGCGCGCGGCTGATGAACCTGCCGATGACCGAAGAAGGCGCCCGCGAGATCGCCAGGCGCGCCCGCGGCACGCCGCGCATTGCGGGCCGGCTGCTGCGGCGCGTGCGTGATTTCGCCGAAGTGGCAAGGGCCGAGGCCGTCACCCGCGAGATCGCCGACGAAGCGCTGACCCGCCTGCTGGTCGACAATGTCGGTTTCGACCAGCTCGACAAACGTTACCTCAACATGATCGCCGTCAATTTCGGCGGCGGACCGGTCGGTATCGAAACCATCGCCGCCGGCCTTTCGGAACCGCGCGACGCGATCGAGGACATTATCGAGCCCTACATGATCCAGCAGGGTTTCATTCAGCGTACGCCGCGCGGCCGCGTTCTGACCGCAATCGCGTGGAAACATCTGGGAATGCAACCGCCCAAGGAGATGGAGGCTGCGCAGTTCCGGCTGTTCCAGGAGGACGACTGAGTGATCACCCGCCGCGGATTTTTCAACGTTCTTGGCGGGGGTGTCGCAGGCGTCATGGCGCTCGGCGGTTATGCCTTCGCCTATGAACCGCTGGCGCGGCTCGGCATCACCCGCTACCGACTGACGCCGCCGGGATGGACATCGGGGCTGAAGCTTCGCGTTGTCGCACTCGCCGATATCCATGCCTGCGAACCCTGGATGTCGGCAAACCGCATTACCTCGATCTGCCACCGGGCCAATGAACTCGAAGGCGACGTGACCGTCCTGCTCGGCGATTACGCCTCGGGCATGAACATGGTGACGCAGTACGTGCATTCGAGCCAATGGTCCAAGGCGCTGGCCGCACTCCAGGCACCACTCGGCGTCCACGCAATCATGGGCAATCACGACTGGTGGGAAGACAGGACCGCCCAGAAGAACGGCGGGATGGAAACCTTCGGGCACCGGGCTCTTGCCGATGTCGGCATCCCTGTCTACAGCAACCGCGCCGTCCGGCTCGAAAAGGATGGCCGCGGCTTCTGGCTCGCAGGGCTCGAAGATCAGCTGGCGCTGCTCCCGGGCAGGAAATGGGGTCGCACACGCATGACCGGCCTCGACGATCTCGATGGAACGATGGCTCAGGTCACTGATGACGCGCCCGTCATCCTACTTGCCCATGAGCCCGATATATTTCCTCGCGTGCCCGAGCGCGTCTCGGTGACGCTCTCGGGTCACACCCATGGCGGACAGATCCGCTTCTTCGGTCGTTCACCGATTGTCCCGTCGCGCTACGGCGATCGCTACGCCTATGGCCATATCGTCGAGGAGGGGCGTAATATCATCATTTCCGGTGGGCTCGGCTGCTCCATTGCTCCTGTCCGCTTCGGCGTACCGCCGGAAATCGTCGTAATCGATCTCGGATAAGAACGACATGAGCAAGCGCACTCCCATCCGCCTGACTCAGGGTGCTGCGCGTTTCAATTACCGCATTGCCGGCCTCGGCTTTCGCGATGGGCACGTGCTTGTTCATCGCGCCGTGCACGAGCCCTTCTGGACCTTTCCGGGCAGTCGGGCGGAAATCGGCGAGACGTCGGAGGAAACGCTGAAACGCGAGATGGTGGAGGAGATTGGCCTCAAGGTCACCGTCTTGCGCCTGCTCTGGATCGTCGAGAACTTTTTCCACTACGAACAACGCGACTGGCATGAACTCGGCTTCTATTATCTGATGGAAATCCCGGCGGAATTTCCCTTTCAGCCGCATGAGATCATCCATCGCGTCGAAGATGGCGACAACCATCTCGAATTCAAATGGGTGCCGGCAACGCGCGCGGCCCTGACCGCGCTCGACATCCCGCCCTATTTCATCGCTGATGAAATCGAGAACCTGTCCGGGGCACCACGTCATCTCGTCTGGCTCGACGGCAATCTCGATGACTGACGCAAACATTCCGGAGTGCTGAAAGAGGAAAGCCGCCGATGTCGACCTTCGATCCCGCCAGGGCGTTTCGCAAGTTTGCCTATAACAACGCCTTTGCCAACCACCGGCTGCTTCACGCCTGCGCGGCGTTGAAGGCGGGCGAATTCGAAGCGCCGCGCACGAGCTTCTTTCCGTCGATCAAGGAGACCCTGAATCATATCATCACCGTCGACTGGTTCTATGTCGACGGCATGGAAGGTGGCACGCTCGGCTTCCAGGCTTTCGAGGTGGACGAACCGTTCGACGATGTCGAGTCACTGACCCAAGCGCAGGCAAAGGTCGATCAGCGCCTGATCGACCTTTGCGAAGTCCTGACGCCGGAAAGGCTGATCTCGATCGTCAGTCTCCATCGCGGCGATCGTATTCAGCAGGAGCGGATGGACGACGTGCTTGCCCACCTTTTTCAGCATCAGACCCATCATCGCGGCCAGGTCCATGCAATGCTTGCCGGCACCAGCGTTGCCCCGCCGCAGCTCGACGAATTCATCGTCGCCGATGATGCGCGGTTTCGCGGCAGGGAACTCGCCGAACTCGGCTGGAGTGAAGAACGGCTGATGCGTTAATCCTGCAGCCGTCTCTTCAGCCCATCGATGATTGACTTGGTGAGAAGATCGTAGTTCTCATCAAAATGATGGTCGCCGGGCAGTTCGACCACTTCGGCGCCGCTATTTTTGAGTGCCGGACAAGCGACATCATCGTCATCTTCCTTGCCGTAGATGCACTGCACCAACTTCGGATCGACGTTCTTCAGGTCGCTGACCGGATCTCCCCCTGCCCCTTCGGTCTTCTGGCCGAGCCAGCCGAGAACGGAGATGACGTAATCAACTTGGTGCGAGAGCGACAGCAGCGACAACTGCACCACGGAGGACTTCTCGGCCGGTTTGAGCAGCTGATAGGTAGCGGGCACGACATCGGCGCCGAAAGAGTAGCCGACGAGCAGAACATGCTTCACCTTCCACTGCTTACGATAGAAATCGATGATCTTCGAAAGATCGTTGGCCGTCTCCTCGGGCTTGCGCTCCGACCAGAAATAATGAAGTGAATCAACGCCGACGACGGGAATGCCTTCTTTTTGCAGCGTGCCGCCGACCTCCTTGTCGATGTCGCGCCAACCGCCGTCGCCGGAATAGATCACGGCCATCGTATCAAAGGCAGGCGTTGCTTCCAGCACCGCCAGCGGCAGGCCGAGCGGATTGCCGAAGGCGCCGGAGGCAGTGACGAGGTCATCGAGCGTGTCGCCGAATACCGTCTGTGCATCGTCTGTGGAATCGCGGATCTCGATCTCGGAATGGGCTTTCTGTAGCGCCTCGGCATGCGCCCGGCCGTCCTTGTCAGCTTTAGGCGTGAAAACTGATATGATCGGATCCGGCAGGGCGCCGTCGCTGAGGCCATAGACCGTGCGTTGGCCGATCACCTTCTTGGAAGCCGGCGTGCAAAGCTCCTTGGTTAGCGGAATGCCGGCCAGCGGATCGACCGCAAGCGTCTGACCGATCGTCGCATCCGGCGTCTGAGCCGCGATCGCCAAGGCCAAGGCCCCGCCCTCGCCGATGCCGGCGACGATCGGCAGGTGATAGGCATTGTTGCCGGTCGCGCGCTGAACCTGCTGGCTCAGCGATTCGATATCCGAGACCATGTAGATGCAGCCGTCGTTGAGGCTGACGTCGTAGCGGCTGAGCGCCTGCATATAAGAGGGAAAGTCGACGCCGATGACGACAGCGCCTTCGGCGACCAGCCTGTCGGCCTCGGCCTTCTCATAATCGCCCCAGCCGGCGGCATCCGAGATCAGCATCACGGTGCCCTTCACCTCCCCTTCCGGCAGGAAGATGTGCGGCGATGGGATGAGCCCACTTTCGAAGCTCTGCGTGGTTTCCTCGGCGGCATCAGCCGGCGCGGCCGCGAGCATGCAGACGCATGCCGTGGCAAGAAGGATTGTCCTGATCATTTTCTCACTACCCCTTTCAATCCGCCCCCGATCAGAAATGTCGCGTCCATCAACGCGATCATCGGATTGCCTCCTCCGGAAACCGCAAGATAGCGCGGTTGCCAGTGCGGATGAAACTTGGATTTGAATGCCCGAAGGCCTTTGAAGTTATAGAAGCGCTCGCCGTGCTCGAAGATGGTGCTACCGATACGGTCCCAGACGGGCGCTGCTTCGCGTTTCGACATGCCGGAGAGAGGCGCCATGCCGAGATTGAAGTGGGTGAAACCCTGGTTACGCAGATATTCCATGATCTGCACGAAGAGAAAGTCCATTGAGCCCTTCGGCGCGTCCGGCGAGAAGCGCATGAGATCGATCGTGCTCTCCTCGCGTGATTCGGTGACGAGGATATTGGCGAAGGCGACGATCTTGCCGTCCTTCTTCAGGATGCCGACCGGTTGCGAGGAAACGTAATCGGGATCGAAGGAACCGAGCGAGAAGCCTTTTTCCTTGGCATTGTGATGTTCGAGCCAGGCCGTGGAAACGGCGGCGAGATCATCGATGATATCAGGCACGTCCTCGGGCCCTACCACCGCGAATTCCAGCCCGTCGCGCTGGGCTCGGCTCGCCGTCTGGCGAAGGTTCGCCCATTTGCCGCCCTTCATTTCGAAGGTCCGGAGGTCAACCACCGCCAGTTCGCCGAGCTTGAAGGCGCGGAGGCCGGCATCGGCGCAATGGGAAAGCAGCGCCGGCGAAATCTGGTAGAAGACGGCGCGGCAGCCGGCAGCGCGCGCCGCTTCGACGAACCGCCAGACAAGTTCCTGCACGGCGCGATGATCGCCAATCGGGTCGAACAGTGCGATCCATGAGCGGCCCTGCCGGCCGTACATGATGAAAGCGTCGCCCTTTTCCGAAAACATGATGCTCTTGTCGCCCATGCGCACCAGATTGGCATCGGCATTGCCCTGCTTCCTGACAATGTCGACGGCACGCGTCAGCGCCTCCTCTGTCGCCGGCTCGGGCCGGAAAGCAGCCGGTCGGAG
Organism: Rhizobium sp. NXC14; assembly: GCF_002117485.1. Lineage (NCBI taxonomy): Bacteria > Pseudomonadati > Pseudomonadota > Alphaproteobacteria > Hyphomicrobiales > Rhizobiaceae > Rhizobium > Rhizobium sp. NXC14. The sequence continues at coordinate 3,741,582 of NZ_CP021030.1, forward strand.
CAGGCTGAAAATGGCGATCGCCGAGGAGATGATGGTGATGCCGAGCAAGGCGCGCAGTCCCCGCGGCGCCTCGGCGGTGAATTCGAACTGCCACCAGAGTTCGTTGCTGTATTCGACATCGCGATAGACGAAGAGCAGGATGACGACGGCGCCAACGACGATCACGGCGATCGCCATCAGCCAGGATGCCGTCATCGCCTGGTTGAGCAGCGATGCATGCCGGGTGAAGAGCCGCCGGCTAACGAAGAGCCCGAAGATGAGAAAGGCGAGAAAGGCTGCTTCGACGAGGGCAATTGCCTTCAGAAGCGACAAGGTCAATGCGGCAACGGCCGAAAACACGGCCACCCACCATGCGCCGTCGAGCCTCTGACCGAGGCCGCGCGCCGCGACCACCAGCGCGAGCCCGAGCAGGCTGGAGAGGAAGTGCGCCCCTTCGACCATCGGCAACGGCAGATAGTTGGAAAGAAATTCCAGGTTCTGGTCCGGCGTCGGCGTGACGCTCGAAAACACCAGCATGACGCCGAGCAGCAGCGCCAAGGTTGACAACAGCTGCGGCATCAGCCGTCCGCCGATACGGCGGACGCTGGAGGCGGCGGGGTGATCGACGAAACGGCGCAACTCCGCCGCCGAGACCGCGAGCACGGCGATCAACAGCGGCAAGACATGGTAGATCAGCCGGTAGAGCACCAGCGATCCCAGCACCGCGTCGATATTCACCGCGCTGCCGAGCGAAGCGATGATCACGGTCTCGAACACGCCGAGCCCGGCCGGAACGTGGCTGAGCACGCCGAGACCGACGGCGATCGCATAGACGGCGAGGAAGACCGGCCATCCAATCGCCGTCTGCGGCAAGAGCACGTAGAGCACCGACGCGGAGGCGGCAATATCGAAGGCGGTGACCAGAAATTGGCGCGACCAGGTGCGCGAGTCCGGCAGGCGGATTGCCACGGCGCCGAAATCGAGCACACGACCCTCGCGGCCGATGATCATTACAGACCCGAGAATGGCGATGATCGAGCCGGCAATCAGCCGCAGAAGAAATGGACTGACACCGACCAGCGGCCCGATCTCGCTGGCGATGATGATGAGGGCGATCGACGCGACGGCCGCCAGCCCAAGGCCGAAGGAGAGCGTGACGAAGGCGATGATGCGGCCGATATCTTCCGGCGAGAGCCCGAGGCGCGTATAGGCGCGATAGCGGATCGCCCCGCCCGACAGTGCGCCGAAGCCGGCGGTGTTGCCGACGGCATAGGCGCTGAATGCCGTCAGCGCCACATGCGGAAAGGGCAGCTTCTTGCCGATATATTCGATCGCATTGAGATCATAGAAGACCAGCGAAAGGAAACTCAGCGCCGTGAAGAACAGAGCAAGCAGGATCGCGCTCGGCCTCGTCGCAGCCAGCGCTGCGACGACATCGTCATAGCGCACCTCGTTGGTAAGCTGCATGATCGCGTAACCGACGAGACAGAAGACGATAAGCGTCGCTGCCGCAGTGAGCGGCGTTCTGTAACGTCTGAAAAGCGTGCGAAAAGAAAAACCGTCCGTCGCCTCGATCTCTTCCAAATTGCCGTGACCCGACATCTCTTACCTGCGCAGTTTCCAATTCGACGGGAATCATTTTTCGAAGACGTAACATGACGGGCATAGAAGCTCTATGAAGCCATGCCGACGCTACCCAACCCCGCCGCCTGCGCCTCAATCATCTTCAATTGGGGCGAATTTGCGCAGGAATACCTGATGGCACATTGCATTTTCGTAAGCTTGAATGCCTTGCGGCGGTAATGAGGTTCAGGTGGCGGCATTCATGCAGCCGGTTCGCCGTTGGCTCGCATATGAGAAGCGTAACGCGCGACGGCAGCCTCCAAATCGGCCTCTCGATCGCCCGCCACCTGCACCGTCGGCACGGCGAACTCGATGCCGCTTTCCTTGAAGGCGTTGCGGATCATCGCCAGTGCGTTGCGTCGGATGACGAATTGCTCGCCGGGCTTCGTCATCATCGACAGGCGGATCTCGATCGCGAATTCTCCGAATTGCTCGACGCCCTTCATCTTCAGTGTCTCGATGATGTGCGGGCCGAATTCCGGGTTTTCGAGCAGTGTCTGGCCGATCTGCTTGATCACCTTCTTCGCCTTAACGAGATCGGTGTCGTATTTGACGTTTAGGCTGATCTTGTCGATCGTCCAGTCGCGATTCAAGTTCTTCACCGCGCCGAGTTCGCCGAACGGCACTGTTGTCAGCGGCCCGCGATGATGTCTGAGCTTCACCGATCGCAGGCTGAAGGCTTCGACGACGCCCTTGTGGCTGCCGCTTTCGATATATTCGCCGACGCGGAAAGCATCGTCCCAGAGATAGAACATGCCGCTGATGACGTCCTTGACGATCGTCTGGGCGCCGAAGCCGACGGCAACGCCGACGACCCCGGCTCCGGCAATCAGCGGCCCGATCTCGATGCCGAGGCCGGAGAGCACCATCAGAACCGCGATGACAGCGATAACCACGGCAAGGATATTGCGGAAGATCGGCAGCAGCGTCTGGATCCGCGCATGTTTCGCCTTTTCCTCGTCCGTCGCGGTACCATCCAGGGGTGAATCGAGCAGCTTGCCGTCAATATAGGCTTTGACGACGTGCCAGAGCAGATCAGCCGCAAGCAGGATGACAATGCCTCCGATGACGCCGCGAGCGATCTTGTCGACCATCTTGTCGCCGGCAGCCATCGTGTCAGCGCCGACACCAAGCAATCGACCGAGCCAGATTGCCGCGATTGCGATGATCAGCGCACGCACACCGCGATCAAGCAACACGGTGGCGATGCGGCGCGTTGCAAGGAAACTCGCCTCGGTCTGCCGCAGCGATTTCACCGCGATCGTCGCGACGGCGAGCACCCGCGGCAGCATCAGCACATAGATGCCGAGCCAGAGCAGCCAGTTGAAGCCGGTGACCCAGAGGCCCCAGAGCAGCAGGAAATAAACGGTGAGCGTCCAGGAAATCTCGTGACCGCGCTTCTCGTCCTTATGAGGCCGCGACCAGACCGCCTCGATGGCGATCAGCAGCAGTCCAATGCCGAGAATGTACCCCACAAACAGCCGGGCGCTCGGGGAAAAGCCGAGCGGCTCCATCGACTGAATGGCCGCCCAGCCAAAGATAAAATAGATGACGAAGGTTGCAGAGCGGCGATACCAGAAGAGTGCGACGGCACGTCCCGGCATGGTCGGCGCGGGGACGCCCTGCCGTTCTTCCTCGGCTCGCGCCAGTCCGATGAGATCGACCAGCACACCGCCGAGGCAGATTGTAAAACGCTGGACGATCAGCGCAACGACACAGACGATCGCGATACTCTGGCTGAGCGGCGGCCAGTAGAGGCTGAGCAGCGTCAACACAGTCGCCGCCGCGAAGATCAGTGCCGGGATGACGCGTGGCGCCAGATGCATGCCTGCCATCTGAGCCAGACGGCGACGGCGGCGGCGGAAGGCATAACGGGCAATGCTTTCAATGATCGCGCCCAGCAGAAAGATCGCCAGGAACTGGGCGATCATACGGACCCGACCAGTGGCGGCGATTTCGCCGAAAAGCAGCGAGGATACATTGCTAATCTGCGAGGGCAGCGTCATCGCGGCATCGGAAACCATCGAGACATGACGACGGGAATGCTGCAGCAAACCCGACAAGACGGACATCTGGTTTTCCGCCGCTGTATCGCCCGCGGGCGTCGCCGCCATCTGGGTCGACATCCATTGCTTCACCTCGGGCGTCTGCATGAGCTGCATTATCTCACGCACCTGGGCCGGCGGGTTGGCCGCGGCTGGCGCTTGCGCCGGCTGGGCCTGGGCAAAGCTGGGCGAAGCCACGGAGAAAAGCGCAATGAATGCCAATATGCCCGATATGGCGGCCGTCAAGCCGCCTGCCCTGTCACGCTTCACGACCGCCCTCCAACGAAGTGTCGGCGCTTGCACGAAACGAGGCCGACATCTTGCAATGGATACTCGCGACTGCTGCCGCCAGCAAGCGGTAGAAAAACCATGCCGATGGCTAGGAACAGCCGCGGCTGTCGCCTGCCCGAGCCACGCCTTCAATCCGCCATTTACGGGGCGACGGTCGCCTTGGACTCAGTGAAGGGAGCCTCAGGATTTCGAAGCCGGCTTTTCCACGTGGCCTCCGAAACCCGCCCGCATTGCCGACAGCACCTTATTGGCAAACTCGTCATTGTCGCGCGAGGAGAAGCGGCCGTAGAGCGCCGCACTCAGCACCGGCGTCGGCACGCTTTCATCGATTGCCGCCATGATCGTCCAGCGGCCCTCGCCGCTATCCGAGACCCGCCCGGCAAATTTCGAAAGTGCGGGGTCGGCATGCAGTGCATCGGCGGTGAGATCAAGCAGCCAGGAGGTGATGACGCTGCCGCGGCGCCAGACTTCCGCGACATCCTGCAGATTGAAGTCGTATTGGAAATGTTCGGGATGTGCGAGCGGCGCAGTTTCCGCATCGGCATCATGCGAAGCGGCGCCGATATTGGCATGTTTCAGAATGTTGAGGCCCTCGGCATAGGCGGCCATCAAACCGTACTCGATGCCGTTATGCACCATCTTGACGAAATGGCCGGCGCCATGCGGGCCGCAATGCAGATAGCCCTGTTCCGCGGTGCTGGCCGCGGCCGCCTCGGCGCTGCGGTTCGGCGAGGCCTCCGTCTTGCCGGCCCCTGGCGCCAGCGTCGCGAAGATCGGCGAAAGGTGCTGGACGATGCCCTTTTCGCCGCCGATCATCAGGCAATAGCCACGCTCCAGGCCGAAGACGCCGCCGCTGGTACCGACGTCGACATAATGAATGCCCTTGGTGATCAGCTCAGCGCCGCGGCGGATGTCGTCATGATAGTAGGAATTGCCGCCATCAATGACGATATCGCCGTTCTGCAGCAGCGGCACCAGGCTCGCCAGCACCTTGTCGACGATCGCCGCCGGCAGCATCAGCCAGATCGCACGCGGATGCGTGAGCTTCGAGACGAATTCCTCCAGCGAAGCGCTGCCGGTCGCGCCGAGACCTGCCAAATCGGCAACGCTTTCGGGCCTGGTGTCGTAGACGACGCATTCGTGACCGCCCCGCATCAGGCGCTGGACCATATAATTGCCCATGCGGCCCAAACCGACCATACCAAGCTGCATAATGAATCTCCTGGAAACCGAGATGAAGTATCGACTCCGGAAACTAGCACCCGCAGTGTGACAGGCAAGCAAAGTCTGGCGATGGCCGCCGATCTCCTTCGAGACAGCCTCGTCAGACATCCGGGGCGCTGGCCGGCTCGCCCTTCATCTCGCTGAGATACATGCCGTCGCGCAAATTGATGCCGTATTCGACGAAGGCCTTCATGCTGCAAAGCATCTGCGTCCAGCCTTCGCAGTTGAGATAGGTGCCGCGCCGGCCGGCCTCGTCCTCGCGCCAGCCGTTCTCGGCAATCGTCACCAGCGTGCCGCCGTCCTCCAGCGGCTTGAAATTCATTTCCACCAGCGTCTTATACCTTGTCTTGTCCTCAGCGGTGCCGCCGTCCCAGCGAAGCACGATGCGGCTTTCCGGCACAAGCTCAACAACCTCGACCGGCGCATCCTTCCACCAGGTTACTGTCGTGCCTTGAACGAGCGGGGCGCTCGCCCCGCCGATCGTGGTGAAATAGCTGCTGAGCTTCTTCGGGTTGACGACGGCATCGAACACTTCGGCAACAGGACGGCCGATCCGGCCGGAAACGCGGATTCCGAGAGACATGGCACTTCTCCTCTTCTCCATTGTGCCTGATGCCATTATGTTATAAAAATATAACATGTCAAGTGAATCAACCGACAACTCTGTCTTCAAGGCGCTAGCGCATCATCGCCGCCGCGAGATTCTCGACCTGCTCAAGGACGCGCCCCGCACCACCGGAACGCTTTGCGAAATGTTTCCGGAAATGGACCGCTGCACGGTGATGCAGCATCTGAAGGTGCTTGAGGAAGCGGATCTGATCATCGTCAGAAAGGAGGGCCGCGAACGCTGGAACCACCTGAACAGCCTGCCGATCAAGCATATCTACGACCGCTGGATCAGCGCCTATGCAGGTCATGCCCTGTCGATCCTCGATCAGCTAAGAAGCGATCTCGAAGACCAGCCGGAACAATGATCCGGCGTGAGGATCGGCTTGCCTTCCGGCCCGCCGAACTCCTATCCTGGCAGAGATGCATGGGAGCTCACGACAAATGACGATATCAGGAGCCGGCATACGCCGCATGCGGTTGCTGCGCAGCATGAAGCAGCAGCACCTTGCGGAACTCCTCGGCGTCAACCAAGCGACCGTCTCGCGCTGGGAGCGCGGCCAGCTTGGACCCTCGCCCGAACAGGCCGTCAAGCTGGAGCGGATCTTCGCCTCGCCGCAACATGCTGCGGCCGACGCGGCTTTAAGGCGCCTGGTCGAGGATTCCGTCCGGCCTGTACATCTGATCTGCGATAGCACCCATCGGCTGCTATCTGCCTCTCGCTCGCGGCAGGCGGAATGGCGCGCCCCGCTCAGCACTTTTGTCGGCCGCTCTCTTTTCTCTTACGCTTCCACCGAGATCGCGGCCGCCGAACAGTCTCTGGAGGTAAGAGGCTGGCACGAGGGCAGGCTGCTGTCGTTGACCTTCGATACCGGCGCCAACGGCAATGCACGCCTGCCGATTGCCCCCGGCCGCGTCACCTGGGAGCGGATCAGGCTTTCCGACGGCAGCGCTGGCCGCCTCGTCACCACAATCCGCTGAGCCTGCAGCTTTCCTGCATGCCCATGCATAATTTATGCGTTGTCCCACGACACCGGTCTTTATAGGGTCCGCCGCCGACACGGTCAGGAGAGGATGCGATGACGATATTGGTGACGGGAAGCGCAGGCCATCTCGGCGAGGCGCTGATGCGCAGCTTGAGAGCTCAGAGCCGGTGGGCGCGGGGCATCGACATCAAGCCATCGGCTTTTACCGATATGGTTGGTTCCATCGGTGACCGAGGCTTCATCCGGCGGGCGATGTCGGGCATCAGCCATGTCGTCCATGCCGCGACACTCCACAAGCCGCATGTGGCGACCCACGGCAATCGCGATTTCCTCGACACCAATGTCGGCGGCACGCTGAACCTGCTTGAAGAGGCGACCGCCGCGGGCGTTGCAAGCTTCGTCTTCACCAGCACCACCAGCGCCTTCGGTGCCGCATTGACGCCGGCCGCCGGCGAACCTGCCGCGTGGGTCACCGAGGACGTGCCTCCTATAGCGAAGAATATCTACGGCGTGACGAAGCTCGCCGCCGAAGGCGTCTGCGAACTCTTCGCCCGCAAATTCCGCCTGCCTGTCGTCATCCTCAGAACATCGCGTTTCTTTCCCGAAAGCGATGATGATCCCGAGATTCGCAACAGCTATTCGGCGGAAAATGCGCAGGCCAACGAGTTGCTTCATCGCCGCGTCGATATCAGCGACGTGGTCGGCGCCCATTTGCTGGCGCTCGAAAAGGCACCGGCGATCGGCTTCGGCCGCTATATCATCTCGGCCACGACGCCGTTTCTATCGGGCGACGTTGCTGAGCTCAGGCGTGACGCGCCTGCTGTCGTCGAGCGGCTGTTTCCAGGTGCAAACGCCCTTTACGCCGAACGCGGCTGGAAAATGTTCCCGACGCTCGATCGCGTCTACGTCAACGAACGCGCAAGGCGCGAACTTGGCTGGCAGCCGCGCTATGATTTCCGTTTCGTGGTCGACTGCCTGCGCGAGCGCCGGGAATGGCGAAGCCCATTGGCGATCGACGTCGGCTCCAAGGGCTATCATGACGAAGTCTTCGCTGAAGGACCCTATCCGGTCGCCTGAGATAAGACGCTGAATGCCGGGATCGCAAAGCGTCATCGAAGCCATGGGCCTTGCAAGCGTTCTCAATCCGCAGTCGCCGGACGATTACTTCCTGTTTGTCGCCAACGACAACGACTTCCTCACACAGGATGGCTTCCAGGTGGGCGCAGCCTACAAGGCGGACGCGGCGCCGACGTCGACACGATGTTCCAGGTCTTCCAGGTCACCCTTCCCTGAAGAAATAAGGACATCTTGAAAGGGGCGGACGTGCAACTCACGTTCGCTCCTGCATCCGGCGCCCTGCCAACGATAAAGAGAAAGTGCGATCCACGACGACCGATGGATGTTTACGATCCTGGGCGCCTACAAACGTAGGTGGGCACCGTGTGTCCAGGCCCACGAGCCCGGACAGGGACAGCTCCCTTTGGATCGAGTATGGCCCCAGGGATTGTGGTTCCTGTCGAGAGGCGCAGACCGCATCGCGATATATAAGGTCGTTTGCATCGGCGCGCCAGTGGCGACCGCAGCCCGACTCTATTTAATTGACATCAATTGAGTTCGGGGGCGGCCCGGCCATTCAGCTTGTCGGTGATGCCGCGAATGCGGCTCGACACCTCGCCGAGCGCCGCCGCGAGGCTTTCCTCGGTGCGGGCAGTCGCGGCAAGCACGGTGTCGCGGTTGCCGCGCAGCGACTCGAGCTCGGTTTCCAGCTCCGCGATGCGACGTGTCAGCTCGGCAATCTCATCCATGATCATGATACCGGCCATGACGGTGATCCGGAGATCGCCGATCTCACCGAACTGGCCCTTGAGATGGCCGACATAGCTGTCGAAACGGGTGGCGAGGTCGGTCAGATGATCCTCCTGCCCTTCCTCGCAGGCCATCCGATAGGCCTTGCCGTCGATCGTTACCGTCACCTGCGCCATATCAAATTCTCTCTCATCAGCGGTCCAGAACCGCGCGGATCGTCTCCATGGCCGTCACCAGCCGCCGCGATACCTCACGATTGACCTCTTCCAGCCGGTTGGCGCGAAACTCGGCCTGATCGAGCTCCTGGGCTAGACGGGAGCGGTCGGCATGCACACGTCGCACCTCGCCCTCGATCTCACCCTGCTCTCGCTGCCGCTCAATGCGCATGTCGACGGCGTTTTCGAGGCTCGAAATCGCCTGTCTCAATTCGTCCAGCGCTGCTTCCATGGTTTTGCCTGTGGGCATCATGCCTTTCCGATTCCCGTGCAGGACCTGCGAATCGGCCACATCTGCCGATCTTTTGATTTCAAGAGGATATGCAGCTCGCCAACGGCCCGTCAATAAATCCCGTCACCCGGCGGCCTGCCTATCTGTGGATGAACGTTTGGGCAGGCCCGCCGTGCCGCTTTGGTCTTTTGTAAAGTTGCGCGAGCAAATGTCAAAAAATTGCCGCAGGCCGCTGGGTTTTGCCCGGCCATTGATTGACTCGCCAGCCCCAACTGCTATGTGTCAGCCGCTTTCACTCGATGGTCTTGGAGGCTCGAGGCCATCCCCCGACACCCGGAGCTTGCAGAAAAGCCATGACCTCTCTCCAACAAAACGACCGGATGGCGAACGCGATCCGTTTCCTCGCCATGGACGCCGTGGAAAAGGCGAATTCCGGCCACCCTGGTATGCCGATGGGCATGGCTGATGTGGCGACGGTCCTGTTCACCAAATATCTGCGCTTCGACCCCAAGAAGCCGCATTGGCCAAACCGCGACCGCTTCGTGCTGTCAGCCGGCCATGGCTCGATGCTGCTCTACTCGCTGCTGTATCTGACCGGTTATCCCGACATGACGATCGAGGACCTGAAGCAGTTCCGTCAGGTCGGCTCCAAGACCGCCGGCCACCCTGAATACGGCCACGCAACCGGCATCGAGACCACCACCGGGCCGCTCGGCCAGGGCATCGCCAATGCGGTCGGCATGGCGATCGCCGAACGCAAGCTGCGTGAGGAATTCGGTGCGGACCTCCAGGACCACTACACCTACGTGATCAATGGCGACGGCTGCCTGATGGAGGGCATCAGCCATGAAGCCATCGCCCTTGCCGGCCACCTGAAGCTCAACAAGCTGATCCTCTTCTGGGACAACAACTCGATCACCATCGACGGCGCCGTCTCGCTGTCGGACTCGACCGATCAGATCGCCCGCTTCAAAGCCGTTCACTGGAACACGATCGAGATCGACGGCCACGATCAGGCCGCCATCGCCGATGCGATCGAAGCCGCTCACAAGTCCGATCGTCCGACCTTCATCGCCTGCAAGACGGTGATCGGCTTCGGCGCCCCGAACAAGGCCGGCAGCCACAAGGTTCACGGCAGCCCGCTCGGTGCCGATGAGATCGCAGCCACCCGCAAGGCGCTGAATTGGGAGTACGAGCCCTTCGTCATCCCCTCCGATCTTCTCGATGAATGGCGCGCGGCCGGCACCCGCTCCGACAACATCGTCAAGGCATGGGAAGAAACGCTTGCCAAGTCGCCTGCCAAGGCCGAGTTCACCCGCCGTTTTGCCGGCGATCTGCCCGAAGGTTTCGACAAGGCGATCGACGATTACAAGAAGAAGCTCGCGGAAACCAAGCCGACGGTTGCGACCCGCAAGGCATCGGAAGACGCGCTTGAAATCATCAACGGTTTCGTGCCGGAAACGCTCGGCGGTTCCGCCGACCTGACGCCGTCGAACAACACCAAGACCAGCCAGATGGTCTCCATCACCCCGACGGACTTCAAGGGCCGTTATATGCACTGGGGTATCCGCGAGCACGGCATGGCATCTGCCATGAACGGCATTTCGCTGCACGGCGGTCTCATCCCTTATGGCGGCGGCTTCATGATCTTCTCGGATTATTGCCGCCCGCCGATCCGCCTCTCGGCTCTGATGGGCATTCGCGTCATCCACGTCCTGACCCATGACTCGATTGGCGTTGGCGAAGATGGCCCGACTCACCAGCCGGTCGAGCAGATCGCCGGGCTGCGCGCCGTTCCGAACCTGCAGGTCTTCCGTCCGGCCGACGCCGTCGAGACGGCGGAATGCTGGCAGATCGCCATGAAGAGCAAGAACCGCCCGTCCGCGCTGGCTCTCACCCGCCAGAACCTGACGACCGTCCGCACAGAGTATAATGCGAAGAACCTCTGCGAACTCGGCGCCTACACGCTTGCCGGCAATGCCGATGCCAAGGTGACGATCTTCGCTTCGGGCTCCGAGGTCGAAATCGCCGTTGCCGCCCGCGCAACTCTGGAAGCCAGGGGCGTTTCGGTGCGTGTCGTCTCGGTGCCCTGCACGGAACTGTTCTTCGAGCAGCCGGACGCCTACCGCAAGGACGTGCTCGGCAACTCACCGGTCAAGATTGCCGTCGAAGCCGCCGTTCGCGAAGGCTGGGACGCCTTCATCGGACCGGAAGGCAGCTTCATCGGCATGAAGGGTTTTGGCGCGTCTGGTCCGGTCAAGGACGTTTACAAGCATTTCGGCATCACCGCCGACGCTGTCGTTGCGGCCGCCGAAGCAAAGCTTTAATGAGAGCGCCTTGAGGCGCTCTCCATCTCCTCAATTCCAGGCCGCCCGGCCTATCGGGCCCTATTCTATCGGGAGTGAATGAACATGACAGTCAAGGTTGCCATCAATGGTTTCGGCCGCATCGGCCGTAACGTCCTCCGCGCTATCGTCGAATCCGGCCGTACCGACATCGAGGTCGTCGCCATCAACGACCTCGGTCCGGTCGAGACCAATGCGCATCTGCTGCGTTACGACTCGATCCACGGCAAGTTCCCGGCCGAGGTGAAGGTCGAAGGCGACACGATCATCGTCGGCGGCGGCAAGCCGATCAAGGTCACCGCGATCAAGGATCCGGCAACGCTGCCGCACCGCGAGCTCGGCGTCGATATCGCCATGGAATGCACCGGCATCTTCACCGCCCGCGACAAGGCTGCCGCCCACCTGACGGCCGGCGCCAAGCGCGTCATCGTCTCGGCTCCCGCCGACGGCGCTGACCTGACTGTCGTTTTCGGCGTCAACCATGACCAGCTCACCAAGGAGCACATGGTCATCTCCAACGCCTCCTGCACCACCAATTGCCTGGTGCCGGTCGTGAAGGTTCTCGACGACGCCGTCGGCATCGACCACGGCTTCATGACGACGATCCACTCCTACACCGGCGACCAGCCGACGCTCGACACGATGCACAAGGACCTGTATCGCGCCCGCGCTGCCGCCCTCTCCATGATCCCGACCTCGACGGGCGCCGCCAAGGCAGTCGGCCTCGTGCTGCCGCACCTCAAGGGCAAGCTCGACGGCACCTCGATCCGCGTTCCCACCCCGAACGTCTCGGTCGTCGACTTCAAGTTCGTCTCCAAGAAGGCCACGACAGTCGGCGAAATCAACGAAGCCATCAAGGCTGCCTCCATCGGCAAGCTGAAGGGCATCCTCGGTTACACCGACGAGCCCCTCGTCTCCCGCGACTTCAACCACGACAGCCACTCCTCGATCTTCGCAACCGATCAGACCAAGGTCATGGAAGGCAATTTCGTGCGCGTCCTGTCCTGGTACGACAACGAGTGGGGCTTCTCCAGCCGCATGTCGGATACGGCCGTGGCCTTCGCCAAGCTCATCTGAGCGCCCGACTATCGAAAATCGCAGACGGCCCGGGAAACCGGGCCGTTTTGTTATAGGCGTCCGAAGCCGGTGATGGCATTGTTGATAACCCCGGAGCCGCAGTCGCACCCGGGGAGATAAGAGGGATGGATGGATTATTTTACCGTTGAAATCGCCGGTCGCGCCGTTGCCAGCTTCCGTTCGAAAAACCATGAGGAAGCGACGCATTTCTTCGAGGCAGAAGATTTTCGCGACGACCTGACCATCCTTGAGTCCGAGGGCAAGCCCCTGTGGGACCGCAAGGCGACGCTCAGCCTGCGAAAGGCGACTGCTGAAGAAGCAAGCGAAGTCGAGCACGCCTATGAATTCGACGACGATCCGGAAAGGACCATCGACGACGAGTTCGTGGTTTTCCTGGTCCCGGTCGAAGAACTGACCGACGAGGGTGAGGACACCGAAGACTGACAGTCGATATGTATCGGCCTTCCAAGTTTAAAAGCCAATCTCGAAGCGACGATTTCGCTGCGGCCGCGGGACGGAATCACGGTTGGCAATCCCCTGCCCAAGCGTGATAAACTGAAGGGTGCATCACGTTGCACAATGGCTGATTGATCCAAGCGGAGGCGATAAATGGCAGAGGTGCAAAAACGCTTGCCCCACAGCACCCTCAAGCGGCGGCAGCGGTTTCACCCCAAGCGGGACGTCCGACCTGCCGTGCTGGCAAAGGCCAATCGTCTGGTCGTCCGGGTCGCCGCGTTCATCGGTGTTGCGTTTCTCGCCGTCATCATACTTCAGGCGGTGTTTTGATAGCGGAGCAATGGCCGGCCACATAGCCACAGTCGGCTCATCGCCGCAGACTATTCGCTTCATCGGGCAAAGCCAAACCGGCCGCGCGGAGGAATGTGTCCTATACTATTGCGATCTATGGGTAGCTGCAGGAAAAATCGATCGTACCGTCTTTCGCCCTGCTCTTGCCTGATTTTCTTATACATTCTTTGTAGAGAGTTTCTCCCGTAGCATTTCCGTGTCGGTGTCCGGCAGCCGTTCAGCAGCATGATGCAGCACGAGACGAGGTTAAGCCGCAAGGCCTACCCTTCTATGCCGGTTTGCCGTTTACTGATGGATCGACGTGGAATGGAGGGGTTGAGACAGGCGGATCGGTCGGGGGTGGCCACATCCGCGAAGGATTCGATAGAAAGGGGTGGGCATGGAAGCGTTCTATATCGTGGTGCTGGTCGCGACGGCGCTCGTGCTTCTTGCCGCTTTTTCGAGCCTGCTCGCCTTCCGCTTCGGCGCCCCGCTGCTGCTGCTCTTCCTGATGATCGGCCTTGCCGCTGGCGTCGACGGGCTCGGCATCGAATTCAGCAACAACTATCTCGCCTATATTCTCGGTTCTATTGCTCTCGCGGTCATCCTGTTCGATTCCGGCTTCGGCACGCCGATGCAGGCCTTTCGGCTCGCGGCCGTGCCTTCTCTGACGCTCGCCTCGGTCGGCGTTCTGATCACCGCCTCCCTCTTTGCCGTCGCTGCCATGTGGCTGTTGAACTTCACCTGGCTCGAAGGCCTGCTGCTCGGTTCGATCGTCGCATCGACGGATGCCGCCGCCGTCTTCTTCCTGCTGCGCATCGGCGGCATCAACATCCGCGATAAGGTGCGCTCGACGTTGGAAGTCGAATCCGGCACCAACGACCCGATGGCGATCTTCCTCACCATCGCCCTTGTCGAGGTCTTGGCGAGCGGCGAGCGTTATGCCGGCATCAATATCGGCATGCTCGCCATGTTCGTGCAGCAGATGGGGCTCGGCGTAATCCTCGGCCTGCTCGGCGGCATGATGATCGTGTTGATCGTCAGCAAGCTCGATACAGATCGTGGCCTAACGCCGATCTTCGTGCTGGCGCTTGCACTTCTCGTCTTCTCCTTCGCCGGCGCAGTCGGCGGCAGCGGCTTCCTCGCCGTCTATGTCGCCGGCATCTACGCCGGAAACCGGAGAATGCAGGCGCTCGGCACCATCAAACGCTTCCAGGACGGCATGACCTGGCTGGCGCAGATCATCATGTTCCTGGTGCTCGGCCTGCTCGCCACTCCATCACAATTTCCCGCCATCGTCATACCGGCCATCCTGCTTGCCCTCTTCCTGATCTTCATTGCCCGACCACTGGCAATCTGGCTGTCGCTGCTTCCATTCGATTATACGCAGCAGGAGATCGGTTTCGTCGCCTGGGTTGGCCTGCGCGGCGCCGTCTCCATTTTGCTTGCTATCATGCCCATCCTCGGCGGCCTGGAAAACGGTCAGCTCTTCTTCAACACCGCCTTCATCATTGTGTTGGTTTCCCTGCTCGTCCAGGGCTGGACGATCAAGCCAATCGCCAAGAAGCTCGGTCTGATCATTCCGCCGCGCATCGGCGCCGTTGACAAGGTCGAGGTCGATCTTCCGGGCGCTGCCAACCATGAGCTTCTCTCCTACCGTGTCATCAAGGATAGCCCGGTTTTGCGCGGCGAGCGCATTCCGCGATGGGCTACCCCTTCGCTTGTCATTCGCGACGGCAAGTCAATGCGTTATCAGTATGCCGGGCGGCTGCGCGAAAACGATCTGATCTATCTCTTCATCGTGCCGAGTTATTCCCGGCTGCTCGACCGGCTCTTCGCCAGCCGGGCGCCGGTGGACGAGGATGATGCCGAATTCTTCGGCGCCTTCGCGCTCTCGCCTGCCCGTCCCGCCGCCGATCTCGATGCCGCCTATGGGCCCGGCCTGCTCAACGAATCCGAGAAAGGCCTGACGATCGCGGAACTGATGCGGCAGCGCCTCGGCGGCAAGGCCGATTATGCCGATCGCGTCCGTCTCGGCTCGATCATCCTCATCGTCCGCGATCTCGACGAGCACGACCATATCACCTCCGTCGGCATGTCTCTCGAAGCGGTCGAACCCGCCACCACCCTGCCGATCTTCATCAACCTCAAGGACATTATTCAGCGCATCCGCGACCGGTTGAAGGGACGCCGCAACCGCGAAGCGGCGGTCCCCGAAACCATGCCGAAAACATCGGTCGGAGGCGAGAAAGCCAGACGCGAAAACGGTCGCTGAACGCCTTGCGTCTCGAATGATCCTTGCTATGGTCGGCGCGACTTCCGCCAACCAAGACTGGATCTTCCCCATGCCTTCTTTCAAGACCCTCGACGATCTCTCCGACATCAGCGGCAAGCGCGTGCTCATCCGCGTCGACCTCAACGTCCCGGTCAAGGACGGCAAGGTTACTGATACGACGCGCATCGAGCGGGTGGCGCCGACGATCCTCGAACTATCGGGCAAGGGCGCCAAGGTCATCCTGCTTGCTCATTTCGGCCGGCCAAAGGACGGTCCGTCGCCGGATCTGTCGCTGTCGCTAATCGCCCCTTCCGTCGAGGAAGTGCTCGATCATGCCGTGCTGACGGCCTCCGACTGCATCGGCGAGGCCGCCGCCTCCGCCGTTGCCGCAATGAAGAATGGCGATATTCTGCTGCTGGAAAACACCCGCTTTCACAAGGGCGAGGAAAAGAACGATCCTGACTTCACCAAGGCGCTTGCCGCCAATGGCGATATCTATGTCAACGACGCCTTCTCCGCCGCCCACCGCGCCCATGCTTCCACCGAAGGCCTTGCCCACCACCTGCCGGCCTATGCCGGCCGCACCATGCAGGCCGAGCTGGAGGCGCTTGAAAAAGGTCTCGGCAATCCCACCCGTCCCGTCGTCGCAATCGTCGGCGGCGCCAAGGTTTCGACCAAGATCGATCTTTTGATGAATCTCGTGAAGAAGGTCGATGCTCTCGTCATCGGCGGAGGCATGGCCAATACCTTCGTCGCCGCGCGTGGCACCAATGTCGGCAAGTCACTATGCGAGCATGATCTCGCTGAAACCGCCAAGCAGATCATGATCGAGGCCGCGACATCAGGCTGTGCCATCATCCTGCCGGAAGACGGCGTCGTCGCCCGCGAGTTCAAGGCGGGTGCCGCCAATGAGACGGTCGGTATTAACGCAATTCCCGCCGATGCCATGGTGCTCGACGTCGGGCCGCAATCCGTTCAGGCCATCAATGCCTGGATCGAGCGCGCCTCGACGCTCGTCTGGAACGGTCCGCTCGGCGCCTTCGAGATCGAGCCCTTCGATGCCGCAACGGTTGCTGCCGCAAAATACGCCGCCGAGCGCACGGCGGCCGGCAAGCTGACCTCCGTAGCCGGCGGCGGCGATACCGTCTCAGCTCTGAACCATGCCGGCGTTGCCGACGACTTCACCTATGTCTCCACCGCAGGCGGCGCTTTCCTCGAATGGATGGAAGGCAAGGAGTTACCCGGCGTCGCCGTTCTCAACGCCGATAAATGACGCTAAGCGGATTTGGCAGATTTTACATGTGGATAGACCGCGGCGGCGAGAAGCCTTCCGCGGTCTTTTGCTCAAGCGCCGGAAAAATTCTCAGTCTTTCAAACGATTGAAATGATTTCAATCGTTTCAATGACTTAGCCTTCCATTTTCCTCCCTATAAACTTCTGTTATCGCCGTCCTATATTCTTAAACCGCCGATGTTTCATGCTGTGGAGAGAACGAATGAGCGAACGACTGGAAGACATTGCAGTGCAAATGGTTGCAGGCGGCCGGGGACTGCTTGCGGCTGATGAATCGACCTCCACCATCAAGAAGCGTTTCGACACGATCAATCTCGAATCGACCGAAACGAGCCGTCGCGATTACCGCGAGATGCTCTTCCGCTCCGACGAGGCGATGAAGAAATATATTTCCGGCGTCATCCTCTTCGAAGAGACGCTCTTCCAGAAGGCCGCAGACGGCACGCCTTTCGTCGACATCATTCGCGCTGCGGGTTCCATTCCCGGCATCAAGGTCGATACCGGCGCCAAGCCGATGGCCAAGTTCCCGGGCGAAACCATCACCGAAGGCCTCGATGGCCTCGGCGAGCGCCTTGCTCGCTATTATGAGGCCGGCGCCCGTTTCGCCAAGTGGCGCGGCGTCATCGCCATCTCCTCGACGCTGCCTACCCGCGGCTCGGTTCGCGCCAACGCTCAGGCGCTTGCCCGGTACGCGGCCCTCTGCCAGGAAGCCAAGATCGTTCCGATCGTCGAGCCGGAATGCCTGATGGACGGCAAGCCGGGCGACCACAATATCGACCGCTGCGCCGAAGTCACCGAATCCACGCTGCGCATCGTTTTCGAAGAGCTGGCCGAAGCCCGAGTCAGCCTCGAAGGCATGATCCTGAAGCCGAATATGGTCATCGACGGCAAGAACGCCCGCAAGGCCTCTGTCGCCGAGGTCGCGGAGCGCACCGTGCAGGTGCTGAAGCGCACGGTCCCATCAGCGGTTCCGGGCATCGCCTTCCTCTCCGGCGGCCAGTCGACCGAAGAGGCAACCGCACATCTTTCCGCCATCAATGCCACGGCCGACCTGCCCTGGTTCGTCACCTTCTCCTACGGCCGCGCCCTTCAGGACAGTGCGCTCAAGGCCTGGAACGGCAAACCGGAAAATGTCGCCGCCGGCCAGCGCGAATTCACGCACCGCGCCGAAATGAACAGCCTTGCCGCCAAGGGCAGCTGGCAGAAGGATCTGGAAAAGGCAGCCTGATTATAATGGGCCTTTAATCGCCTGCAGGAAGGGCGGCAACGCTATGTTGCCGCCCTTCCTCATTGTCTCGGCGACAAGATAACGCTTCGCCTGACGAAAAATCGTGATTATTCATAAAGGCCCGCCGAAACAGGAGCCGCTATGGATACCATCCCCTACGTCACCGTCGATGTCTTCACCTCCGCGCGTTTCGAGGGTAATCCGCTTGCCGTCATTTCCGATGCGCGCGGGCTCAGCGATGCAGCGATGCAAATGATCGCCACCGAATTTAACTATTCCGAAGTGACCTTCGTCCTGCCGCCGGAGGATCCTCGCAATTCGGCCCGTGTCCGCATCTTCACTCCGACGATGGAAATACCATTCGCCGGTCATCCGAACGTCGGCACCGCCTGTGTACTCGGCCGGCAGGCGGAGATCTTCGGCAAGCCCGTTGGCGAGAAGCTGCGTTTCGAGGAACAGGCTGGCATCGTCGAAGTCGCCCTCAAACGCAGCGGCGGAAAGGTCGCGGCCGCCGCCATCCGCGCGCCGCAGCCGCTGACAATCGGCGATGTCATTGCCGAGGAAACTATCGCCCGCTGCATCGGGCTCGAACCCGGCGCAATCGTCAAGACCAACCACGCCCCGGTCTTTGCCTCGCTCGGTCTGAACTTCGCCATTGCCGAGTTGAGCGGGCTTGAAGCGCTCTCCGCCGCCCGACCGGACCTTGCCGGATTCCAGGCGGCTGCCGGCCACCAGACGACGAGCGGCCATGACTTCTCGCTCTTCGTCTATGTCAGGACATCCGAAGATCCGTGGAATATACGCGCTCGCATGTTCGCGCCGCTCGATAACGTGCCCGAAGACCCCGCGACCGGCAGCGCTTCCGCAGCCCTCGGTGCCTATCTCGTCACACTGACGGCGGAGGCCGACATGAACGTCCGCATCACCATCGAACAGGGCGTGGAAATGGGCCGCCGCAGCATCATCGCCCTTGATGTCACGAAGTGCGATGGCACCGTCACTGACGTCGTCATCTCGGGAAGCTGCGTTTCCGTGATGCGCGGCGAAATCATCCTGCAGAACTGACGGCCACATCGCGGCTTCTGCCGAGGCTTACATCAGGAAGTCGCGCGACAGCAGCGCCACTGCCCATATGCCGAAGGCGATCAGCGCGATCTTCCAGAAATCCATCCGCCGCCTGAGGCCGGGAAGCCCGAGCGGCTTGATCACCTGTATCGCCATGGCAAGGATGAGCAGCAAGGCTATCAGCTTTGTCATGCTTTATTTTTTCCGTTTTTCGGAATGTCACAGGACGGACATTTTTCCGCGCGAACAAGAGGATCTCGACACGCCGTAAAGACATTCCGGGGCACAATCAATCATCTTGAGACTGGGCTGACTGAGGTCGTGCCTTATGTCCATCGTAAATCGTTAAGACCGAGTCTGGGGAAATGAAGAGAAATCTGCTGTCTGTCGCTGCGCTGCTGTTTGGCACGCTCTTCCTTTTCATGGGCAATGGTCTGCAGGGCATCCTGCTTCCCGTGCGCGGCAATCTCGAAGGCTATGCCACGACGACGCTCGGCCTGCTCGGCACCTCATGGGCGGGCGGCTTCGTCATCGGCTGCCTGGTGGCGCCGAAACTGGTGCACCGCGTCGGCCATGTCAGAGCCTTCTCCGGCTTCATCTCGATCATCGCCATCATCGCACTGGTCAGCGGCATCATCATCGATCCGTTCTGGTGGGTGATCCTGCGTGCGGTGACTGGCTTCTCCACCGCCGGCACGTCCATGATCATCGAAAGCTGGCTGAACGAGCGCGCCAGCAACGAGAGCCGTGGCGCGATTTTCTCGCTCTATATCGGCATCACCCTGCTCGGCGTCGTCGGCGGCCAGATGATGATCCCGCTCGAAGATGTGCGCACGCCGGTGCTGTTCATGATCTGTGGCATCTTCTATTGCATCGCGATGCTGCCGACGACGCTTTCGACCGCAGCCTCACCGCAGCCGCTAAAAGCTGTGCGCCTCGACCTGCCGGCGCTCTACCGCAATTCGCCCGTGTCCTGCCTCGGCATTCTGCTCGTCGGCATTGCCAACGGCGCTTACGGCACGCTCGGGGCTGTCTTCGGCGCCGGCGCCGGCCTTTCCGACACCAGCATCGCCGTCATGATGAGTTCTACCATCTTCGCCGGCGCGATGATGCAGCTGCCGGCCGGCCGGCTTTCTGATCGCATCGACCGGCGCTACGTGCTCGCCGCCCTGTCGGCGATTGCCGCCATCGCCGGCTTGCTGATCTTTCTGCTTCACCCGACATCCCCTGCCTTGCTGATCGGGCTCGTTGTCCTCTACGGCGCGGTGGCCAACACGCTCTATCCGATTGCTGTGGCTCACGCGAACGACTTCGCGGCGTCGGAGGATTTCGTCAAGGTCTCCGGCGGCCTGCTGCTGCTCTACGGCATCGGCACAGTCATCGGCCCGACGCTCGGCGGCCCGGTCATGTCGGCAATCACCCCGCATGCGCTTTTCCTGGTCACCGCCGTCGCTCATGTGCTGATCACCGTTTACGCCATCATCAGAAGCCGCATCCGCGCGGCCGTCCCAGTCAGCGACCGCGACGCCTATACGACGATCCCGACCGGCACTTCGCCGATGCTGACGCCGCAGAGCATGTCGCTGGCCGATCGCGGCACAGGCAAATCTCCCGAAAGCAGCGATCCTGCTGTAAAGTTCGGTTAGGCCCTCTCTACAAAAGCCGCACTGCGGTTTTCGCCCTGGCTCGGGAAAAATAAAAATGGGGAGGGCGAGGCTGGATTTGGGCCGGATCGACCTAAATTCCGATTCCGTGTCGGCCGCATTTTTCGGCATTATGCTGCCGGCAGCAAAAGGAGGAGAACCGATGAGCTTTATCGATGACGACCGACCGCAGAAGAAAACCGCCCACGAGATCGGCGGCGATCTCTCTATGCTTTCAGTGGATGAGTTGAAGGCGCGAGTGGAATTGCTGAAAACCGAGATCGCCCGGCTCGAAGCTGAAGCTAGTCGCAAGGCATCCGGGCGACAGGCCGCTGAAAGCTTCTTCCGCTCGTGATCCGCTAAAAGCCTCCGAAAACAAGAGCATGGGCAGGAAAATGAGCCAGCCTCAAGTCTTCATTCGGCACAATGTTAATAAAATATTAAGCTTTATGAGGTATTACTGTACTCATCCAGGCTTTCTCTGGATCTCAGACAGTTTTCCAAGCGGTGAATTGGTCTGATTTTTCTCCCTGTTTTACCTTGAGAGCCGCTTTTGCGGCTCTTCTTTTTGCTGCGGCCGGCGCACTTCCATGAAACTGTGGAGATTAACCCTTTCTTAAGAAACGGCTTGCGCATTTCCGCTAATGATACCATCTTAAAGTCATAAAGACCGGACGCGGAAACTTTTCCGTCAACCCCGGCGTTACCTGACCATAAGTAGCTGCGTGCAACAGGGACTATTGCGATGTCGGAAGTTGGATTGAACACAATCAGTTTTGCGGGCCGCGCGGCTGCATCCTCTCAGTTCAAGGCACTCTATGGCGAAGGCATGTCGCTGGTCGAAGAGACCGCCGCCTATCTTGACGGCCAAGGCCGCGCAGCCTCCAAGGTTCTGCCGCGCATGGCATCCGTCCTCTACGCCGCGGAATCGATGCGGCTGACCACCCGCCTGATGCAGATGGCTTCGTGGCTGCTGTTGCAGCGCGCCGTCAACAATGGCGAGATGTCGCGCGACCAGGTGCTGGCCGAGAAGAACAAGGTCCGCCTCGACGGTTTCAACGTCGACCGCGCAGCACCCGGCTGGGGCGATCTGCCGGAATCGTTCCGAGACCTCGTCGAGCGCTCCCTGCGCCTGCAGAACCGCATCGCGCTGCTGGATCGCGAAATCTATCGTCCGGCCGAAGCCGTGATCGTTCATGACAATCAGAACAGCGTCCAGGCGCAGCTTTCGCTGCTGCAGACGGCCTTCGGCAACAACTGACCAGAGCTGCTAAATCCATTTGGGCCGGCTGCGCAGTGCGCGGCCGGTTTTTTGTTGCCGCTGCGCATCGTTCCGCCAACGCAAAAAAGCCCGGCAGAACCGGGCTCCTTGCGAAACGTCGTCAAGCAGAAGCGATTAGAGACCGAGGCCGCCGAAACGCTTGTTGAACTTGGAAACGCGGCCGCCGCGGTCCATGAGCTGCTGGTTGCCGCCCGTCCAGGCCGGATGCGACTTGGAATCGATTTCGAGGTTCATGACAGCGCCTTCCGAACCCCAGGTCGAGCGGGTTTCGTATTCGGTGCCATCGGTCATGACTACCTTGATCATGTGATAGTCGGGATGGATGCCTGCCTTCATAACAATCTTCCTGCGATACCGGAGTTCAATTTGCCGCATGCAGTTGCGGCCACCGAACCGATTGAATAAATGAAGCCGCAGTCGTGATGGCTACGGCTTCCCATTAGGATGCGGTGCCTATACATGAAGGACGCCGGGATAACAAGAGCCAACAGGCCGCATCAGCGGGTCCTGCAGGCGATCGGAGACGATTTGGCAGAACAGGCACGGGCTGAGGAAAACAGAAGGCGGTCGCTGCGGCCACTCGGCAGGCTGATGCCTTATGTCATGCGTTATCGCGGGCTGGTGGCCGGCGCCCTGATTTCACTGGCGCTCGCCGCCATGACCTCGCTGGCGCTGCCGCTCGCCGTGCGCCGCATGATCGACCACGGCTTCACCCAATCCGACGGCAGCTTCATCAACAGCTACTTCGCTATGCTGATGGTCATGGCCGTCGTGCTCGCGATCGCGAGCGCGTTGCGTTATTATTTCGTCATCACCATAGGCGAACGCATCGTCGCCGATCTTCGCCGCGACGTCTTTAACCATGTGACACGGCTGTCGCCCTCCTTCTTCGACGTCAACCAGTCCGGAGAGATCGTCTCGCGGCTGACCGCCGATACGACGCAGATCAAGTCCGCCGTCGGCGCCACCGCCTCGGTGGCGCTTAGGAATCTCATTCTCTGTCTCGGCGCCTTGGGCATGATGGTCGTCACTTCGCCGAAACTGTCGAGCCTCGTCATCGGAGCGATCCCGCTGATCGTCTTCCCGCTCGTCGCCTTCGGCCGCTCGGTGCGCAGGCGTTCCCGCGCCGCTCAGGACACGCTTGCCGAAGCGTCCGCCTTCGCCAACGAGACGATCGCCGCGACCCGTACGGTACAGGCCTTCAACGGCGAGGACGCCGCAGCGAGACGTTACGCCGGCGCCGTCGAATCCGCCTACGAGGCCGCCCGCGCCGCCATCCGCTCGCGCGCACTCTTGACCGGCATCGCCATCACGCTGATCTTCGGCAGCGTCGTCGCCGTGCTTTGGGTCGGCGCCCACAGCGTGCTGGCCGGCACGCTGTCTGCCGGCACGCTCGGCCAGTTCCTGCTTTATGCCGTCATCTCCGCGGGATCGCTCGGCGCGCTGTCGGAGGTCTGGGGCGAACTCTCGCAGGCGGCCGGCGCCGCCGACCGGCTGACCGAACTCCTCGACGAGGTGTCGCCGATATCAGCCCCCGCCAACCCCGAGGCTCTCCCTTCGCCCAGCCGCGGCCGCGTCGAGTTTTCCGACGTGCATTTCGCCTATCCCTCGCGCCCCGGCAGATCGGCCCTGCATGGCTTGGACTTCGCTGTCTCGCCGGGCGAAACCGTCGCGATTGTCGGCCCCTCCGGCGCCGGCAAGACCACAGTCTTTTCGCTGCTCTTGCGCTTCTACGATCCGCAGCAGGGCAGCGTGGCGATCGATGGTGTCGATGCGAGGCTGGCGACACCTGACGAGTTGCGCCAGCGCATCGCCATCGTGCCGCAGGACGTCACCATTTTCGCCGCATCGATCCATGATAACATAGCTTTCGGCCGCCCTGGTGCATCGCGTGAGGAAGTCCGCGCCGCAGCGCTTGCCGCCCAGGCCGACGAATTCATCGCCCGGCTGGATAACGGCTATGAGACCGAGGTCGGCGAACGAGGCGTCACCCTCTCCGGCGGCCAGCGACAGCGCATCGCCATTGCCCGCGCCATCCTGAAGAACGCGCCCGTGCTGCTGCTCGACGAGGCGACCTCAGCGCTTGACGCCGAAAGCGAGACGCTGGTGCAGAAGGCGCTCGACGGCTTGGTTGACGGTCGCACGACACTGGTCATCGCCCATCGCCTGGCGACGGTGCTGAAGGCCGACCGAATCCTCGTCATGGACAAGGGCCGCGTCGTCGAGGAAGGCACGCATCAGAGCCTGATCCGCCAGGGCGGCATCTATGCCCGGTTGGCGCGCCTGCAATTCGACGCCGCCAATGAGGATGTGCTCGCTCCTGCCAAATAACGGGTACGCGCTTCTCCACCGATAGCGACTAAAGTCTCACGCCGACCACACCTCCCTGCGGTTGTCTTTCCCGCCTCCTGCCCTACCCTCTTCATGCCCCTGGGTGGGGATTGCTGTTGAAATCGTGGGAGGAGATAGGAATGGCGCTTTCCGACATGACGCGACGCACGGGGCTCGCGCTCATTCTTGGCCTGACTGCAATGCTGGGGTTCAGCAGCTCTGCTGTTGCTGCAGATTTTCCCGATCGTCCGATCACCATGGTCGTGCCCTTTGCAGCCGGCGGCTCGACCGATGTCGTCGCCCGTATCGTCGCGCAGAAGATGTCCGAGGATCTCGGCCAGCAGGTCATCGTCCAGAATGTCGCCGGTGCCGGCGGCAATCTCGGGGCCGGCAACGTCGCCCGCGCCGAGCCTGATGGCTACACCATTCTGATGGGCACCGTTGCGACCCACGCCCTCAATCCGCTGATCCTCAAATCGACGCCCTACGACCCGGAGAAGGATTTCGCGCCGGTCTCCCTGCTCGTCGTCGTGCCGAACGTGCTGGTCGTCAATCCGGAATTGCCGGCAAAAACGGTGCAGGAACTGGTCGCGCTGCTGAAAGCCGAGCCCGATAGATACAGTTACGCCTCGTCCGGCAACGGCACGCCGCTGCATCTCTCCGGCGAACTCTTCAAGTCAATGGCCGGCGTCAGCATGCAGCATATCCCCTATAAGGGCGCCGGTCCGGCATTGAACGATGTCATCGGCAACCAGGTGCCGATCATGTTCGACAACCTGCCCTCCTCCTCCAGCCACATCAAGGCGGGCACGCTGAGGGCGCTGGCGGTGACCACCGCCGAGCGCGCGCCCTCCTTCCCCGATGTGCCCACGATCGCCGAGTCGGGCATACCGGGCTACGAGACCTATACCTGGAACGCGCTTTTTGCCCCAGCCAACACGCCGGGCGAGGTGGTGACGCGCCTCAACGCCTCGGCGAACAAGGCGCTCAAAGACCCGGCCGTTGCCGCACGCATGAAGGAATTCAGCGCCACCATCGTCGGCTCGACGCCCGAGGAACTTTCCGCCCACGTGAAGGCTGAGCTCGCCAAATGGGGGCCGGTCGTCAAGGGCGCAAACATCCAGATGGAATGATGCGAGGACATTTGCCCGGTATCTTCCGCAGCGCTGATTAGCACCAGGTTGAACTCAATCCTCATTAAGGCAGTGGAAAAGCTCGGCATTTTGATCTAGCCTCCTCGACGCTGATGGTGCAATTCAGCGTTTCGGGAGACATCCATGTATAAATTCGAAGTCTACAAGGATAAATCAGGCGAATTCCGTTTCCGCTTCAAGGCATCGAACGGGGAAACCATGTTCAGCTCCGAGGGCTACAAGGCGAAGGCGTCCGCCCTGAATGCCATCGAGTCCATCAAGAAGAATACCTCCGGCGCCGAGATCGTCGACCAGACGAAGGCCGAAGGCTGAGCGGCATGGCACGGGCGGCATCAATGCCGCCCTGCTTTTTTGCGCCCTCGAGCGGCGCTGGTGTCTTAGAGACCGGCTCGCCTGTTTGTGATTCCCGGCGCGATTTTTCTTTTTCAAATATTTTTTCAAAGCCATGTCGAAACGACCGGCGATCGCGCCTCATTGTCTCGGAACGGCTAGCCGCTCCACCAAGCTCGACGGCTTTCGCCGGCGGTCTGGATCAACGCCAACAACGATATCAGGAGTTTTCCATGCAATATGCCCTCATCATTCGCGAAGCGCCGGAGGATTTCGCCCGCCGTAGCGATCCGGCCTATCGCGACGGCTGGGTTGCTTACACCCAGGCGCTTGTCCAGGCCGGGATCATGACCGGCGGCGCGGGGCTGACAGCCCCCGAGACCGGCACGGTCATACGCCGCAAGGGCGAGGATCACGATGTTCAGGACGGTCCCTATCCGGAAGGCAAGGAGCAGCTCGGCGGCTTCTATCTGATCGAGGTCCCGGACATCGACACCGCGCTCGAATGGGCTACCCGTATTCCTATCTCCGACAAGGGTTCGGTCGAGGTGCGCCCGCGCCTGCAGATGTGAGGCGGCAATGCCGCCCGATGCCGGACGCGCCGCCGAACAAGTGGCGCGACAGTCCTATGGCAGGCTGATCGCCTTTCTCGCCGCCCGCTCGCGCGACGTGCCGGCGGCAGAAGACGCATTGTCGGAAGCGCTGGCTTCGGCCCTGCACGTCTGGGCGGAGTGCGGCATTCCCGCCAATCCGGAAGCCTGGCTGCTGGTGGCCGCCCGCCGCAATTTGATGCAGGCGGCCCGGCACCGCACCGTCGAGGCCAACGCACAAACGACGATATCACTCGCCCTCGAGGAAGCGGAGGCACGAATGAACGAGGCCGGCAATTCCGTCTTTCCCGATGAACGGCTGAAGCTACTCTTCGCCTGCACCCATCCTGCCATCGACAGCTCCGTGCATACGGCGCTGATGCTGCAAGCGATTCTCGGCATCGAAGCCAGAACCATCGCCCGGGCCTTCGTCGTTTCAGCGGAAGCGATGAGCCAGCGGCTGGTGCGGGCCAAGGTGAAGATCCGTGATGCCGGCATTCCCTTCACCATACCACCTCGGCCCGCGCTGCCTGGGCGGCTTGCCGCCGTGCTTTCGGCGGTCTACGCCGCCTACGGCCTCGGATGGGATGGTCTCGATGGCGAGGAAGCGCACCATTCGCTTGCCGGCGAAGCGATCTGGCTCGGCCGGGCGCTTCTGACGGTACTTCCGGATGAGCCGGAAGCGATCGGCCTTCTCTCGCTGATGCTTCACTGCGAAGCCCGCCGTAGCGCCCGGCGCGACGGCAACGGGCGTTATGTGCCGCTGGACGAGCAGGATCCGGCCGGCTGGGACGCCACCATGATCGCGGAGGCGGACGCGCTGCTGCGCAAGGCCGGAAGCTTCAACCGTTTCGGCCCCTATCAGTGCCAGGCGGCGATTCAATCGGTGCATGCGGCGCGCCGCCTTTCGGGAGTGACCGACTGGCAGGCGCTGACGACGCTCTATGCCGCGTTGCTGACGATGAAGCCGACACTCGGCGCGCGCGTCGCCCAAGCGGCGGTGATCGGCCGGGCTTTAAGCCCCGCCGAAGGCCTGACCCTGCTCGACAGGATCGATCCGCGCGCGATCGCTGCCTATCAGCCCTACTGGGCCGTACGTGCCTTTCTTCTGGCACGAACGGGCGACGATGCGGCCGCGGCCGATGCCTACATGACGGCGATTGGCCTCAGCGACAGCCCCTCTGTCCGAACCTTTCTCGTCGATCGGCTCGCCGAAGCGCGGCGGACGACATCAGGCTGATCATTTCTCGGTGAGCTTCAGCTCGATGCGGCGGTTCGTGGAACGGGCGTCCGGGGCATCGCCGGGTGCGATCGGCTGAAATTCGCCGAAGCCCGCGGCAACGAGCCGGTCCGCCGGCACACCCTGGCCGATCAGGAATTTGACGACCGAAATCGCGCGTGCCGAGGAAAGCTCCCAATTGTCGCGATAGCGGCCCGTTCCCGCAAGCGGCACATTGTCGGTATGGCCGTCAACGCGCAAAACCCAGTTGATCTCCGGCGGAATTTCTTTGGCGAGGTCGAGCAACGCCGCGGCAAGCTTCGCCATCTCCCCCTGCCCTTCAGGGTTGAGATCGGCGCTGCCCGAGGGAAACAGCACTTCGGACTGGAAGACAAACCGATCGCCGACGATACGAATGTTCTCGCGATCCGAAAGGATTTCACGCAGGCGACCGAAGAAGTCGGAGCGGTAGCGATTCAGTTCCTGCACGCGCGCCGCCAGCGCCACGTTGAGGCGACTGCCGAGATCGGCGATCTTGGTCTGCGAGACCCGGTCCTTCTCCTCGGATGCCTGCAGCGCCGCTTCGACCGCGGCGATCTGGCTGCGGAGTGCGGCGATCTGCTGGTTCAAGAGTTCGACCTGGCTCAGCGCCCGTTCGCTCACCTGCTTCTGCTCGTCGAGCTCCTGCGTCATGGCGCCGATCCGCTTCTGAGCCGCATCCTGGCCGCCCGAGCCGGCGTTCAGCAGCGCCTGAAGCCGTGAGCGTTCCCCTTCGGCAGTCGCGAGCGAAGCCTGCAGGTTGGCGACAGAATCCTGGAGATCCTGATTGCTACCCTTTTCGAGCGCCAGAAGCTGCGTCAGCTCGTTGATTTGGCTATTGAGCCGATTGAGCACCTCGTCGCGCCCGGTGATTTCGCGGCTTAGGATGAACTGCCCGACGACGAAGACGGTCAGCAGGAACATGATCGAAATGAGCAGCGTCGACAACGCATCGACGAAGCCCGGCCAGTAATCCACCGTGCGTTCGCGGCGGCGGTTGCGGGCAAGTGCCATGGCTTACTTGCCCTCGCTCTTTTCTGCATGGCTCGTGCGCTCGCGCAGCCGCTCGGACCGCTCGCCGCCCCGCTCCTGCAGGCCGATGCGCTCGGCCAGCCGGTCGAGCGTCCGGCGCATGGCTTTCGCCTCGTCCTGCTGCGCCTCGATCCAGTCACGCAGCATCTGCTGCTCGTTGCGCATATTCTTGACCAGACCCTGAATGCCTTCGGCAAGGCTTGCCATGGCAGCGACAGAGCGCTGGTTGCCGACACCGCCTTCTTCGGAGACCTTGCGCAGATACTCGGAAAGTGCGCGCATGTCGTCCGAGGAAGACCCGGCAACGGCGTCGAGCGCCGGCGCAAGATCGGAGCCGACATCGGTGACCGAGGAGAGCCAGTTTTCCAACTCCGTATAGAAGCGATTCTGCGCGCGCCCGGCCTGCAGGTCGAGGAAGCCGAGAATGAGCGAACCGGAGAGGCCGAGCAGCGACGACGAGAAGGCCTGCCCCATGCCGGAAAGCGGCATGGAAAGTCCCTCCTTCAGCGCCGAGAGCACGTCTCCCGTGCCGTTCGAGCCGGGATCGAGCGACTGGATGACGGCGCTGATCGAGCCGATTGTGCCGATGAGACCCCAGAACGTGCCGAGCAGGCCGAGGAATACCAGGAGGCCGATCAGGTAGCGCGAAACGTCACGCGATTCGTCGAGGCGGGTGGCGATCGAATCCAAAATCGAACGCAGCGCCGTCGTCGACAGCGCCAGCGAGCTCTTGCGGCTGCCGATCAGCGCCCGCATCGGCGCAAGCAGCCGCGGGTTACGGTTGACCTTATCCGCGCTGCCGGCAGCGCGGAAGGAGTTGAACCAGCGCACTTCGGGGCGAAGCGCCAGCACGTGATTGAAAACAAGGACGATTCCGACTGCGAGAACGCCGAGGATCAGGCCGTTGAGGCCCGGATTGTGCATGAAGGCGGTTTGCGTCTGCCGAAAGAGGATCGCGGCAATGAACCCGACAATGACGAGGAAAAGCAGCATCGTCCAAAGGAAGGGCATGGGGCTCGAGAGCCTGTAGGTATAACCGCCGGCCGTCTTTTCGGTGGAGCCGATCTCCGCCACATTCACATTTTCCATAGGTCCAGCAGCCTCCGAACTCATTGCTGGCGGAGACTAGAGCAACATTGTGCCGAATTGAAGTATGCCGTGGCGAAAACCGTGACTTTACAACAGCCGGATTTTTATGCGCTCACTTGGCGGGAATCGGCCGCTTGATGACCTCGATCAGCGCCTTATGGACATGTTCGTTGCCGGCGACGATCGCGCCGCCCTCCAGAATGGCCGTTCCGCCATCCCAGTCGGTGGCGAAGCCGCCGGCTTCGCGGATGAGCAGGATACCGGCTGCCATGTCCCAGGGCGCAAGCTCCGCCTCCCAGAAGCCGTCGAAACGTCCGGCGGCGACATGGGCGAGATCGAGGGTCGGTGCGCCCAGGCGGCGGATGCCGGCCACTTCGCCCATCACGTGGCGCAGTTCGACCAGGAACTTGCCGTGATTGCGCTTGCCGAGCGCGGGCACACCGCAACCGATGACGCAATCCGACAGCACGCGGCGCGCAGCGACGCGCAGGCGCCGGTCGTTGAGGAAAGCGCCGCCGCCGCGCTCGGCAGTATAAAGTTCGTCGGTCGCCGGATTGAAGACGACGGCGGCAACGATCTCGCCATTGCGCTCGAGCGCAATCGAGACAGCGAAGGCCGGGATGCCATGCAGGAAGTTCGTCGTGCCGTCGAGCGGGTCGACGATCCAGCGATGCGCGCCGTCGGTGCCCTTGATCTCTTCGCTTTCCTCGCCGAGGAAGCCATAGGTCGGACGCGCCTTCATCAGCTCTTCCCTGACGATCTTCTCGGCCTTGCGGTCGGCGGCGGAAACGAAATCGCCCGGTCCCTTCACCGAAACCTGCAGGTTCTGCACTTCGCCGAAATCACGCCCCAGCGATTTTCCTGCCTTGAGAGCAGCCTGAACCATGACATTGAGAAGAGCTGAACGGGCCATCGGCGCATTTCCTTGGGACTGATACGGGACGCGCGCTGCCAGGGGCGGGAAATGTCCCTGAACATGTATGACAGGCAGCGCTAGCAAAGATTGGCGGCCTCAAGACCACAAAATCGCGGAAATTTCAAGGGGAGGCACGCATGGCTGCCCGCAGGCCGGAAAAGCATGGCCTTATTTGCCATCGGATCCAGAACCGGCCTCAGAACTTCTGCTGCGTTATCAGGACTTCGCGGGCGATCTGATCGAGCGGCAGAATGCGGTCGACGCCGCCTTTTGCAATCGCCTCCTTCGGCATGCCGAAGACAACCGAACTCGCCTCGTCCTGCGCCACGGTATAGGCGCCGGCTTCATGCATCTCCAGCATGCCGCGCGCACCGTCGTCGCCCATACCCGTCATGATGATCCCCATGGCGTTCGAGCCAGCCGAGCGCGCCGCCGAACGGAAGAGCACGTCGACGGAAGGCCGGTGGCGGGAGACCAGCGGCCCGGTCTTCACGCTCACATAATAGCGCGCACCCTGGCGTTCGAGCAGCGTGTGCTTGTCACCGGGCGCGATCAGCACATGGCCGCGCAGCACCGGATCGCCATCGACGGCCTCCTTGACCTCGATCTCGCAGAGCCCGTTCAGGCGCTTGGCGAAGGCGGCTGTGAATTTCTCCGGCATATGCTGGACGATCACCATGCCGGGCGCATTGGCCGGCAGCTCCTCCAGGAATTCGCGCAACGCTTCGGTTCCGCCGGTGGAGGCGCCGACGCAGACGACCATCTCCGTCGTCTTCGCCATGGCGCGGCCCGTTGGCGGCGGCAGCATGGCATCGGCCGTCAGCTTCCTGGCCGGTCCCTCGGCGGAAGCGGAACGAATGGTTCCGGCGGCACGGCGCGCGATGGAAAGTCGCGCGTGCGAGGCGCTCTTGACGACTTCGCGAATGCGCATCGCATCATCAGCAAGACCGTCGGCGGCGCCGATCTTCGATTTCAGAATGACGTCGACGGCGCCCGCCTCCAGCGCCTGGATCAGCGTTTCCGAGCCCGCTTCCGTCAGCGACGAACACATCACGACCGGGATCGGCCGCTGCGACATCAGTTTGCGCAGGAAGGTGATGCCGTCCATGCGCGGCATCTCCACGTCGAGCGTGATGACGTCGGGAATCTCCTCCTGCAGCCTCCGCGCCGCCACGAAAGGATCGGACGCCACTGCCATGATCTCGATATCAGGATCCTGCTCCAGCACATGAGCCAGCGTCTGCCGGACGCTGGCGGAATCGTCGATGATGAGAACCCGGATTTTCTTGCGCATGAATGCCTCTAGATACGCTGAAACACCGTATTCGAGACCTGCTTCAGCGGCAGGTCGAAGCCGGTGATCGATTCGGAATGACCGATGAACAGATAGCCGCCCTTCGCCAGGCAATCGCAGAGGCGGCTGAGCACGCCCGCCTGGGTCTGCTTGTCGAAGTAGATCAGCACGTTGCGGCAGAAGATGACGTTCATCAAGTCGCCAACCGGATACTTGTCGTCCATCAGGTTCATCCGTGCAAACCCCACTCTGCTGCGCAGCTTCGGGCTTATGCGCACCTCCTTGCGGCCAGACTGCTTGGCGACCAGCACATATTTGCGCTGCAGGTCGCGCGGCACGGGCGCAATCAGGTCTTCCGGATAGATGCCCTGACGCGCCGTCTGCAGCACGTCGGTGGAAAGATCGGTGGCAAGCACGCTATAGGAAACATCCCTGCGGCCTTCCGCGAATTCCGCCAGCACCATTGCGATCGTATAGGGTTCGGCTCCCGTCGAGCAGGCCGAGCTCCAGGTGCGGATGGTGCGCACACCGCTATTGGCGATCGCCGGCAGCGCCACGGTCTGCATATATTCAAAATGCTTGGCTTCCCGGAAGAAGTCGGTCTTGTTGGTCGTCACCACGTCGATGAGGTAGACGGTTTCCTGTGCAAGCCCATCGTGATTGAACAGAAAATCGCAATAATCGTCGAAGGTCGAATGGTTGGTCGCGCGAAGGCGGCGCCTCAGCCGCCCCTCGAGCATCGTCAGCTTGGTCGGCGGCATCTTGATGCCGCTATAGTCGTAGATGAACTGGGCAAGCTTGTCGAAATTGCGCTTGCTGATCCGGTCGCCCGGCAATTGGGTTTCCACAGCTGCGATACTCATAGAACGCAGAACTCCGATTTGATGCGGCGTCAGGCTGCCGATTGCAGTGCCGAGGCGTCCTCGCGCGACAGGAGTCGTGCAAGATCGATGATGACAACGAAGCCGTTTTCACGGCGAACGACGCCGGCGATATAATCCGAATGCCAGCGCACGCCGATGTCGGGCGCCGCCTCGATCTGGTCGCGCCGGAACGGAGTGACCTCGAAGACGCGGTCGGCGACGAGGCCCAGAGTCAGGAGCCGGCTTTCCATCGGCACGTCGAGCACCAGCACCCGCGTGTGCGGCGTCGGCACGGTCTTGGTCATGCCAAGCTTCAAGCGAAGATCGATGGTCGGCACGCCTTGCCCGCGCACGTTGCGCAGGCCGAGCAGATAGTCGGGACCGTTCGGAATCTTGAAGGCTTCCGCATAGTCGAGGATTTCACGTACGACCTCAACCGGCACGGCGAAAATCTCGTCGCCGAGGCTGAAGGTCACGAATTGCGCTTCCAGAGATGTGGTAGCCATGATCATGCGCTTTCCTTGAATTCAGCGTCCCCATCATCGGGGCCGCCCATGGAGAGATCGAGAGCGAAACCTTTCACCCGCGCCTGTTGACCGGCAACGCTGTTGGCCGGTTTCTTGGCGGCAGGCTTGCGGGCGGAGCCCTGAGCCGGACTGCGGACCGTCATTCTGGCGGCCGGCGTGCGGGACTGGCGGTTGCCGGCCGCATCGACGTTGAAGAAGGCAATCGAGGCCTGCAGTTCCTCGGCCTGGGAGGCAAGTTCTTCGGAGGTCGCAGACATCTGCTCGGAGGCACCGGCATTCTGCTGCGTCACCTTGTCGAGCTGCTGGATCGCTTCATTGATCTGGGCCGCACCGACGTCCTGCTCGCGGCAGGCGGCGCTGATCTCGGCCACGAGTTCGGCCGTCTTACGAATGTCGGGCACCAGGCGGCCGAGCATGTCGCCGGCTTCCTGGGCAGCCTTAACGGTATCGCCCGACATAGAGCTGATTTCGGCCGCCGCCGACTGGCTGCGCTCAGCAAGCTTGCGCACCTCGGAGGCGACGACCGCAAAGCCCTTGCCATGTTCGCCGGCGCGCGCCGCTTCGACGGCGGCGTTCAGCGCCAGCAGGTCGGTCTGGCGGGCGATTTCCTGGACGATGCTGATCTTGTCGGCGATGGTCCGCATCGCCTGCACCGCGCGCGAAACGGCTTCGCCGCTCATTTCCGCATCCTTGGCCGACTGGCGAGCGATCTTTTCTGTCTGGGCAGCATTGTCGGCATTCTGCTTGATATTGGCGGCCATCTCCTCCATTGAGGCGGAAGCCTCTTCGGCGGAGGCTGCCTGTTCGCTGGCACCCTGTGACACCTGTTCGGAGCTTGCCGAAAGTTCCTGGCTGCCGGCCGAGACGTTCTCGGCGGCCGAGATCGCATCGGCGACGACGCCGCGCAGCCGTTCGACCATCTGTTCCAGCGCTATGCCCAGTGTATCCTTCTCCGACAGCGGCTTCGGCGAGACCCTCAGGTCGCCGCCGGCGATTTGAGTAGCGATGTCGGCGGTGGCTCGAAGATTATCGGTCATGACATTGATTGTATTCACGAGATCCCTGATCTCGTCATTACTCTTGATCTCCACCTTCTGGTTTAGGTCGCCGATGGCGACGGCATTGGCAACGTCCATGATCTTGCGCAGGCCGCTGTTGACGCCGAGGCCTATCCACAATGCAGCCGCGAAAGCGATAACTGACGCGCCAACCGCAATGACGATAAGCATGTTCTTGGTAGAGCCATAGAGGACTTCAGTCTCGTTATCAGCCTGTATCATGGCCTTTTGCTGCAGCGAAACAAGCGCCTCGAACACCTCTTCCAGTTCCACGACGACAGCGCGAACCTCTCCTGACGAAAGCGCTGCGGCCCCTGCCCTGTCACCGCTTTCTTGGCTTGCGGCAACTCTGGCGGAACCTTCGCTGAAGCGCTTGGCCAGCTCGATCAGCCTATCCCAGTTAGGTTTGCCCTCGGTGGTTGCGAGCTGTTGACCGCTTGTAGCGAAGGCGAGCATATCATCCGCGCTCTTTGCCGAGTTCTGATAGTTCTTGACCGCTGTTTCGGGATTCATTTCCAGAAGGGCATTCTTCTGCCAGCGAACCGCATTGAGCTCGGCCGTCTTGGCCTCCAGAGCCAGTTCGAGGCTTTTTGCAGGACCGGAGATAAGGCTGCCGACAGCGTCGTTCAGCGAACTGAGACTGATGATGCCATAAATCGCGCTACCCACCAGCAATAGTATGACGACACCAAATGCGGCTGCGAGTTTGAGTTTGATCGTAATACGCATCTCAATATTCCTCTCTGAGAGCGAAGCAATGATGTGGACCGGGCGCGCGGCGTCATGCAGCAAAGAAAGTCCGGCAGGCGAAGACAGGTAAGAAGAATTGGCGGACTTCCGTGGCGACGCCCCCGGGGCGCCGGAATTGCGTCGCGGGCCGTGCTGGCTGGCCCACGATAGTTGCAAGGGAAAGCCGCCTATTCTCTGGGAAGCGTCATGCGCTCTCCCTGAAATCGTCGTCGCCGGCGTCAGGGCCGCCCATCGACAGGTCGAGGGCAAAGCCCTTCACGCGGGCCTGCTGGCCTGCAACGCTGTCGGCGGCCGGCTTCTTGGCCGCCGGCCTGCGAGCGGCAGGGGCCGGGCTACGAACCGTCATCTTGGCGCCCTGTGTGCGATCGCGGCGCCCACCCGCTATATCGACCTTGAAGAAGGCGATCGAGGTCTGCAGTTCTTCCGCCTGCGAAGCGAGCTCTTCGGACGTTGCCGACATCTGTTCGGAGGCGCCGGCGTTCTGCTGCGTCACCTTGTCGAGCTGCTGGATCGCCTCATTGATCTGGGCTGCACCGATATCCTGCTCACGGCAGGCGGCACTGATCTCGGAAACGAGTTCCGCCGTCTTGCGGATATCAGGCACCAGGCGCCCCAGCATTTCGCCGGCTTCCTGGGCGGCTGTCACTGTGTCGCCTGACATGGCGCTGATTTCGGCAGCGGCCGACTGGCTGCGTTCGGCAAGCTTGCGCACTTCCGAGGCCACTACGGCAAAACCTTTACCATGCTCGCCGGCGCGTGCGGCTTCGACGGCAGCGTTGAGAGCCAAGAGGTCGGTCTGACGGGCGATCTCCTGCACGATGCCGATCTTCTGGGCGATCGTGCGCATGGCATCAACCGCTCGGGCGACGGCTTCGCCGCTGGCTTCCGCGTCCTTGGCCGACTGCCGCGCGATTTTCTCGGTCTGGGCGGCATTGTCGGCATTCTGCTTGATGTTGGAAGCCATCTCCTCCATCGAGGCGGAAGCTTCTTCGGCCGAAGCCGCCTGCTCGGTAGCGCCCTGCGACACCTGCTCGGAACTCGATGAGAGCTGCTGGCTGCCAGAGGAGACGTTCTCGGCGGCCGAAATCGCGTCCGCGACCACACCGCGCAACCGCTCGACCATCTGCTCCAGCGCAAGGCCCAGCGCATCCTTGTCGGAAAGTGGCTTCGGAGACACGGTGAGATCGCCATTGGCGATCTGGTTGGCAATCCCCGCCGTGGTCCTCAGATTGGCGATCATGCTCTGCATCGCAATCCCGAGCGAGTCCTTGTCCGAGAGAGGCTTGGCATCGGTGGTCAGATCGCCCGTGGCGATCTGGTCGGCAAGGGCGGCGGTCGCGCGCAGATTGGCGGTCATGGTGTTGACCGTCTCGATGAGGTCCTTGATCTCGTCATTGGTCCTGACGTCGACTTTCTGATTGAGATCGCCGATTGCCACGGCGTTTGCGACGCTCGTGATCTTTCTCAGACCATTGTTGATGCCGAGCGTGATCCACAATGCGGCGCCGAGCGCCACAAGCACGGCGAGCCCGGATGCTGTGGTGAGGATGAGCTTGGTGGAATTGTAAAGATCGCTGTTCGACTGATCGGTCGCTTGCATGCCTTTACGCTGGATCTCGGTGAGGGCTGCGATCGCACCGACCATGTCGCCGGTCATCGCCCGGAGATCGCCAAGTGAAAGCGCCAGGGCGCCTGCCTTGTCACCCCTGACATCGAGTTGCTGCAGCTCGGCGGACTTCTCGCGGAATTTCCCGCCAACGCTCCGCAGCTTCTCCCAATGCGGCTTCCCTTCCGAAGAGGCGATGGCCAAGCCGGCGTCGACAGCGTCGAACATGGCCTGCAGATTCTGATCAGCCTCTTTGTAGAAACCGGCGGCCGCGTCCGGATCGGTGGAAAGCAGAGCGTTCTTCTGAGCCCGAATGGCGTTAACTTCGGCGATGTTGGCGTTCAGCGCCAGTTCCAGCCGGCGCATTGGGCCGTTGATCATGTTGCTGCTCGCCTCGTTCAATGTGCCGAGGCTGAAGCTTCCATAAACCGCAATGCCGATCAGCAGCAGCGTCATGATCCCGAAAGCGAGACCTAATTTCAGTTTGATAGTGAAACGCATGTGATACCCCATTTTATGCGCCAAAACGATTGAATAGAGAGACGTTCCGATCCGGGAACGCCGAACTTCAGAGTGACGTGTCTGAAAGAGGGAAAGCGACTGCATTCACTTCCCGGCAGCCGGACATCTATCGTCGCAGCGCCAACGCCTACACGCGTTGGGGATATTCCGCCTCGGGCCACCGGAGCGGCCCGAGATTTCCGATGAGGGCGGAGGCGCTCAGCTGCCTCGCCGGCGGAACGCTATGCGCGTCCCCGGGAAGCGCCTACGCGCTTTCCCGAAAATCGTCGTCACTGGCGTCCGGACCGCCCATCGACATATCGAGAGCAAAGCCCTTGAGACGCTGCTGCTGAGCCGAAACCGTCTGACCGCGGCGCTGGCTTTGGGCCTGCGACGCAGGCTTGCGCGCCGGGGCCTTGATCACCTTGGCTGAGCCGCTCGCCGGCATCTTCTGGGCGCCGAGCCGCGTGCTGCCGGTCGTATCGACCTTGAAGAAGGCGATCGACGTCTGCAGTTCTTCCGCCTGCGAAGCGAGCTCTTCGGAGGTTGCCGACATCTGTTCGGAGGCGCCGGCGTTCTGCTGCGTTACCTTGTCGAGCTGCTGGATCGCTTCGTTGATCTGCGACGCACCGATATCCTGCTCACGGCAGGCGGCGCTGATCTCGGAAACGAGTTCCGCCGTCTTGCGGATGTCGGGCACCAGGCGGCCTAGCATCTCACCGGCATCAGCGGCGGCCTTGACGGTATCGCCGGACATCGAGCTGATTTCGGCCGCCGCCGACTGGCTGCGTTCGGCAAGCTTGCGCACTTCCGAGGCGACCACGGCAAAACCTTTACCGTGTTCGCCGGCGCGTGCGGCTTCGACTGCGGCATTGAGGGCCAGCAGATCGGTCTGACGAGCGATCTCCTGCACGATACCGATCTTCTGGGCGATCGTGCGCATGGCGTCGACAGCGCGCGTTACCGCTTCGCCGCTGGCTTCGGCGTCCCTGGCCGACTGGCGGGCGATCTTTTCGGTCTGGGCGGCGTTGTCGGCATTCTGCTTGATGTTGGCGGCCATCTGCTCCATCGAAGCGGAGGCCTCCTCGGCGGACGCGGCCTGCTCCGTGGCGCCCTGCGACACCTGTTCGGAGCTCGCCGAAAGCTGCTGGCTGCCGGACGAGACGTTCTCCGCGGCCGACAGCGCATCGGCGACGACGCCCCGCAGGCGTTCGATCATGATGTTGACATTGCCCAGAAGCTCGCCGATTTCGTCATGGCTGGTGATATCGGCCATTTTCGTCAGGTCGCCTTCGGACACTTCGCGAACCACGGTGTTGGCGCGGCCGAGGCCTTTGCTGATCGTGCTGGCGATCCAGAAGGCCGTGATCGCGGCAACCAGCAGTGCAAAGGCAGCGACGGCAATCATCGTCATGCGTGTGGTCGCATACTGCGCGTCGGCATCGGCGTCGGCGGTCTTCATGCGCTGCTTCTCAAGCGCAAGAATTTCCGCGAGTGTCGAGTCAATATCGTTGGCGGCGGCACGCGCCGTCGTGATGGAGATAGTGTTGGCACCGTCCGCATTGCCGGCCTTCAGATAGTCGCGGATCTGGTCGTCGGCTGCGTTGAAGGCCTTGGAAAGCTCGGCAATACGCGCCCAACGCGCCTTGCCTTCTTCCGTGGCAAGCGCCAGAACCTGGTTGAAGGCATCGCTGAAATCCTTACGAGCCGCGTTGCCCTTGTCGGTCGCACGGGCACTTTCTTCGGAAGTACGGGCGGTGAGCAGGTTCTTCTGTTGGCGGATGGCTTCGAGTTGCGCGATGTTGATCTGCTGCGCAAGGTCGAGGCGGGCTGCCGGGCCGGCAAGAAGATTGCCGATGGTATCGTTCAGTGATCCAAGGCTGAAAATGCCATAAGCGGCAGTGCCCAATAACATGAGAATAATAAAGGTGAACGCCGTCACCAGTTTCGTCTTGATTGTCAGTCTCATCGTCCCAACCCCTCTTGGATTACGTGCCGTCAACTGACGGCCCCAACTGCGTCATGTCGCGATGAAAAAATCGCCT
The DNA here is from genome assembly GCF_002117485.1 of Rhizobium sp. NXC14. Classification (NCBI taxonomy): domain Bacteria; kingdom Pseudomonadati; phylum Pseudomonadota; class Alphaproteobacteria; order Hyphomicrobiales; family Rhizobiaceae; genus Rhizobium; species Rhizobium sp. NXC14. The sequence goes on from NZ_CP021030.1 coordinate 3,780,927, forward strand.
GCAGATTGGGGAGAATGATGAACTCTCCACCCCTCTTCACCAGGCAGTTGATGTAGTCGGCCCGCCAGCGCATGCCGACGCTCGGTGGCGCCTCGCCCGCGGTCTTTGCGAGCGTCGTCACCTCGTTCACCTTATCGGTTCTGAGGCCGACGAGCGTCGGCTCGCCCTGCAGATCGATCTCAATGACGATGAAGCGGCTGTCGATCGTCGCCTCCGTCGCCTCCATCCCGAAAGCGAGACGCAGGTCGGCGAGCGGAATGACCTTGCCGCGGAAGTTGATGACGCTGGCGACGAAGGGCTGGCTGCCCGGCACCGCCGTCTCCGGAAGCAGATCCAGGATTTCCTGGACGATGACCGCCTCCAGCGCAAAAGTCTCGCCGTTGAGATCGAAGGTCAGGACCTCGACTTCCTCGGCATAGCTCCAATGATTGTCGAAACGTTCGGCTGTTGCTGCTGCACTCATCCTGCCACCCGCAATTGCGCCTCCTGTTGCTGACCCGCGGCAACCAGGTGCCCGACGTCGAGAATGAGGGCGACGCTGCCGTCGCCTAGAATGGTGGCGCCGGAAAAGGTCGCCACGTCGTTGTGCAGTTTCGACATCGACTTGATGACAGTCTGATGGTCGCCGATGATCTGGTCGACGACGAGGCCCACGCGCTCAGTGCCGGTCGAGATGACGACGACCTTCTGGTGCACGTCGGGCTTCGTGCCGGTGCGGAAAAGATCCCGCAGGCGCAGGAACGGCACCAAGCTGTCGCGTAGCGAGATGAAGCTGCGGCCGCGCGAGCGCAGATCCTCCTCGAGCGACAGCTCGAGGCATTCCTCGACGGCCGAAAGCGGGATGACGTAACGGCCGGTACCGACACGCACCAACAGACCGTCGATAATGGCAAGCGTCAGCGGAATGCGCAGTGACACTTCCGAACCCTGTCCGGGCACACTGACGATATCGATCGCGCCGCGAAGCTCTTCGACCGTCTTCTTGACCACGTCCATGCCGACGCCGCGGCCGGACAGATTGGTGATCGCCGCCGCCGTCGAAAACCCGGGAGCAAAGATCAGTTGCAAGAGCTCGGGGTCAGAAAGCGGCTGGCCCGGATGGATGAGGCCGGAGGATTCCGCCTTGGCGCGGACCCGTTCACGGTTGATGCCGCGGCCGTCGTCCTTGATCGAGATAATCACCTCGCCACCGGCCTGACGGGCCGAAAGTGTTACCGTGCCGGCCTTGGCCTTGCCGGCGGCAAGGCGGTCGGCGGGCACTTCGAGGCCGTGATCGATCGAGTTGCGCACCAGGTGCACCAGCGGATCGGCCAGCCGTTCGATCACCGTTTTATCGACCTCGGTGCTCTCGCCTTCCGTCACCAACTCGATCACCTTGCCGGTCTCGCGGGCAAGATCGTGGACGAGGCGGCGAAAACGGGAAAAGAGAGTCGCAACCGGCACCATGCGCAGCACCATCATCGTGTCGCGCAATTCGCCGGACAGACGTTCGATTTCTTCCGAGACGGAGCGCAGTGCGATATCGGTGCTGGCGCTCGCGAGCTGGCTGAGGCGCGATTGCGCGATCACGAGCTCACCGACGCGGTCCATCAGTTCGTCCAGGCGCTCTGCCGGAACGCGCACGTTCTCGGCAGCCTTCGCCTGGCTGGCGGCGGGTGCCTCACGCTTGACGGGAACCGCTTCGACGGGACGAAATTCCGGCACGGCGGCCGCCGGGACAGGCGGTGGTGGTGCTGAGGCGGCAGCGGCAGGCACCGGCATTGTTTCAGCCGGAGCGGCCGTTGCCGCTACCGTGCCGTCGATCTCCTCGACGCTGAGTTCCATGTCGTCGAGCACGAAGATGAAGACGTCGTCGATCGCTGAACGGTCCTGCTCGCTCATCAGCGTCACATCCCAGGAAATATAGAGTTCCGTCGGCGTGAGCCCATCGAGGGGCGGAATGGCCGAAGTGTCGGCGCGCACGGTGCATTCGCCGAGATCGCGCAGTTCGTCCAGCAGGCCGAGCGGATTGGTGCCGTTGGCCATCGAATTGGCCGGCAGGCTGAAGCGGATGCGCCAGCTGTTCCTTGTCTTTTTCGTCGACGCCTCCCGCACGGGCGCTGCGACGGTCGCTGGCGCCGCAGCCTTTGCGCCGACGGCGGCCTGCAGCTGTGCCAGAAGCTTGTGCCCGGTGTCGCCATGATCGGCGTCGGGCTGATCGACGAGGGCACGCATATGGTCCTGGGCGGCGAGAACGGCGGCGACGAGTTCGCTGGTGGCCGCGACTTCGCCCTTTCGAACGCGGTCGAAGGCCGTTTCGCAATGATGGGTGAAGGCGGCCAGCGCCTCGAAACCGAACATCGCGCCCGATCCCTTGAGCGTGTGAAGCCCGCGGAATACCGCGTCGACGAGATCCCTATTGTCGAGTTGGTGCGTGAGGTCGAGAAGGCCGGTCTCGATCGCTTCGAGGCATTCGGCAGCCTCCGTGCGGAATACGGCGACGGGGTCGAGCGTACTCATCTTCCGAGAACCTTCTTCACGATCTTAACGAGATTTTCCGGATCGAACGGCTTGGTCAGCCAGCCGGTCGCGCCGGCAGCCTTGGCACGTGCCTTGAGGTCGGCGTCAGATTCCGTCGTTAGAAAGATAATCGGAACACCGGCCTGCGCCGGCAGCTTGCGCAGTTCCTCGATCATCGTCAGCCCGTCCATGACAGGCATGTTGAGATCCGTCACGATCAGATCGAAGCTGCTGCCCTTGGCCGCAATGAGGCCTTCCGCCCCGTTGACCGCTTCGGTGACGCTGTAGCCGGCATTGGTCAGCGTGACCTTTGTGGTCAGGCGGATGCTGGCGGAATCGTCTACCGTCAGGATGTTGGCACTCATAATGTCACCTCTTTATGCAACCAAAACTTTAAGTCTTCATGATCGAAGGATTCGATGAAACCGGAACGCTCAAGTACGTTCAACACGGAGCCACTGGCGGGAGAAGAAAGGTTGAGCGTCTTTCCGGCGGCTTTTGCTTGACGGCGGGCCGCTTCCATAAGTTGGATGAAACTCAGATCAGCTTCAGCATCAGCAGGAATGCTAAAGAGGATGGTATCTTTACTACGAAATGCGTCATTGATCTTGGTGTGTAATTCAGCCGCGTGCCGAATGTTTAGCACATCTGGCAAAGTTATAGATTCACAATATTGACTCTGAGTATCCAATGCAGCCTCCTGGGCCCGAGAAATACTTTCGACCCTAAGAGGACTCTCACGACAGCGTTAATGCAGCGTAAACAGAGGTTGTAGAAAACCGACGCGAAGCGCATTCCGCGACTCCTAATTCTTATCGAGAATAAGTTGTATCCTTCTCTCTAAGCTTAGAAATAATAGAATGAGAACAAAACCTTAAATGATCTCACTTGGCATGCGTCGCACCGAAAGCCTTGTCTCACACCTTTCATTAATCACAACGCAGGCGAGTCTGGCGCGTTTACCGGACATTTCCATCCTGCCCGTAGAAATAGAGTCAAAATGGCCTGCTTTTAAGAAAAGGTATAAATGTGGCACACGCTCTGGTAACATCCAACGCTGCAGCCTACACATCGGGGCGGGAGATCAGTCGGATCCTGGAATCCGCCCGCAGCCAAGTCGAGGAGCGTTTTCTCGAGGGCGGGTCGGTGCTGCTGTCGGTGATGGATGTCCTCAACCGCCTGCTGAATTCGCTCGAAAGTGTCGCAAAGGCACTCGATGACAAGGAGGCGAGCGATACCAGCGCCGATCTCCGCGCCACGGTGGAAAGCCTGACTGCATTGCCGGTCACCGAAGAAAATCGCCAGCAGGCGCTCATCTCGCTGGCGCAAACCGGCAGGGAACTGCGCAAGCACGTCGCCGATATGCAGGAGACGATGCGTTATCTCAGAACCTTTGCCGTGACTGTAAAGATCACCGGCGCCGGCCTTGCCGAATTCGCCGGCTTTGCGCAGGAGATTTTGGAACGTATCTATTCGGGCACCGATGAGGTGAATCGCTTCGCCGCCCATCTCGACAGCCTCGAAAAAGAGGTCAAACTCGCCGCCTCCTTCGGGGCTAACGTCTCCAGGAGCTACGCCGATACCGTTCCGGCCGTCGCCGGAGCCCTGCGCGACGATGCCGCCAAGATCGCCGAACACCGGAAAAATCTCGGCATCCTCGCCCGCGAGGTCGGCGCGATCGCACGCGGCGTCCAGAGCAAGGTCAGCTCGACTCTATCAGCCCTGCAAATCGGCGATATCACACGTCAGCGTATCGAACATGTACAGGCAACCTTTTCGCTGCTTGAAGATTTCCTCGCCGGCGAAGATGGCGCCGGGCTCGACGCCGGTGCGCGCCAGCGTCTCCAGAATGTCGTTCACCATCTGACAGCGGCGCAGATGAGCGACATGTGCGTCAATTTCCAGCGGGATTCGGAGAACGTCGTCAAGACGATTGCGAGTTTCGACCACGACATGCGGGAAATCCTCAAGCTGCGCGATCAAATGGGCACCGAAAGCGGCGAAGCCGGCGGCAATTTCATGCGCTCACTGGAATCCAGCGTTTCTGCCGCCCACGAGATCGTCAAGCAGGTCGACACGGCAAGCCGGCAGGCTGACCAGGTAAGCCATACGACAATCGGCACGGCCGCCAAGCTTTCCGAAGCCATCGTCAACATTCGCGTCGTCAGGACCGACATCCATTACATGGCCTTGAACACCAATCTGCGCTGCAGCCGGCTTGGCGAGGAAGGCAAATCGATCAACGTCGTCACCGCCGAGCTGCGCATCTTCGCCGGCAAACTCGATGAATCCGCCGACGCCATCGTCAACGGCCTGCCGGCGCTCGAAGCCGCCGCCGGGCGCGTGGCTCCCACCACGGCCACCGCCGGCGGACTGGGCGAGAGCCTGACCTCGGCCGTTGGCAACATCCGTTCCGCGGCCAATGTCATGGAAAACGAGCTGAAGGTGCTCGCCGAGAACGGCCGCGAGGTCGCCGCCAAGATCGGCCTGCTGATCGGCAAGCTCGACTTCCAGCACGAACTCGGCGATGTCCTTGCCCGCTGCGCCGATGCGCTCGAAGGTGTCGCCGGCCCCGATGTCGCCGATATCTCCGATCTCGCGGAGGTCATCGCACCGCTCGACCGCAAGATTTTCAAGCTCTATACGATGGTCCAGGAGCGCAACATTCATCGCGACATCATCCCGGCAAGCGAGGAGAGTATTTCAGCGCTTGCCGAGACCGCTAAAGCCGAAAACGACGAGGATCTTTTCGCCGACGCGCTTTTCTAGAGCATAAAACCGCGGCGGCTATCGCCGCCGGAATTTGTTGGCGGCATCTATAGCCGCCTTCTGCTGATCGTCCTCGATGCCGAGATAAAAATCCTCCAGCGCCGGATCGGCAAGCCCCGCACGTCGCGACAGCACATACCATTTCGCCGCCTCGATCGGGTTCGGCGGCGTGCCGATGGCGTTGATGTAGAGATGGGCGAGCTTGTTCTGCGCAACGACATTGCCGCCATTGGCGGCAAGTTTCAGCCATTCGAAACCCTTGACGTAATCCTTCGGGCCACCGACGCCGTTGACGAGCCAGATGCCGAGATCGAGCTGGGCCGTGTCGAAGCCGGCTCGCGCTGCGCGCGCCATCCACTCGCGGGCGAGCTGCTTCTTTTCCTGCGGCAGGTCCTTCAGCGTTCCATAGATCTGCGCCACGGCATATTGCGAATCGGCAATGCCCTGCTCGGCTGATTTCTCGTAGAACGGCAGCGCGAGCTTCAGCCCCTTTTCGCCGGGATTGTCGGCGACGAGGATCTGCGCCCAGTTGAATTCGGCTGAAGGATTGCCGGCTTCGGCGGCCTTGCGCATATAGTCGTCGGCTTTGGCCTTGTCGCGCGGCACACCCTGGCCTTCCATCAGCATCAGGGCATATTTGAACATCGCCGCAGGATCGCCGCCTTCGGCCGCCTTGCCATACCAGAAGGCGGCGTTCTTCACGTCCTTCTTGACGCCGAGACCCTGCGAGAGGATTTCGCCAATCAGCGTCTGCGCCGCCGGATCGCCGAGTTGGGCGCGCGGCAGCGCCTTGTCCATCGCGGTCAGATAGTAACCGCGCTGAAAGGCGCCGTACGCCTCGTCAATCGGCCCTTTGTAGTCCTTCTCCGGCGGAAGGTCGGGCAACTTCGCGCCCATGCGGTCGAAAACGCCGACGCCATCCGAGGGCTTCACATCCCCGTTGGGGAGCCGGTCGGTGCGAAAGCTTGACGCCGGCGCGGTGCCTGGCTGGCTGATGACGCTGTCCGGTGCCTGCGCCACGGCGATATCAGACCCGCCCGCAGTGAGGGCGACCATGCTGGCAAGCAGATATTTCAAAGGGCGGGCGGGCAGGATCGGCATGAGCGGGATTTCAATCCTCAAACCGTGGCGCTTTTTCGTCGAGCAGAGCATTGATCTCGGCAACGATGGACGGCGCTCGGCCGGGCTCCCCGAATACCGCCAGCCGCAGCGCCACGAACTCTGCTCCGGTCTCAGCGACGGCAAGAGCCGACGCCGGATCGGTGCCGCCCATGACGATGCAGGGGATTTCGATCATTGAGGCCCACCATTCGCCGAGCGCAAGGTTCTTGGGATGCGCCTCCGGCTTGATATCCCCGTCGAGCTTGCCGAAGAAGATATAATCCGGCCTGACTTCGCCGATCTCCAGCGCATTGTGCCGGTCGCTGGCATTGCCGCCGCCGACGATCAGCTTCGGAGCGTGTTTGTCGATCGCCTCCGACAGTGCCTGGGGGTTGTCGGTAATATGCAGGCCATCCGCCTTCGCCCGTCCCGCCACGCGGCTGTCGCCTGCAATCAGCGCGGCGGCCCCCGCATCCTGGATCACCGGCACCAGCTTTTCGGCATGTTTCTGGAAGGCGCCGTCGTCGAGCCCGTATTGCGGCACGATGACGGAGGCGACATCGCCGCCCTTCAGCGCATCGGCGACGATCTTTGCCTGTTCATCGGCGTTGGCGATATCGGGGACGATGAGCACCAGGCGGCAGCGGTTTTCGGCTTCGGTCATGAGGTCTTTCCGTTTCCTGCGAATTCCTTCTCGAAAGGACGGATCCGCACTCGTTTTGTGTGAGTAGTTCCGTTAGAGGAGGCTTGCAAGAGGAGGACGTCGAAAGCATGCCGCAAGACTTGTCATTCTACTACGCCGCCGTGCCCGCGGTTCTGCTTGTCGGCCTAGCAAAAGGCGGCATGGGCGACGCTTTGTCGCTGATCGGCCTGCCATTTCTCGCCCTGGTCGTCTCGCCGCTCGAAGCCGCGGCGATCCTGCTGCCGATCCTGGTCTTCATGGACATGATCTCGCTCGTCATCTGGCGCAGGCATGGCGATTGGGCGACGCTGAGGATCATGCTGCCGGGCGCAATTTTCGGCATTGCCCTCGGCTGGGCGACCTCGGCGCTCGTTCCCGGCAACGTCCTTCGCATCGTCATCGGCGCGGTGACCATCCTCTTCTGCCTGCGTTATTTCTGGAACAATTTCGGCCCGGGTGCCGGCAAGGTGGTTCCGCCGCGCGGCCAGCGGCCGGTGGCCGCCGGCCTCTGGGGCGCCTTCTCCGGCTACGGCAGCTTCGTCGCCCATGCAGGCGGCGCCCCCTTCCAGATCTATGCTTTGCCGCTCAAACTTCAGCCACGCGAATATACCGGCACCAGCGTGCGTTTCTTCGCGATCCTCAACGCCATCAAGCTGGTCCCCTATTTCGCGCTCGGCCAGCTCGACACGCAGAATCTTGCGACTTCGGCGACGCTGCTGCCCTTCGCGCCACTCGCTACCCTTGCCGGCGCCTGGTGCGTGCGGCGCATGAAGCCGGAGATCTTCTATCCTTTCATGTATGCCATGGCCCTGATCGCCGCCTTTCTGATCGCACGCGAGGGCCTTAGCGGCTGACAAGGGCCACGCTACGCTGCAATGCACAATTTCCTTGCCGGAAGGGCCGGTTTGACGTAGCTTTTCCAGCATGTCGAACACGGACCCTTTCTCTGCGATTGCTGATCCGAACCGGCGGTTTCTGCTGGAGGAATTGCGTCGCGCTCCAAGGACGGTCAACGAGCTCGCCGAAGGGCTGCCGATCAGCCGCCCGGCGGTCTCGCAACACCTAAAGGCGCTGCTCGACAGCAATCTGGTCTCGGTGACCTCGGAAGGCACGAAGCGCATTTACACGGTCAACAACCGAGGCTTCGACAAGCTCAATTTATGGCTGGATCAGTTCTGGGCCTGATGCCGACCCCGCCGTGGGACACGCTGCGATCACATGAAACTACTCGAATATGCCCTCGTGAAAGCGCCAGCCGCAATGCCTCAAGCATCGGACTGGCGCAAATCTGGTATGAGATCACCGGATCTTGCTGATTTTAGGCGGAATGGATGGATTTACCTCTTCTAACGCAAGATGATCGACCGGCGATCTCCTGGGAGGATTAATGGACGGATGACTTGAGACGCTGAATCTCGTCCTTGATGCGCAGCTTGCGGCGCTTGCATTCGGCAATTTCGGTATCGGAGATAGAGGGAGCTGTTCTGAGCGCGTGCAACTCCTCCTCGAGTGCTACGTGCTTTTTCTGGAGTGATTCAAGATGAGCTTCAACTGTCATTTGACCCTTCCTTCCTCTTACCCTCCCCGACCATCATCGTCGGGGATCAAGGTGTCAACGGGGCGGACTGTGACATATTTTTGACGGCTTGTCGAAGGCCAAAAGATGAAGAAGAGATGGCAAATTCATGATCAAGACTAACTAGCCGTTACCCGTATTTGGTGATAGGAGCTTGCGGAAATCATCGGCAGATCGGACAAGGTCCGAGGACGATAACGGGGAATGCATATGGCCGATCAGGAACAGGCGGAAATCAGGCTCATGGTGGCGCGTCTGCGCCAGGAGCACGAGGATTTCGACGCTGCGATCAACGCCATGATCGAGACCGGATGCGACGCTCTGCGAATCCAGCGCATGAAGAAGAAGAAGCTCGTCATCAAGGACAAGCTCTCCAAGCTGGAAGACCAGATCGTTCCCGATATCATTGCCTGAAAGGAACGGTCGCAGGATGACAGATAGACCACTCGTCGCCATCATCATGGGCAGCCAATCCGATTGGGAGACCATGAAGAACGCGGCCGACACGCTGGAAGCGCTGGAAATCGCTTATGATGCGCGCATCATCTCAGCGCACCGTACGCCCGAGCGAATGATGAATTTCGCCAAGGGCGCACGTGCGGAAGGTTTCAAGGTCATCATCGCGGGCGCCGGCGGTGCGGCGCATCTGCCGGGCATGACCGCATCGATGACGCCGCTGCCGGTCTTCGGCGTCCCGGTTCAGTCGAAGACCATGTCCGGCCAGGACAGCCTTCTTTCCATCGTGCAGATGCCGGCCGGCATTCCGGTTGGGACCCTAGCCATCGGCAAGGCGGGTGCGGTCAACGCCGCTCTTCTCGCCGCTGCCGTGCTGGCCCTTTCCGACGAAGAGATTGCCGACAGGCTCGACGAATGGCGCGAGCGCCAGAGTGCTGCCGTCGCCGAATATCCAATGGACGACCAATGACCATAGGAACGATCGGCATTGTCGGCGGCGGCCAGCTCGGCCGCATGCTGGCCATCGCCGCCGCCAGATTGAATTTCCGCACTGTCATCCTCGAGCCGCAGCTCGACTGCCCCGCCGCCCAACTGGCGAACCGGCACATCGTCGCCGCCTATGACGATCCCGCGGCGCTGGCCGAACTGGCAGACGCCTGCGACGTCGTCACCTACGAATTCGAGAATGTGCCCGTCGCAGCCGCCGAAGCGCTCTCGGCAAGCATCGCCGTCTATCCGCCTGCCAAGGCGCTCGAGGCCGCCCAGGATCGGCTCGTCGAAAAACGCTTCCTCAACGGCTGCGGCATATCAACCGCTCGCTTTCATGCAGTCGACAGCCAGGCCGATCTCGAAACCGCACTGAAAGATTTCGGCGGCCAAGGCGTGCTGAAGACCCGCCGTCTCGGTTATGACGGCAAGGGGCAGAAGGTTTTCCGCTCGCCCGCCGACAATCCTGACGGCGCCTATGCCGCGCTCGGGGCCGTGCCGCTCATCCTCGAAAGCTTCGTCGCCTTCGAGCGAGAGGTCTCGATCATCGCCGCGCGTGCCGCGGATGGGACGGTCGTCTGCTTCGATCCCGCCGAGAATGTCCACCGCAACGGCATCCTCCACACCTCGACCGTTCCGGCCGCAATCTCGGCGACGACTGCGGAGACCGCTCGTCAATCGGCCGAAAAGATTCTCGCCGCGTTGAACTATGTCGGCGTGATCGGCATCGAATTCTTCGTGCTCGCCGATGGCGGCTTGGTCGCCAACGAGATGGCGCCGCGCGTCCACAATTCCGGTCATTGGACGGAAGCCGCCTGCGTCGTCAGCCAGTTCGAGCAGCATATCCGCGCTGTCGCCGGCCTGCCGCTCGGCAATGGCGAGCGGCACTCCGACTGCGTCATGCAGAATTTGGTCGGTGACGATATCCTTGCCGTCCGCGACTGGCTGCAGCGTCCCGACACGCTGGTTCACCTCTATGGCAAGAGCGAGTGGCGCCCCGGCCGCAAGATGGGTCATGTCACGACATTGGCGCCGAAATTGCCGGTTTCGGGATGAGAAAACGGCCGTGCGGCTTGGGAAAAACACCGTCACGTGGTTGACACGCTGGAGGTGACGAGGTATCTGCACCCCCACCTAAAGAGCGCGCCCCGACGGCGCGCTTTTGATTGTTAAAGTTACGGGCGAATGTGAATTCCCCCATAGAGATCGCGGATCAGAAAAATGAAGATCAAGAATTCGCTCAAGTCGCTCAAGGCACGCCACCGTGACAACCGTCTGGTTCGTCGCAAGGGCCGCATTTACATCATCAACAAGCTGAACCCGCGCTACAAGGCTCGTCAGGGCTGATTGCGCGAATCCGGATCGTGCGCCGCTCAGAGTGCGGCAACGGACATCCGAGGGTCGCTGCGGTGATCACGGCTAATTTGTTTGATCTTCGGCGCTGGCGGACTAATATGTCCGCCATGCGCTTTTTTGCTTTGACGTCAGCGGTGCTGCCGCTCGCCTTCATCCTCTCCACCTCCCCGTTTCCGGTCGCCGCGGCGGAAAAGAACGTCATCGTCGAGCGGAGGGATGCCACTAGTTCGCCGAAGCAGCGTCTTGATCAGCTCTTCAGTCAGCTGAAGCGCGAGCGTGATCCTGATAAGGCCAGCAGCATCGCCAATGAAATTCGTCTGGAGTGGAATGATTCCGGCAGTGCGACCGTGAACCTGCTGATGCACTGGGCCGACAAGGCGATCGAGGAAAAACGCAATCCCGCCGCTCTCGATTTCCTCGACGAGGCGATTGCCCTCAAGCCCGATTACGCCGAGAGCTGGAATCGCCGCGCCACGCTGAATTTCGTCATGGGCAATTACCGCAAGTCGATGTCCGACATCGAGCATGTGCTGGATATCGAGCCGCGCCATTTCGGCGCGCTCTCCGGCATGGCCGCGATCCTCAACAATTCCGGCAATGATCAATTGACCCTGAAGGCCTGGGAACGGTTCCTCGATATCTATCCCGCCGATCGCACCGCGCAGGAGCAGGTCAACATGCTTGCGGAAAAACTGGCCGGCAATCGAACCTGAAGCAGGCTCGCCGAGCTTGACCTGCGCCCAGAGCGCGCAATTTTAGAACTGTCGAGGGAGTTTGACACGATCGTCCCCCGCAAAATCCATCGATCGTCGCCGTTAAGATCATGCTTGCCGAAGTTTCCGCTTTTCTCGCCCCGCTCGCCGCCGCCATCGGCTACTCCTCTTACAAGGCGCGGCAATTCGAACAGACCTATCCGAATATAGGCGAGTTAACGGATGTCGGCGGCTACCGCATGAACGCCGTCCATGTCGAGCGTCCCGAAAATGCGGACCTTCCGGCGCTCGTCTTCATTCACGGCGCCAGCGGCAATCTGCTCGATCAGATCGTCGCTTTTCGCGCACTGCTCGAAGGCCGGGCGGAAATGCTGTTCGTCGATCGTCCCGGTCACGGCTATTCGGAGCGCGGCGGCCCTGAGAACGCCCTACCCTCGGGCCAGGCCGATGCAATCGCCCGACTGATGGAAAAGCGCGGCATCGAGAAGGCGATCATCGTCGGCCATTCCTTCGGCGGCGCGATCACCGCCGCCTTCGGCCTGCGCCACCCGGATAAGACCGCCGGCCTGCTCTTCCTCGCGCCGGCCACCCATCCGTGGCCCGGCGGCATCGACTGGTATTATCATGTGGCGACCGTGCCGGTCATCGGTTGGCTCTTCAACCACGCCGTCGTCGTTCCGCTTGGACTGAGCCGGCTGGAGCGCGGCACGCTGAATGTCTTCCGTCCCAATCCACGCCCTGCCGACTACATCGAAAAAACCGGCCCGTCGCTCGTGCTGCGGCCGCGCACCTTCCACAACAATGCGGCCGATTTCAAAAGACTGCTCGCCTATGTGAAGGAGCAGTCGCCGCTCTATTCGCAGATCACCGCGCCGACCGTCATCATCACAGGCGACCGCGACGAGATCGTCTGGGAACACCTGCATTCGCGTGGCCTTGCCCGCGATATAGCAGGCTCCGAACTCGTCACGGTCCGCGGCGTCGGTCATAAGCCGGATTATCTCGCCACCGACGTCGCCATAGCCGCCATGGAAAAGATCGCCGGCGAGCCGCGCGACCTCCAGTCGGCCGCCCGCAGAGCCGAAGAGAGGCTCGCCGCCCCATCACGCGACCGAGCGGCGGAAACTCCGTGGTCTCTGATCAGGCGCCCGGCATGGTGCGCGACATCTCGGGACTCGAACGTCCCGCTGGCAAGATGTTCGGCGGGGCGCTCGCAACCTCCCTCAGGCGCCGAGCCGCACACCGCCGTCGCAGGTGACGACATGACCGCTCATGAAGCCGCTTTCGATCAGGAATGCGATCGCCTGCGCGATATCCTCCGGCCTGCCGACACGGCCGACCGGCGTGCGGCCGGCGAAATCCGCGAAGACGCTGCTGCGCTGCTCGAATGGCAGGAAATGCCACCAGGGCGTATCGACGACCCCGGGTGAGACTCCGTTGACGCGCAGCGGCTTCAGCTCGACGGCTAGTACCGGTACCATCGCCTCAATTCCGGCATTGATGGCGGCAAGCCCTGCCGTGCCGGGCATCGCCGCTTGGGCGCTGACCGCAGAGACGAAGGTGATGCTGCCGCCCGGTTGCAGGAAGGGTAGTGCCGCCTGTGCCGCAGCCGCATGCGGAATGAGTTTGGTCTGAAATCCGGCGAGCAGATCCGCCATATCGAGCGTTGCGAAGGGACCTGCGCCATGGCCGCTGCCCATCGCCAGCACGAGATGGCCGAAGGCGCCAATGCCGGCAAAAACTCTTGCTAGGCTTGAAGACTCCGTCGCATCGAGTACGACGGTGCGCAGATCGCCGACTAGCGAAGCTTGTGCGGCCGCGAGTTTTTCGCCGTCGCGGCCTGCGATGGTGACCGCGTATCCCTGTTTCAAAAGTAAGTTTGCTGTGGCAAGGCCGATGCCGGATGAACCGCCGATGATGACCACATGCTGCAAAGTCATGATGATGCTCCTTGAACTCATTGATCCGCAGGCGGGGATCACCTGCGACTTTGGCACCATGCGCCCAATGAAAACGGCAAACAGTTCCAATTTTATCCTGGTATCGATACTGATATGATCGGACCCATGGATCAGAAAACCGACGTCTTCGAAGCCCGCCGCCGCGAATTCGCGGCCTTCCTGCGTTCACGCCGCGAGCGGCTGGCGCCATCTGACGTCGGCTTACCGGAAGGCATCCGCCGACGCACTCCAGGCCTGAGGCGCGAGGAACTCGCCATGCTCGCAGGCGTCGGCACCACCTGGTACACATGGCTGGAGCAGGCCCGCAACGTCCGCCCCTCCCCACAGGTGCTAAACGCCCTTGCCGATGCCCTCCGCCTCGATGACGCCGAGCGCCGGCACCTCTTCACCCTCAATAATCGCCAGGCGGTACAGGCGATGTCGACAACACCCGAACACGTCGACGAGCCGCTGCAGCGCGTGCTCGCCAATCTGACCCATCAACCGGCCTATGTGCTCGGCCGCCGATGGGATGTGCTCGCCTGGAACCGCGCCACCGATGTGCTCTTCGGTGGCTATGACACGCTTGAGCGCGACGAGCGCAACATCATGCATCGTCTCTTCGTCGACCCTGCACATCGCCGGCTGCTCGTTGATTGGGAATCGGTTGCCCGCGTCTCCCTCGCGATGTTCCGGGCCGACAGCGCTCGTTATGCCGGTGATCCGGATTTCGAGCGGCTGATTGCACTGCTCATGCAGGCAAGTGACGAGTTCCGCAGTTGGTGGCAGCGCCACGAGGTGATCAGCGCGCTATCCGGCATCAAGCGCATCGATCATCCGGTCATGGGCCGCATGTCCTTCGAACACACCGGCCTGGCGCTGACGAACCGGCCCGAGATGAAGCTCATCGTCTACACGCCGCTCGATGACAACGATACCAACAGCAAACTCGCCAAACTGCTGGATCAGGATCCGGGATAAAGCCTGCCCCTCGCATTGCCGCGGGCCGCAGCAGCCCCATATGTCTTTCCGTTGTTGTCCATAGGAGGGGAAATCATGGGCCGCCTGCATATCGGGACGATCTCCGTCATATCGGCATTGTCGCTCACTATGACGACGGCCTTCGCGGCCTCGCCCGCACCGGTCGAGGCCGAACACGGGATGGTCGTCACCGCCCAGCATCTGGCGACCGATGTCGGCGTCGAGGTGCTGAAGAGCGGCGGCAACGCCGTCGATGCAGCGGTCGCCGTGGGTTATGCACTGGCGGTCGTCTATCCCTCGGCCGGCAATCTCGGCGGCGGCGGCTTCATGACCATCCGCCTGAAAGACGGCACCAAGGCTTTCCTCGATTTCCGCGAGCGCGCGCCGCTCGCCGCGACAAAGACAATGTATCTCGATACTAAGGGCGATATCGTGCCGCGGGCCAGCCTTGATGGCTATCTCGCCGTCGGCGTTCCGGGCTCCGTCATGGGTTTCGAGACGGCTCGCGAGAAATACGGCACCCGCTCACGCCAGGATCTTATCGGGCCGGCGCTCCGCTTCGCCAAGGAGGGCTACACGCTGGAACAGGGTGACGCGGCGATCCTTGCCGGCAGCGCCAAGCGTCTTGCCAAGGACGAGACGGCGGCGAAGATTTTCCTGAAACCGGACGGCAAGCCCTATGGCTCCGGCGAAAAGCTTGCGCAGCCGGATCTCGCTGCAGTCCTGGCGGCCATTTCGGAAAAAGGACCGGACGCCTTCTATAAGGCTGCCCCCGCCGAGGCGATCGTAAAAGCGAGCCAGGCCAAGGGCGGCATCCTCGCCAAGGGGGACTTCGAGCAATATGCCGTGCGCGAGCTGAAGCCGATCGAGTGCAATTACCGCGGCTATGACATCATCTCCTCGCCGCCACCGTCTTCCGGCGGCGTGATCATATGCGAGATCCTCAACGTCCTCGAAGGTTATCCGCTCTCCTATCTCGGCTACGCCTCGGCTGAAACCGTGCATGTGATGGTCGAGGCGATGCGCTACGCCTATGTCGACCGCAACGCGGCCCTCGGCGATCCCGATTTCGTCGACAATCCGGTCGAAAAGCTGCTCGACAAGAGCTACGCCAAGGAGATCGCAGCAAAGATCGATCCCTACAAGGCCGGGACTTCGGCCAACCTGGAACCGCTCGGCGGCAAGGAAAGCAACGAGACGACCCACTATTCGATCATTGACGACGAGGGCAATGCGGTTGCCGTCACCTATACACTGAACGGCTCCTTCGGCGCAGCGGTCGTGGCACCCGGCACCGGTATTCTGCTCAACAACGAGATGGACGATTTCACCTCCAAGCCGGGTGTGCCGAACCTTTATGGCCTCGTTCAGGGCGAAGCCAACGCCATCGCTCCGAAGAAGACGCCGCTCTCCTCGATGAGCCCGACGATCGTCACCCGCGACGGCAAGCCCTTCATGGTGATCGGCAGCCCCGGCGGTTCGCGCATCATAACAATCACGCTGGAGGCGATTTTGAATGTCGTCGATTTCGGCATGGATATCAGCCAGGCGGTCAACGCACCGCGGTTTCATCACCAATGGCAGCCCGACAAGGTCTATCTCGAGCCCTATGCGCTCTCGCCGGATACGGAAAAGACGCTTGCGGCAATGGGCTATAGCTTCGACGGCGGCAACGGCGCGCCGCTCTGGGGCCAGGCCGCTGGCATCCTCGTCGGCGGCAAAAGCCTTGCCGCAATCGAAAAGGGCGGCGGCGCTCGTTACAACGGCGCCATGGACGCCCGCGCGACAGAAGGCTCGGCGGGCGGCTATTGACGGTCGGCAAGCCACCAAGCATAGGCGCAATGGTCATTCATGTCACGGTGACAAAGTCACCGTTCACAAACCGTTTGCCCCGTCCTATGCATGAGCGACGCCGCAAGCAGGACGATTCTCGAATGGTCAGCATTGAAATGATTGTTGCCGCCCGCGCTCGACTGCGCGGTCGCGCGCGCCGCACGCCGCTTCTCTCCTCCCCCTTCCTGGACGAGATCGCCGGCCGGCGCCTGTTCGTGAAGGCGGAATGTCTGCAGCATTCGGGTTCCTTCAAGTTTCGCGGCGGCTGGTCTGCCGTCTCCGGGCTCGACCCGGCGGTACGCGCGCGCGGCGTCATTGCCTTCTCCTCGGGCAATCATGCGCAGGGTGTCGCGCTTGCCGCCAAGCTGCACGGCGTGCCCGCGGTCATCATCATGCCGAGCGATGCGCCGAAGCTGAAGATCGCCAATACCCGCGCCTTTGGCGCCGAAGTCGTACTCTACGACCGCGCCAACGAGGATCGCGACGAAATCGGCGCCCGGCTCTCCGCCGAGCGCGGCCTGACGCTGATCAAACCTTTCGACGAACCGCTTGTCATCGCCGGTCAGGGCACGACTGGTCTCGAAATCTCCGAACAGGCGGCAGAAGAAGGTATAACGGAAGCCGAGGTGCTCGTTCCCTGCGGCGGCGGCGGACTGACGTCAGGCATCGCGCTCGCCCTCGAAGCCAGCGCCCCCGGCTTTCGCGTCCGTCCCTGCGAGCCCAGGGACTTCGACGATACCACCCGCTCGCTCGCCTCCGGCAGGATCGAACGCAACGCCTCCATGTCGGGTTCGATCTGCGATGCGATCATCACACCGGAGCCGGGCAAGATCACCTTCCCGATCTTGAAGCGCCTCGCCGGCGCCGGCATCGTCGTCACCGACGACGAGGCGCTGCGCGCCATGGTGCTGGCCTTCGTCAGATTGAAGATTGTCGTCGAGCCGGGCGGTGCCGTGGCGCTGGCTGCTGCCCTCTTCCACGGCGAGGCGCTGGAAAGCGATACCGTCGTTGCCGTCACCTCCGGCGGCAATGTCGATGCCAATATCATCGCTATGGCGTTGGAACGCTTCGGCTGAGACAGACCGGCGGCTTGATCAAGCCGCCGTGTAACGTTGGGCCGGCGCGGTACGCGAAAGGTTCGGCATCAATGCCTGGCGCGCCTGTTCGTAGGCGGCCAGCAGGCCGGCGTCCTCAAGCGCGGGAATGGTTGCGAACTCCTCTTGCTTGAGGCCCGCGAGCGAGGCATCGACCATATCTTCCGCCGACATCACGATCTCATTGGGCAGGTGCTCGACGGGCGTGCCGGCGATGCCCCAGAATTCGGTCGCGGTGGCGCCGGGCAGCACGACCTGGATACGGACGTTCTTCTCCGCCAGCTCATGTTTCAGCGATTGGCTGAAGGCAAGCACGAAGGCTTTCGTGCCGCCATAGACGCCGTTCAACAGTTCCGGCGCGATTGCGACGATCGAAGCGATGTTAATGATCGTGCCGCCGCCGCGCGAGACGAAACCGGGAACGGCGGCATACGTTAGCCGCATCAGCGCTGTCACATTGAGTTCGATCATTTCCTGCATTTTGTCTACATCGGCAGAAAGCAGCGGCGCTGTTCCCCCAAAGCCGGCATTGTTGACGAGAAGGGTGATGCTCCGGTCTTGCTTCAGCACGCCCTCGACGCGCGCTAAGTCCACCTTGCTTCCCAGATCGGCGACGAGGATCTCCACAGTCCTGCCGGTCTCCGTCGTTAGCCGGCTTGCCAGCGCCTTCAGCCGCTCCCCATTGCGGGCGACGATGATCAGATCGTAACCCTGCTGCGCCAGCCGATGCGCATAAATCGCGCCGATGCCCGAGGATGCGCCGGTAACGAGCGCCGTACCCTTATGTTCCTGTGACATGCTCCATCTCCTTTGTTGCGCTGGCCCTTGCCCCGCGCTTGAAGAGAACGATACGTCGAATTGCCAAAGTCCTGAATGTCATATACACCACCTTTTAAGACACAGGAGGTTCAGCCATTCAGCACGTCGCTTTCCTGCTCTATCCCGGCTTTCAGATCATGAGCCTGGCCGCTGTCTCAGTCTTCGAGTTCACCAATCTCGAACTCGGCCGGAAGGCTTATGACATCACCTACATCTCCGAAGCGGGCGGAACATTGCGCACCTCGCTCGGCATGTCGGTCGAGACCGAGCCTTTCGGCGATCCGGTCTTCGACACGCTGGTCGTCGTCGGCGCACCTGACCTCATCTTGCCGAAGCCTGGCGAAAGCGCCTTCATTCGCGCCGCACTAGGTGCCTCCCGCCGCGTCGCTTCGATCTGCACCGGCGCCTTCTTCCTCGCCGAAGCCGGTATTCTCGACGGTCGCCGCGCGACGACGCATTGGTGCCTCGCCCGCGAGATGAAGGCGCGTTATCCGAAGATCAGGGTGGAAGAGGATCGCATCTTCATCATCGACGGTTCGGTCTGGACATCCGCCGGCATGACCGCCGGGATCGACCTTGCGCTGGCGATGGTTGAGAAGGACCACGGCATCGAAGTCGCCCGCGCTATTGCGCGGATGCTCGTCGTCTATCACCGCCGCGCCGGCGGTCAGTCGCAATTTTCCGCGCTACTGGAGCTGGAACCGAAATCGGACCGCATTCAGAAGGCGCTGGACTTTGCACGCAGCAATTTGAAATCTCAGCTTTCGGTGGAAGAACTGGCGGAAGCCGCTCATCTCAGCCCCCGCCAGTTCAGCCGCGCCTTCCGCGCGGAAACGGGCCAATCGCCGGCCAAGGCCGTCGAGAACTTGAGGCTCGAAGCCGCCAGGCTGATGATGGAGCAAAGCCGCCATTCGATCGACGTGGTTGCCGACGAAACTGGCTTTGCCGATCGCGAACGCATGCGCCGCGCCTTTTTGCGCGCCTTCGGTCAGCCGCCGCAGGCGATCCGTCGCAACGCCCAGCTGGAACGGCAGATGTGAGTACCCAGCCGGCGACCACCGGTGCCCCTTCTCGCTACGACAGGTGAAGCGGCCGGCGGATCGCGGTCTCGACCGGCGAATAGACGCCGTCCTCCTGTTCGAGCCGAAGAGGCTCAGAACGTGCAAGGCCGGGCTGCGCCATGAAGCGCCCTTCGCACGGGTCAATGAGATATCAGGCCATTACTCGCTGGCAGGGCGCCCCGCACCGACTGTTGCACGAGCTCGGCAAGCCGGGCCGCGGCCGGTTGTAGTTCGGCCTCGGCCCGATGCAGGACCAGCCCGAGCTTCGGCAAACTAGGCAGGCCGACGGCCTCCGGCTGAAGCGTCCGGACCTTTGCCGGCAGGCCGACCGGGGTACGGATGGTAAAACCGAGGCCCGCCGCCGTCGCGGCCCAGAGGCCGCCAAGACTGGGGCTGACAAAGGCGAGCCGCCAGGAAATGTCAGCCTCGTCAAGCGCCCGGGTCGCCGCATTGCGCAACAGGCACGGCGCCTCCAGCGAGGCAAGCGGCATTGGCTCGCCACTCGCAGCATGCCAGACGGGCTGCCCTTCTGCAGGCCCGATCCAACACATCGGCACCTCGCCGATCGCCTCACAATGTGCCGTCAACGTCCCATCGCTCCAGGCCAACGCCAGGTCGAGCTTGCCTGAGGTGACCCGATCGAGCAGTTCGGCATTGCGCACCACTCGAGCCTCGATGCGTACCTTTGGATGGGCGCGAGCGAAACGGCCGAGCACCTCGGGCAACAGGGTCTCGCCGAAATCCTCTTGAAGGCCGAGCCGCACCCAGCCTTCCAGCTCGACGCTGTGCACGGCCGCCGCCGCCTCATCGTTGAGCTCCAGCAGCCGTCTGGCGTAACCGAGCATTGTTTCGCCGGCATCGGTCAGCGCCAGCCCCCGGCCCGCCTTGCGGAAGATTGGGGTGCCCGCCTGTTCCTCCAGCTTCTTCAGCTGCGCGCTGACCGCTGACGTCGAACGCCCAAGCTTTTCCGCCGCCTTGGCGAAATTGCCGAGCTCCATGCCGGTCGAAAAGGTCCGCAGCACATCGAGATCGAAGATCGTCCGCCGCATCGTATTGTTCCAAATTTTGGGATATTTGATCCATAAAATTCTGATTTTCAGCATCATACTGTGCTGCGATGATGCTGTTGTCAAGGCCGCCGGACGGCCCGAACCATGGAGATCCCAATGCCCTTCGTTCGCATTTCTCTTCGCAAAGGCAAGTCACAGGAATATCTCGCAGCGCTTGCCGACAACGTCCAGCGCGCACTGGTCGAGACCTTCGACGTGCCCGAAAACGACCGCTTCCAGGCCATCCATCAGCATGATGAGAATGAACTGATCTTCGACCGCAGCTATCTTGCCGGCCCTCGCTCGGACGATTTCGTCTATATCTCGGTCACGATCGGCCGGCCGCGAACGGGTGAGATGAAAGCAGCGCTGTATCGGCGGGTCGCCGAGCTGCTGACCCAATCGCCGGGCCTTCGGCCGCAAGATCTGATGATCGTCGTCAGCACCAGCGCGCCCGAGGACTGGTCCTTCGGCAACGGAATCGCCCAAATGACCGATCCGGACTGGCGGCTGCAGATAGCCGGAGGCCGGCAATGAGCGCTTCGAACCCGAAATCGATGACCGTCAGGCGACCTGGTAAGGTGACCCGCTCGCCCGAAGGCGTGGCAACCGCGCCCTTCTGGGTTGAGATGCTGCTCGAAGGCACCGACGGCGAAAATACCGCGATGCGTGCCACGCTCGATCCGGGCACCATCACCCGCTGGCACACCCATCCCAAGGGGCAGTTGCTCTATGTCCTTGCGGGACAGGGCCTGGCACAGAACGAGGGCGGCTCGGTTGAGGAATTGCGTGCCGGCGATGCGGTCTGGTTTGCGCCCGGCGAACGCCACTGGCATGGCGCCGCCGCTGACAGCCCGTTCACCTATATCAGCATCCAGCCGGCGGAAAATGGCAGCTTTGTCGAATGGCTGGATCCAGTGGAGGCACGGCCATGATCGCTATGCAATACAGCTTTACCCTGCCGGCCGATTACGACATGTCGATCATCGACCGCCGCATCCGCGACAAGGGGCCGTTGCTCGACGGCTTCCCCAATCTCGGCTTCAAAGCCTATCTCAGCGCCCGCATCGGCGAATTCGGCAGCCGCGACAACCTGTATGCGCCCTTCTACCTCTGGCGGAGGCCGGAACGGGCAGGCGACTTCCTCTGCGGCACGGGTTTCCAGGCGCTCACCAGTGCCTTCGGCTGGCCGCAGGTGAAGACCTGGATCGTATGGGAGGCGCAAATCTCGCCCGATATCGCCGCTGCCGCCTTCGCAACCCGCAATATTCTGCAGACTGAAGCCCATGCACCGCTTGCCGATCTCCGGCGGGCCGAAATCGCAGAGGCCGAAGCCGATCTGGCGGCAGGCGCACTCGCCTCCGTCTCCGGCTTCGAACCGACGACATGGACCCGCATACGCTTCAGCTTGTGGCGGGAGCCTCCCGAGATCGGAGATGACGCACAAACCTACCGCGTCGGCCATATGTCCTTGGCCCGATGAGTTTAGGCGGTGGCCCGACGGTAAAAGGCAAGCGATCCCGCAAGGGCGAGCAGCGCGCCGCCGCATGCGCGTTCCAGCCATAAGGCGCCTGACGTTTTCAGGAAACGGACCGCCTGCGAGCCGAAGAAAGCGTAACCGAACATGATCATGAAATCGAGCACAGCGAAGACAAGGGCGAGCAGCAAATACTGCGCCGTCTGCGGCTGGGTGGGCTCGATGAACTGCGGCAGAAAGGCGGAGAAGAAGAGATATCCCTTCGGGTTCGTCGCCGCGACCATGAAACTCTTGAGCCCGATCGAAAAGGTCGATCTCGCGGCCGCCTCATCGGGTTTCAGCGCCGCGTCGATCGTGCCCTTCGAGCGCAAGAGCATGATGCCGAGAAAGGTGAGATAGACGGCACCCGCCCATTTCAGCATCGAGAACCAGAATTCCGATGCCGCAAGCAGCGTGCCGAGTCCGACAGCCACGGCGCCGATCAGGACGAAATCCGAAAGAACCGCGCCAACCATGCCGGCGACCGCGCGGCGCAGCCCATGCCGAGAACCATTTGTCAACGCCAGCAGCACTGTCGGTCCTGGTGTGGCGATACCGACGAAGGAAACGGCCGCGAAAGCCAAAAGAGTGACGATATCCATGATGATCCCTCCAAACCCGAGGATCGAGACTTGCATGCGCCGCATCCCTTGGCAATGCCTGGTCACATGAACGAAAAAAAAGCCTGCCGCCCTTTTATGCAGCAGGCTTAATCACAGATGCGATCGGATCAGACGCCGCTCTGGCCGTCCGAACCGATATAGGCGATGCGCAGCATGTTGGTGGCGCCCGGCGTGCCGAGCGGCACGCCGGCCGAGATGATGATGCGGTCGCCCGGCTTGCCGAAACCTTCATCGGCGACAATGCGGCAGGCGCGGTTGACCATGTCGTCGAGATCGGTCGCGTCATGGGTGACGACGCAATGAAGGCCCCAGACGATGGCAAGCCGGCGCGCCGTCTTGATGATCGGCGACAATGCCAGGATCGGCACCTGCGGGCGCTCGCGCGAGGCGCGGAGACCCGTCGTGCCCGACGAGGTGTAGCAGACGATCGCCGACAGCTTCAGCGTTTCGGCGATTTGACGGGCGGCAAGCGAGATCGCATCGGCGCCGGTTGCTTCCGGCTGGGCGCGCTGAGCATAGATGATGCCGGGATAATGCGGCTCGCGCTCAATGGCCGTGGCAATCGAGGCCATGGTCGAAACGGCTTCGACCGGATAGTCGCCCGAGGCCGATTCGGCCGAGAGCATGACGGCATCGGCGCCTTCGAAGACGGCGGTCGCGACGTCTGATACTTCGGCGCGTGTCGGCACCGGCGCTGAAATCATCGATTCCAGCATCTGCGTGGCGACGACAACCGGCTTGCCCGAACGGCGGCAGGCACGGATCAGCTGCTTCTGAATGCCTGGAACCGATTCGAGCGGCATTTCGACGCCGAGATCGCCGCGGGCGACCATCAGAGCGTCGGAAAGCTCGATGATCTCCTCGATGCGCTCGAGAGCCTGCGGTTTTTCGATCTTCGACATCAGGCCGACGCGGCCGCGGGCGATCTTGCGCACTTCGGCAAGGTCGTCTGGACGCTGGACGAAGGAAAGCGCCACCCAGTCGACATCGTCGGTGGCGAGCACGGCGTCGAGATCGGACCGGTCCTTGTCTGTCAGCGCACCGACGCCGAGCAACGTGTCGGGAAGGCTGACACCCTTGCGGTCGGAAATGCGCGTGCCGGAGATCACCGTCGTGACGATGCTCTTCCCGTCGCACTTGTCGGCGCGCAGGCAGAGCTTGCCGTCATCGATCAGCAGACGGTGGCCAGGCTGCACCGATTCCAGGATCTCGGGATGCGGCAGGTAGACGCGTGTGGCATCGCCGAGCGCTTCATTGTTGTCGAGCGTGAAGGTCTGGCCGGGTTTCAGATCGACCTTGCTGTCGACAAACTTACCGACGCGCAGCTTCGGTCCCTGCAGGTCGGCGAGAATGCCGATCGGCCGGCCTGAACGCGCCTCGACCGAGCGGATGCGCTGGATGAGCGTTCGCATCAGGTCGTGGCTCGCATGGCTCATATTGATGCGGAAGACATCGGCACCGGCCTGGTGCAGCTTCTCGATCATCGATTCCTCGGCGGAGGCGGGCCCGAGGGTGGCGAGGATTTTAATTTTGCGATTGCGCTTCATCAATTCTGACTTTCTTGCGTCCCTGGGGTGTCGGAGAGTTGAACCATCCAGCTGCCCTGGCGGCCCGTGTCATATTCCTTGAATCCCATCTTCTGGTAGCCCCGGGCATAACAATCCTGCACGCCCGAGATCTTGAATTCGTTTTCCGCCACGCACATCTGCACGTCCCCCGTCCACCGTCCTCCCCGGGCGGCGTCCTCTGCGTAGAGGTAATAATAACGCGACTGCAATTCTCCCTCGATCAGCGTGGCGCAAGTCGTTGCCGGCACCTGCCACCAGCCCTCCGTGATCCAGCCGTCTTTGGCTCTGTATCCGATCGCTACCCCAACCAGATTTTGCGTTCCGTTGCACACGCGAAAATCGGCGCGTGCGGCATCTGCGATGAAGAAGGGCATGGCGGCTGCAAGAGCAAACAGGGCGAGTCGGACCAGCGGTCCGGACCGCGTGAGGAAACTTGGCGCGGCTTGAATCAACACGGCTCCCAAATAGCTCCACGGTTATTCATATCCGTGCCTTCTTGCGCCGCCGCCATCCGAAAGTCAACGCAATGCTAATCGATTATATTCCCTTTCATAACGGTCCGCAAAGGTTCATATCCGCTGTCGCCGCCCGTCGCGCTTGAACCGGTCGCGGGCTCATGCAATCACTGGGCGCGACTGGGCAATGAGCAACGGCAATTCCTTCATGGACGACTTCCAATCCTTCGAAATTCTACCCGGAAAACATGACAAAGGCATGGTGATCCTCGCCGATCACGCAATGAACCGCCTTCCCGCCCGGTATGAAAGGCTCGGCCTGCCGGAGTCTGCCTTCGCCCGCCACATCGCCTATGACATCGGCATCGAAGGCCTGACGCGACAGCTTTCAGCGAGGCTCGGCATACCAGCCGTGCTCGGCGGCTTCTCGCGGCTGCTGATCGACCCGAACCGCGGAGAAGACGATCCGACGCTGATCATGAAGATCTCGGACGGCGCCGTCATCCCAGGCAATCACCCGATCACGCCGCAGGAGTGGATTTACCGGATCGAAGCCTTTCATCGCCCCTACCACGAGGCCGTGGCAGGCATGATCGACGCGGTGGCGAATAGCACAGGCAAGGCACCGCTGGTGCTATCGCTGCATTCTTTCACGCCGGCATGGAAGAGCATTCCCCGACCTTGGCACGCCGCCGTTCTTTGGGACAGCGACCGGCGCGCCGTCGGCCCGCTGCTCGACAAGCTGCGCGCCGATCCCGATCTCGTCGTCGGCGACAACGAACCCTATGACGGCGCTTTGAAGGGCGATACCATGTACCGCCATTGTATGGTGACAGGAATCCCACATGCCCTGCTCGAAGTGCGTCAGGATTTGATCGCGGATGAAGCCGGCATATCGGCATGGGCCGAGCGCCTGGCGCCGATTTTTGCAGCGATGAATGCGGATCCGGCCCTGCACGAATACGACGTCCATCCGTCGCGCACCGGCCCCTATTGAGGCCCACGGAATGAAAGGAGAGCGAGATGACTACGCTCAGCAAGGAACAACAGACCGAATTCGAAGCCGCCGCCTTCCGCCGTCTGGTCGCGCATCTTCGTGACCGCAGCGACGTCCAGAACATCGATCTGATGAACCTGGCCGGTTTCTGCCGCAACTGCCTTTCGAACTGGTACCGCGAGGCCGCCGAGGCCGAAGGTGTTCCGGTCACCCGCGACGAATCGCGTGAGATGATCTACGGCATGCCCTACGAGGATTGGAAGAACCTCCATCAGAAGGAGGCCTCGCCTGTGCAAAAGGCGGCATTTGACCTGAACAAGCCACACAAATAGTCCGCTTGGCCTTTAACAGGCTTGACCGTGACGCCGCTTCGCGGCAGTCACGTGCATCCCGAATTGATCACCGAAAAATCAGGAGAACACGATGTCTGATGCTCATGGCGTCGCCCGCGATCAGCTTCGCGCTTTCATCGAGCGCATTGAACGGCTGGAAGAAGAAAAGAAGACAATCGCCGACGACATCAAGGACGTCTATGGCGAAGCCAAGGGAATGGGCTTCGATACCAAGATCCTGAAGAAGGTCGTGGCGCTGCGCAAGAAGGACGAGCAGGAGCGCATGGAGGAGGAAGCCATCCTCGACACCTATCTGCACGCGCTCGGCATGATCGAAGCGCCGCCGGAAGGCTGATTCGCCGACGTCGCTGCTTCGATAAAAGCCGTCGGACCTTCCGGCGGCTTTTCTTTTGCGCCGGATCTTGCTGGCACTCCAACTGTCCAGCCGATCGAATAGTCAGAAGAAAACCGCCGGATCGCTCCGGCGGTTTTCGGTCTGACGCGATCAGCAAGCTCAGTTCGTATTGAACTTACGCACTTCCATGAAGTTGACGGCGTTGCCGCTGAAACGGGCCGGGTCGACTGAGGCGGTCTTGACGTTGAAGCCCTCGGCATAGACAGCGGTCGGTTGGGCGCGCATCGTCTGGCTGACGAAGCGCGGCGCCTTGACCTGTTTGGACGCCATTTCGAGACGGGCATTGGTCAGCGCCCACTGCGAGATCATCTTCTGCGTCAGCTTCGGCTCGGTACGCACCGTCGCGCGGCTGGCATCGGCTGCGGCGGCTTCCTTCTGCGTCGGACGGCCGCCCTTGACCGGGAGGGGCTGCGGCGCGGGGCTCTCGGCAGCCGGGGCGTCGAAAGCATCGCCGAAGCTTGCCGACTTCGTCGCCGGCGCCAAGGCAGCGAGCTGCAATGACGGCTTTTCGGCGGGCGCCTTTTGTGGCATCGCGGCGGCGATTGCCTGCTCCACGCTCATTTGAGGCTCATGCGAGGCGACCTGGCTTTGCGTATCCTTGTTCTGCTGCTCGAGCGCGGCGGCGATGGCAGGAGACAGGCCGCCATCCTGATCGGCCTCGTCTGCCTCCGCTTCGGGATCGGCATCCGCCGCAGCAAGCAGATTTTCAGCAACGGCAGGGCGCTCGACCGGAGTGGGAACTGGCATTCCGTTCTGCATGTTCGGATCGATCGACGCGACTTCGGCGTCACCCGGCGCGCGGCGCTGACCGAGAAGCGAGGGAACGGGAATGCTGTAGGCGCTGAGATCGGCGAATTGCTGTGGCTGGGCCTGATCGGCCGGAAGCGCCGCGACGAGGGCCTGCTGCGCGGCGTTACCCGAAGAGGGCGCCACCAGTGCGCTGGCCATTTCACTGCCGGCCGGCTGGTTGCTGAAAGCCGGGCGAACCTGCGGCACCGGCGCATTCAGGGCTGCGACTTCGGCCTGCTGCGGCTCGGCAGGAGCAGGCTCCGCCTTCGGCGGCGTCGCCTTGGCGACAGCAACGGGAGCCGAATCGTCGGAATCATCTTCCTGTTCGTCAGCCCCGCCGCCAAACAGCGCCTCAAACAGCGTCTTATGCTTCGGCGCCGATTCAGAAGCACTGGCGATCTCGATCTGCGTGCCGCTGACGC
The DNA here is from genome assembly GCF_002117485.1 of Rhizobium sp. NXC14. Lineage (NCBI taxonomy): Bacteria > Pseudomonadati > Pseudomonadota > Alphaproteobacteria > Hyphomicrobiales > Rhizobiaceae > Rhizobium > Rhizobium sp. NXC14. Next base: position 3,808,459 of record NZ_CP021030.1, read on the forward strand.
GGCGCTTGTAGTCGGCCATCGCTTGCTGATAACCGGGCAGCGGCTTGCCGTCAGCCGGGATATGAATGGTGTTGCCGTTCGGAAAAAGCCGGACAAGCTCGTCGCGGCTCATACGCGGCCAGGCGCGAACGCCGCCGACATCCATGTGCACGAAGGGCGAACCGGATTTCGGATAAAAGCCGACGCCGCCGATCTGCATCTTCATGCCGATGGCCCTGAGCGTCGCAAGCTTGACGTCGGGAATGAAGAAGTCCATCGCCTTGCCGAGCATGTGTTGGCTTTTTTCGGCGACGCCGGAATTGCGCGAGCGGCCGCGCAGCATCTCGTTGGTTGCCGGCGAACGGAAACCGCAGACGACGTTGATGTAGTCCCGCGAACCGCTCTGGCGGTAGACTTCCCAGATCAGGTCGAACAGGCGCGGATCCATCTTGGTCGGCTGGTTCTTGCGCCAGTCGCGCAGGAACCGGTTCAGCTGCTCCAGACCCTTCGGGTCGAACTTGCCGTTACGCTTGTAGGTGATGACGGCCTTTTCGCCGGTATGGATGAAATAGAGCTTGAGGCTGCGGGTTTCGCCCGCTGCTTGGGAAGGCGTACCGACCAATACCGGCGAGGAAACCGCAAGCGCAAGAAGGGCGGCCGCCGCCGTCCTCACTGCCTTTCCGCAAATGTCGGCGCACAAAGAACGCCAGCTCAAGCGCGAAGGCTTGGAATTCCCATTCAGATTCGGCAACTCGATCCCCGTCAGACAGACAATGTCCCGTACTGTCCCAGATGACTGTCAAATGCGGTCACACGATGGCAAAAATGCCACACATGATCAACCTTTTCTTTACATAGTGAACGAGCCACTAACAAGTGGTTTATGATCAGTAACAAATCGTGGTTGCCCGAGTCTTAATAAATAAGGCCTAAGCCGCATCTTTCTGGGGATTATCGGGATCTATGCCGTAATCTTTTAGCTTGCGATAAAGTGTGGACCGGCCGATGCCAAGTTTGCGCGCCACTTGACTCATCTGCCCACGATAGAATTTGAGCGCGAATCGGATGAGCTCCTCCTCAACGTCGGCAAGTTTGCGCACATCTCCGGAGGGATTGACACTGGCAATGGCGTTTTCAGAAGTCTCCGACAGTCGGTGATGCACCTCACTTGGCATCGGCGCCTGGTATTCCTCGCCATAGGCTTCATCAGGGTCGAGGCCGGTATTGTCGGCAACGAGCGCCAGGTGGTCCACCACTTCATATTCTGGAAGCTGGGCGGCGATTTGCGGGAAATCCGCCTCCGTCAGCTCCGGCCCTTCGGCGAGAACGACCGCACGGAAGATCGCATTTTCGAGCTGGCGGATGTTGCCCGGCCAATCATAGGCGGTCAGCAGTGCCAACGCGCCTGAATTCACGGTCATGCGGCGGCCGCTCTTCTGCTCGCTGGAGAAGCGGTCGGTAAAGACGCGCACCAGATGCGGGATGTCTTCCTTGCGCTTGCGCAGAGCCGGAATGGTAATCGGGAAGACGTTGAGGCGATAATAGAGGTCCTCGCGGAAATGCCCGCTCTTGACCTCTTCGATCAGATCCTTGTTGGTCGCGGAGATCAGCCGGACATTGACCTTGTGCGCGGTGCGCGCGCCGACCGTCTCGATCTCGCCCTGCTGCACGGCCCGCAGGAGTTTCACCTGCACCTCGAGCGGCAGGTCGCCGATCTCGTCGAGGAAGATGGTGCCGCCATCGGCTTCCATGAATTTGCCGATGTGACGTTCGGTCGCGCCGGTAAACGCGCCCTTCTCGTGGCCGAAGAGGATGCTTTCGACGAGGTTGTGCGGGATCGCGCCGCAATTGACGGTGACGAAAGGCTTGTTCGAGCGGTCGCCGCCGGACTGGATAGCGCGGGCCACCAACTCCTTGCCGACGCCGGATTCGCCTTCGAGCACGACCGGGATGTTCGATTGCGCCGCCCGCTGGGCCAGATCGATGACGCGGATCATCGCCGGGCTGGCCGAAACAATGTCGTCGAAGCCGACGGAGCCCGAGCGGGACCGGCGTCCGGCCCGCGCCTTCACCTCGCGCTGGTCTAGCTTCATCGCGTTGGAGATCGAGGTGGCGATGCGTTCGGGCGACACCGGCTTGACGACGAAATCGAAGGCGCCGGCACGCATCGCCTGCACCACGGTCTCGATGCCGCCTTGGCCCGTCTGGACGATGACCGGGATCTGCGTGCCGAATTCGTGAAGCGCATCGAGAAACTCGAGGCCGGTCATCTCGGGCATCATCAGATCGAGCACGATGACATTGAAAAGGCCGCTGTCGCGTTTGACCATTTCCAGGCCGATGCGGCCGTTTTCGGCCTGGTGCACGACATGGCCGTGACGCTCGATTGCGTTCTTGAGCAGACGGCGTTGCACCGGGTCGTCCTCGACCACGAGGATTTGCCCTGCTCCCTTGAGCTCATTGTAACCGGTCATTGTCGCTCCACTTCATGCGAAACCATGAAGCGCACTCTGGCAGAAAGGCTTGAACATCCAGTTTTGAGAAATAATTGCATTTTAACGATTGCGAAGACCCGATTTCGTGCCGAAGCGAGGCCTTTTATGCGCCGAAAGACCCTTGATGCGGGGCCTTCTCGCGCTTATTCAAGCAGACCTGTCATAAAGTGGAGAGGAATTGCGCCCATGAAAATCGAGCCCCTGCACGCCGGGTTTTTTTTCTCGCCAGCAACGCCAGCCGGGGCGGCGGCCGATCCGGCGCTCGGCGACCTGCCGGTTTGGAAGTTGCAGGATCTTTATCCCTCCGTCACGTCCACCGCCTTCGTCGCCGACATGGAAAAGGCCGGCAAGGCCGCGATCGCTTTCGAAGAAAAGTGGAAGGGCAAACTCGCCGAAGCAGCGGCGAAGACTGGCACCGAAGGCATCGGCGCGGCGCTGAAGGAATATGAGGCGCTTGACGACATCATGGGCCGCCTCGGCTCCTTTGCCGCCCTCACTTATTTTTCCGACACCACCAATCCGGCAAACGGCAAGCTCTACGGCGACGTCCAGGCCAAAATCACCGAATTCTCGGGCCATCTCCTGTTCTTCGCGCTCGAGCTGAACCGGATCGATGACGCCGTGATCGACGCCTGCATGGCCAATGACCCCGATGCCGGCCATTATCGCCCCTGGCTGATCGACCTGCGCAAAGATAAGCCCTATCAGCTCGATGACAGGCTGGAGCAGCTCTTCCTTGAGAAGTCGATGACATCGGCCTCCGCCTTCAATCGCCTCTTCGATGAAACCATGGCGGAGCTTCGCTATGAGATCGATGGCGAGAAAGTGCCGCTCGAGGTGGCGCTGAACATGCTGCAGGAGAAGGATCCGGAAGTGCGCCGCAAAGCGGCCATGGCGCTCGCCGAAACCTTCAAGGCGAATATCCGCATCTTCACGCTGATCACCAATACGCTTGCCAAGGACAAGGATATCTCCGACCGCTGGCGCGGCTTCGAGGATATCGCCGACTCCAGGCATTTGGCAAACCGCGTCGAGCGAGAGGTTGTCGACGCCTTGGCCGCAGCCGTCCGCGAAGCCTATCCCCGCCTTTCGCACCGCTATTATAGAATGAAGGCGAAATGGCTCGGCATGGAGCAGATGAATTTCTGGGACCGCAACGCGCCCCTTCCGGAAACGTCGAGCGCCGTGATCTCCTGGTCCGACGCGAAGGACACGGTGCTATCGGCTTACGGCAATTTCGCCCCCGAGATGGCCGATATCGCCAGGCGTTTCTTCGACGAGCAATGGATCGATGCCCCGGTTCGCCCCGGCAAGGCGCCTGGCGCCTTCGCTCATCCGACGGTTCCCTCGGCACACCCTTACGTGCTCGTCAATTATATGGGCAAGCCACGCGACGTCATGACGCTTGCCCATGAACTCGGCCACGGTGTCCATCAGGTTCTCGCCAGCGCGCAAGGCGCGTTGATGTGCCAGACGCCGTTGACGCTGGCCGAAACCGCGTCGGTCTTCGGCGAGATGCTGACCTTCCGCGCGCTCCTGGAAAAGACGACCGACAGGCGCGAGCGCAAGGCGATGCTTGCCCAGAAGGTCGAGGACATGATCAACACGGTCGTGCGCCAGATCGCCTTCTACGAATTCGAGCGCAAGCTGCACACCGCCCGCAAGGCAGGCGAACTCACCGCCGACGACATCGGCGAACTCTGGCTCTCCGTCCAGTCGGAAAGCCTCGGGCCGGCGATCAATATTTCAGAGGGCTACGAGACCTATTGGGCCTATATCCCCCACTTCATCCACTCGCCCTTCTATGTCTACGCCTATGCCTTCGGCGATTGCCTGGTCAATTCGCTCTACGCCGTCTACCAGAAGGCGGAGAAGGGCTTCCAGGAGAAGTATTTCGAACTGCTCAAGGCCGGCGGCACCAAGCATCATTCCGAACTCTTGAAGCCTTTCGGCCTCGACGCCACCGATCCGTCGTTCTGGAGCCAGGGCCTGTCGATGATCGAAGGGCTGATTGATGAGTTGGAAGCGTTAGACAAGGGGTGAATTCTCGTCGCCAGGAGCGGAGAGGCAGCAATGAGTCTCTTCTCCCCTCGGGGGAGAAGGTGCCGGCAGGCGGATGAGGGGGCGACATAGCAGAAGCTGTCCTTCGCATCTGCTCAGGACGTCGCTCCGCCCCCTCATCTGCCCTTCGGGTATCTTCTCCCCATGGGGAGAAGAGGGAAGTATCTCACCCTCCCCATCTCACCTCGAGCAATGGAGAGCAGAACAAATTGAAAGTGTCGCGTGGCCGACCAACCCTATATCCTTTTTCGCGACGACACGACCGACGAGGTGATGCTTTTCGCCAAGCCGGCTGAGATCATCGTCGCTCGGACGCGCAGCGAATTCTTCGCCGGCCTTGTCCGCATGGAAGAGGCCAAGGCCGAGGGCAAATGGCTTGCGGGCTACATGGCCTACGAGGCCGGATATCTCTTCGAAGAAAAACTCGCTGCCTTCGCCGGAGAAGGTCGCGAAACGCCGCTCCTCTGTTTTGGCGTATTCGATGCTCCGCAGCCGGACACACACCCGCTCGCCCAGCCGAAACAGCGTCTCGAAAACGAGGAATTCCTCACCGCACCGAAGGCCGCCTGGGATTTCCCTATCTATAAAGAGCATTTCAACCGCCTTCACCAGCACCTGAGGCTCGGCGACGCCTATCAGGCAAACCTCACCATGCCGGTCAAAGCCCGCTGGAGCGGCGATCCTCGTGCCGCCTTCTGGTCGCTGATCGAACGCCAGCCTGTGAAATACGGTGCACTGATCGATCTCGGCGGCCCGATCATCCTGTCGCGTTCACCCGAACTTTTCTTCCGCACCGATGAGCAAGGTTGGATCGAAACTCATCCGATGAAAGGCACGGCAAAACGCGGCGCTACCGCCGCCGAAGATGCCGAAATCATCGCGGCCATGCGGGCAGATATCAAGACCCAGGCCGAAAACCGCATGATCGTCGATCTGCTGCGCAACGATATCTCCCGCATCACCGAGGTCGGCACGCTCACCGTTCCGAAGCTCTTCGAGATCGAGACCTATCCGACCGTCCACCAGATGGTCAGCCATGTGCAGGCAAGACTTCGCCCCGGCCTTTCGATCCGCGATATCTTTGCCGCCCTCTTTCCCTGCGGCTCGATCACCGGCGCGCCCAAGATACGGGCGATGGAGATCCTGCACGCACTCGAGGATGATCCCCGCGACGCCTATTGCGGTGCGATCGGCATGATCTCGCCGACCGGCGCCATGCGTTTTGCCGTCGCCATCCGCACCGTCACGCTTTTTGGCGGCGGCAGGGCGGTCTTCAATGTCGGCGGCGGCATCGTCTTCGATTCCACCGCCGAGGCGGAATATGAGGAATGCCTGCTCAAGGCGCGCTTCGCCGTCGGCGACCAGTGGATCGCGCGATGACCGATTTCTCGCTGATCGAGACACTGCGCTGGCAGCCTGGGGAAGGCTTCATCCGCCTGCGCCTGCATCTCGCCCGGCTTTCCCGCTCCGCCCGCCGCCTCGGCTTTCCGCAACCGCTCGGCGCAGCGGCGAAGCTCGATAAAGTCGTCAGTGAGGCAAAGGGCCCGCTGCGCATCCGCATGACCTTCGACGCACAAGGCCGCATCGAGGTGAAGAGCGCGGCCTTCGTCCCGTTGGCGCCTGATACCGTCTGGACCACCCGCCTCGCCGCAACGCGCCTCGATTCCGCCGACCGGCTGCTGCGGGTCAAAACCACGCGACGCGCCGTCTACGAAACCGCGCGCTCCGAATATGCTCAGGCGGAAGCCGACGAAGTCATCCTCTTGAACGAACGCGACGAGGTCTGCGAGGGAACCATCACCTCCATCTTTCTCGACGACGGAAGCGGCATTTTACGCACTCCGCCGATCTCCTGCGGCCTGCTCGCCGGCGTGCTGCGCACCGAACTCATCTGCGCGCGCAAGGCCCGCGTCGGCCGCTTGAGCCTCGCTGATCTCGATGCCGGCACGCTCTATGTCGGCAACTCGCTGCGCGGCCTGATCCGCGCAAACCTCCTGAGGAATTGACCATGTTCATTCTCTCCCTCACCTACGTTAAATCCAGCGACGAAGCCGACAGGCACATGGAGCCGCACATGGCCTGGGTGAAGGACGGTTACGCCAAGGGCTGGTTCCTCGCCTCCGGCCGTAAGGTGCCGCGTACCGGCGGCGCGATCCTCGCCATCGGCGACCGTGCCACAATCGAAGCCTATGTCGCCGCCGACCCCTTCACCGTCCACGGGGTCGCCGAATACGAAATCACCGAACTTGCGATAACGACGACGGTCGAAGGATTGGAAATCCTGAAGCGGTGATTTTCGGTCAGGGCATCTTGTCGCGCCGATATTTGGCCTTTCCCCGTCAACGCTCTTTATTGTGACGGCGTTTTGTGATTAGAGCCGGTCACTTCGCAATTTCTGCGGCAATCTCACAAGAATTCTTCAGGCTGAGCGCCTTCGTCCCCTTCCACAGGAGAAAAGAATGACGGAACAGAACTATCCGGTATATGCCGAAATTACCGGTCCGATCGTGATGATCGGCTTTGGCTCCATCGGCCGCGGCACCCTGCCCCTGATCGAGCGCCACTTCAAATTCGACAAGAGCCGGATGGTCGTCATCGACCCGCGTGAAGAACCCTCCGACATGGAGATCCTGAAGAAACATGGCGTTCGCCACATCAAGGAATATGTTACCAAGGACAATTACAAGGAGCTGCTGAAGCCCCTGCTGACGAAAGGCGAAGGCCAGGGCTTCTGCGTCAACCTCTCGGTCGACACCTCCTCGCTCGACATCATCAAGCTGTGCCGCAAGCTCGATGTTCTTTATATCGATACGGTCGTCGAGCCCTGGCTTGGCTTCTATTTCGACAAGGGCATGAGCAATGCCGACCGCACCAACTATGCGCTGCGCGAGACGGTGCGCAAGGAAAAGGCGAAAAACCCCGGCGGCGCCACCGCCGTCTCCACCTGCGGCGCCAATCCGGGCATGGTCTCCTGGTTCGTCAAGCAGGCGCTCGTCAACCTCGCCAATGATACCGGTGTTAAATTCGAGGAACCGGACCAGCACGATCGCGAAGGCTGGGCCAAACTGATGAAGAAAGTCGGCGTCAAGGGCGTCCACATCGCCGAGCGCGACACCCAGCGCACAAAACATCCGAAGCCGCTCAACGTCTTCTGGAACACCTGGTCCGTCGAAGGCTTCATCTCCGAAGGTATGCAGCCGGCCGAACTCGGCTGGGGCACGCACGAGCAGTGGATGCCGAAGAATGCCAAGAAGCACAAGAAGGGCAACAAGGCGGCGATCTACCTGGAGCAGCCGGGCGCCAACACCCGCGTGCGCACCTGGTGCCCGACCCCCGGCCCGCAATACGGCTTCCTCGTCACCCACAACGAGTCGATCTCGATCGCCGATTACTTCACGGTCCGCGACAAGGACGGCGAAGTCACCTTCCGTCCGACCTGCCATTATGCCTACCATCCCGCCAACGACGCCGTGCTCTCGCTGCATGAGATGTTCGGCAACGGCGGCACCCCGCAGCCGGTCCACCACGTTCTCGACGAGGAGGAGCTCGAGGACGGCATCGACGAACTCGGCGTCCTGCTTTACGGTCATGAGAAGAATGCCTACTGGTATGGTTCCCGCCTGTCGCTGGAAGAAACCCGCCGCATCGCGCCTTACCAGAACGCCACCGGCCTACAGGTGACCTCCGCCGTTCTCGCCGGCATGGTCTGGGCGCTGGAAAACCCGAAGGCCGGCATCGTCGAAGCCGACGAGATTGACTACAAGCGCTGCCTCGACGTGCAGATGCCCTATCTCGGCCCGGTCGAAGGCCACTATACCGACTGGACGCCACTAGACGGCCGTCCCGGTCTGTTTCCTGAGGATATCGACACCAAGGATCCCTGGCAGTTCAGGAACATCCTCGTTCGCTGACATTGTCGGTGCAACTTTGAAGATGCCCGCCGCGAGGCGGGCATTTTTGTAACGCTGGCTGTATAAATGCCGTCCCCACTGCTCCAAGCCTTGCCATCATGGCAGACGCACGCCATGTTTTGCCCGAACTTGGCGGGTGACCGCCACGCCGATTCGCCGGGAGAAGCCTTATGAAAATCAGAACTGGTCTCGTTCTTGTCGGTGCAGCGGCCGCTCTTGCCTCCTGCGTTTCGCCGGAGCCACGGCCATTGCCGGTTGCAGCCACGCCCGCCGCCAACGGCGTTGAAGGCAGCTGGAGCGATCCGAACGGCATCGTCTCCACGTTCCAGGGCGGTACCTTCACCACCCGCACGACCGATAGCAACCAGCTTCTTGCTTCCGGCACCTATATCAATACCTCGCCGACACTGGTCGAGATCAACATGACCTCGCTGGTGCGCAAGACACAGTCCAAGGTTAATTGCGCCCTCGTCAATCCTACCCAGCTCAACTGCACTTCGGATTCCGGTGCACAATTCACACTTTCCCGCCGCGGCTGAAAAGAGCGGATGCGCTGACGGTCTTGTGCTGGTTACCGTGCGAATCTCTTTCTGGTCACCTTGTCCTGCTGATGCTGGTCTCATGTCGAAGGCGATGACGCCCGCTTAAGAGGCCGCTTTTTTGTGCCGGTCCTCTTGGAAAGAATCCCTTCTGATCCAGCTTTCCCTTGCGGTTGTGAATCGTCTGATGGAACATCTGCTCGCCGGGAAACCGACCCGGCGGACTTTGGAAGGGATTGGCGTGGATCAGGGGGATCTTTCGCCTCAATCAGGAGAACAGGGATGACGAAGTCTTTCAGCTTCGGTCTTTTGACCGCGTCCATGCTGGCGCTGAGCGCGGGCGCCGCCTTTGCCGATTACGAACTCAATATTCTTCACATCAACGATTTCCATTCACGCATCGAGTCGATCAACAAATTCGATTCCACCTGCTCGGCCGAGGAGGAAGGGAAGAAGGAATGCTTCGGCGGCGCCGCCCGCCTGAAGACTGCGATCGACCAGCGCCGCCAGGCGCTGTCGGGCAAGAATGTCCTTCTCCTGAATGCCGGCGACAATTTCCAGGGCTCGCTCTTTTACACCACCTACAAGGGCGCGGCCGAAGCCGAATTTTTGAATCTGATGAAGTTCGACGCCATGACCGTCGGCAATCATGAATTCGACGACAGCGAGGATGGGCTTGCGACCTTCCTCGACAAGGTGCAATTTCCCGTCGTGACCGCGAACGTCAAGGCGAGTGCCGTCTCAAAGCTCGGCGATCGCATCAAGCCCTCGCTGGTGCTCGATGTCGGCGGCCAGAAGATCGGCATCGTCGGCGCCGTCACCAATGATACGCCGGAGCTCTCCTCGCCCGGCCCGAATGTCACGATCGAAGATGACGTTCAGACGATCACATCAGCCGTGCAGGACCTGAAAAGCCAGGGGGTCAACAAGATCATCGCGCTGACCCATGTCGGCTATCCCCGCGACCTGGCGTTCATCGCCAAGATCCCGGACGTTGATGTCGTGGTCGGCGGCCACTCCCACAGCCTGCTTTCCAATACCGATCCGAAGGCTGAAGGCCCGTATCCGACGATGGTCGACAACCCCGGTGGCTATAAGGTGCCGGTCGTCCAGGCCGCCTCTTACAGCAAGTATCTCGGCGACATCGTCGTCAACTTCGACGACAATGGCGTCGTCAAGGATGCCAAGGGCGATCCAATCCTGATTGACTCGTCCTTTACACCCGATCCGGCCGTCGTCACCCGCGTCGCCGAACTGGCAAAACCGATCGAAGAACTGCGCAAAAAGGTGATCGGCTCCTCCGAAGGTCCTATCGAGGGCGATCGCAAGGTCTGCCGCGTCAAGGAATGCTCGATGGGCAATCTGGTGGCCGACGCCATGCTTGACCGTACAAGGAGCCAGGGCGTCACCATCGCCGTTCAGAATGGTGGCGGCCTGCGTGCGTCTATCGACGGCGGCGATGTCACGCAGGGCGAAGTCATCACCGTTCTGCCTTTCCAGAACACCCTCGCCACTTTTGAAGCCACTGGCGCGGAAGTCGTCAAGGCGCTTGAGAACGGCGTCAGCCAAATCGATCAGGGCGCCGGCCGCTTCCCGCAGGTCGCCGGCCTGAAGTTCTCGTTCGACCAATCGAAGCCTGTCGGCAGCCGCGTCAGCGATGTTCAGGTGAAGGAGGGCGACAATTTCGCGCCGATCGATCCGGCCAAGACCTACAAGATCGCCACCAACAACTTCATGCGATCAGGCGGCGATGGCTATTCGATCTTCAAGGAAGGCAAGAACGCTTACGATTACGGTCCGGATCTCGCCGACGTGACTGCCGACTACGTGGCCGCGCATTCGCCCTATAAGCCCTATACCGATGGCCGTATCAACGAGGTGGCGCAGGCCGCGCCCGCACCCTCCGCGGAACCGGCGCCCGCCGCTCCGGCACCCGCGGCCCCTGCGCCTGCAGCTCCCGCTCCATCTGCCGAACCGAGCCCGGCTCCGGCAACGCCCGCTCCCGCAGAACCGGCGCCTGCACCTTCTGCACAGGCTCCCGCTGCAGAGCCCGCACCGGCCCCGAGCGCCCCTGCTCCAGCTACGGAGCCTCCCCCGGCCGCCGCTCCCGCATCCGCCACGCCGTCCACCCACGTCATCGCCGAGGGCGACACCTTCTGGGATCTCGCCGAGACCTTCTATGGCGATGGTACGCTGTGGCGGAAGCTTTCGGACGCCAATGGCAAGCCCAACCCACGTCATCTGACGGTCGGCAAGGAGATCCAGGTTCCCGCAAAGTAAGACGATTTGTCTCGACACCATCGGCCGGCCCGGGGTTTCCCGGGTCGGCTTTTCTTTCTATAGGGTGAACCATGTTCTCGAGGCTGCGTATCAGCCGACGAGACAACGACCGTTGGGGCCAGAATGACAGCAGATATTTCACTCCGTCCGGCAGATCATCCAGCCATCAAATCAGGCAAGATCGGCGTCCTGCTGGTCAATCTCGGCACGCCCGACGGCACCGACTACACCTCAATGCGCCGCTATCTCAAGGAGTTCCTGACCGATCGCCGCGTCATCGAATGGTCTCGCTGGAAGTGGTATCCGATCCTCTTTGGCATCGTGCTCAACACCCGTCCACAGAAAGTCGGCAAGGCCTATCAGTTGATCTGGAACAAGGAGAAAAACGAAAGTTATCTCCGCACCTACACGCGCAACCAGTCGGAACTGATGACCGAGCGCCTGCGGGATCTCGAAAATGTCAAGGTCGACTGGGCGATGCGCTACGGCACGCCGTCGATCGCTTCGCGCATCGACGCGCTGAAGCAAGAAGGCTGCGACCGTATCGTGCTTTTCCCGCTTTATCCGCAATATGCGGCGGCGACGACCGCGACGGTCAACGACAAGGCTTTCCAGAAGCTGCTCACCATGCGCTGGCAGCCGGCGCTGCGCACCGTGCCCGACTATCATGACGACGAGACCTATATCGAGGCGCTCGCCCAATCCGTCGAAAAGCACCTTTCGACGCTCGACTGGAAGCCGGAAATGCTGCTCGCCTCCTTCCACGGCATTCCGATGTCCTATTTCAAAGAGGGCGATCCCTATTACTGCCAATGCCAGAAGACCGGCCGGCTGCTGCGCGAGCGCCTCGGGCTGACCAAGGAAAACTTCATGGTCACCTTCCAGTCCCGCTTCGGGCCGGAGGAATGGTTGCCGCCCTATACCGACAAGACCGTGGAGAAGCTCGCTCAGGACGGCGTCAAGCGCATCGCCGTCATCAATCCCGGCTTCGTCTCCGACTGTCTGGAAACGCTCGAGGAGATCGCCGAACAGGCCGCCCACTCATTCCATGAGAATGGTGGCGAGAAGTTCGCGCATATCCCCTGCCTCAACGACAGCGAGGACGGCATGACGGTGCTGGAAAAGGTCGTTCGCCGCGAGCTGCAGGGCTGGGTCTGAGAGACTCTCGACAGAAAGCTGGGGCCGGACAAGTCGCCGGTAACAGTCGGGTGACGTAGCCGAGGCGGAACCTCCTTCTCAGTTGGAGTCGGGGCGGTTGCGCCCTCATTTCTTCCTCGCAAATAACGTGCTAACTCACCACATCAGTTGGGCAGGCGCGCATGCGCCGATGGGAGGAATTTTCATGCTGTTCGGCGGCTTCGACATCGTCGTGATCGTGCTGGTCATCTTCGTCATTTTGGTGCTCTTTGCCGGGATCAAGACCGTACCGCAGGGCTATCGCTACACCATCGAGCGCTTCGGCCGTTATACCCGCACGCTGGAGCCGGGCCTCAACCTCATCACTCCCTTCATCGAGCGCGTCGGAGCGCGAATGAACGTGATGGAGCAGGTACTGAATGTGCCGACCCAGGAAGTGATTACCAAAGACAATGCCTCGGTTTCAGCCGATGCCGTCGCCTTCTTTCAGGTTCTGAATGCTGCCCAGGCCGCCTACCAGGTTTCCCACCTCGAAAATGCCATCCTCAATCTCACCATGACCAACATCCGCTCGGTCATGGGCTCCATGGATCTCGACGAACTGCTTTCCAACCGCGACGCGATCAATGACCGGCTACTGCGCGTCGTCGATGAGGCGGTGCAGCCCTGGGGCATTAAGGTCACCCGCGTCGAAATCAAGGACATCCAGCCGCCGCGCGACCTCGTCGATGCGATGGCCCGCCAGATGAAGGCCGAGCGCGAGAAGCGCGCCCAGGTACTGGAAGCCGAAGGAGCGCGCAACGCGCAGATCCTCAGGGCCGAGGGCGCCAAGCAATCCGCCATTTTGCAGGCAGAAGGCCAGCGCGAAGCCGCCTTCCGCAACGCCGAAGCCCGCGAGCGACTGGCCGAGGCCGAAGCCAAGGCGACGAAGATGGTCTCCGAAGCGATTGCCGCCGGTGATGTTCAGGCGATCAACTATTTCGTCGCCCAGAAATACACCGAAGCGCTCGCCTCGGTCGGCTCGGCGCCCAATTCCAAGATCGTGCTGATGCCGATGGAAGCCTCTTCCATCCTGAGCTCGCTCGGCGGCATCGGCGCCATCGCCCGCGAAGTCTTCGGGGACGCCGGCAATCCGCCGCCGCCTTCCCCGCCGCGTCCGCGTCCCGCGCCGATCCGCTCTACGCCGCCGATCAATCCGCCTGCCCCCAATCCCTTCAATCCGGATCAGGAGCGATAAGCCATGCTGGCGAAGATCATCGCCGAACTCGGTCCATGGAACTGGTGGGTTGCGGGCCTCGTGCTGCTCGCCGCCGAAATGATCGTGCCCGGTTTCTTCCTCGTCTGGATCGGCCTCGCGGCCTTGATCGTCGGCGCACTGTCGCTGCTCTTCTGGGACAGCGCCTTCTGGGTCTGGGAACTGCAAGCGATCCTTTTTGCGGTTCTGGCCGTCGCCACGACCTTTGCTGGCCGCCGGCTGACGCTGCGCAGCGCCGAGACCGACGAGCCCTTCCTCAATCAGCGCGGCGCAAGTCTTGTCGGACGCACTGCCACGCTGCAGGAGCCGATCCGCGAGGGCCGCGGCCGCATCCGCCTCGACGATACGCTATGGCAGGTAATGGGGCCCGATTTGCCCGTAGGAACACAGGTGAAGGTCATCTCGTGTCATGGCCGCGACCTGCGGGTCGAACCGGTCTGATCAGGCGACGCCGATCCGCAGCAGGTCGTGGAAGTGCACCAGCCCGATCGGCCTGATATCCTCGTCGATAACGATCAGGGCACCGATGTGGTGCTGGTTGAGCAGCGCCAGAGCCGCCGTCGCCAGCACCGTCGGTTTCACCGTCTTCGGCGTCGTCGTCATGATGTCGTCGACGGCAAGCTCAGCAAGATTGCGGCTCAGGTTCCGAGCCATGTCGCCTTCGGTGACGATGCCGCAGAGCCGCCCATCCTCGTCGAGCACGCCGACGCAGCCGAAATGCTTGCGCGACAGCACCGTGATCGCCTGCGGCATCGGCGTGCCTTTGGCAACGAGCGGCACCTTCTCGCCGGTATGCATGATATCGGCGACATGCATCAGGCTCGCACCCAGCTTGCCACCGGGATGAAAAACGTGGAAATCGGTGGCGGAAAAGCCCCGCGCCTCCAGGAGTGCGACCGCCAAGGCGTCGCCGAGTGCAAGCTGCATCAGCGTCGAGGTCGTCGGCGCCAGCCCGTTGGGGCAGGCTTCCTGTTCATTCGGGACCAGAAGCACGATGTCGGCGGCCGTCGCAAGCGAGGAAGCTTCGCTGCAGGTGATCGCGATCAAGGGGATCGAGAAGCGCCGCGTGAAGGAAATGATACTCTTGAGCTCGGCGCTCTCGCCGCCTTTGGAAATCGCCAAGACGACGTCATCGCGCGCGATCATGCCGAGATCGCCATGATTGGCTTCGGCCGCATGCACGAAAAAGGCGGGGGTGCCGGTCGAGGCGAATGTCGCCGCGAGCTTGGTACCGATATGGCCGCTCTTGCCGACGCCGGTAACGATGACCCGGCCGGAGATGTCGCCGATGATTTCGACGGCGCGGGTGAAAGGGCCGGCCAGTCCGTTGTCAAAGGCCCGTTCGAGCGCTTCAAGACCGCGTTTCTCGGTCTCTATCGTGCGTTTTGCCGATTCGAGCACGCTGTTTTCAACGAGTTTGATCGCTCTTCTGTTCATGGAGATGCGTTAGACCTTTTCACTTTCCAAGTCCACCCCGCACCATTTCCGAATTGTGAACAGCGCCCGCCGGCGACAACGAATGATTAACCACAAGGCTTTACCTTTGAGTAAGAACCGAAAGCATGTCAGGCGAGTGAATGGGCCAACCAAAACAGACGAGCAGTGTGACGCCGCTCCGCGCGATGAGGCGTGTCGTCTACTTTACTGCCTTCGGCACACTGCTGTTCGGCCAGACTGCAGCACTCGCACAGTCCGCCTCACAGCAGCCTGTCGCTAGCCGCTCCGCCAGCCCGGACAATCGCACTACGAACAATGCCGCAGCCAGCTTCGATGACGAAATCAGCGTTTCTGCCACTCCTGTGGCAACGGGTGCGGCGGGAGATCCGGACGATACCCAGCAGAGGCCCGCCATACCGGACGCGCAAGCCGGTGACGACATTACCGGCTCCATTCTCGATGAGGACATGCGCCGACTGAACACCCGTGAAGCGCGGATCGACGAGACGCCGCCGATCCGCAGGGCTGGCGAAAATGCCTCGACGGCAGAAACACCCGGCATTGCGATCGGCACCTTCGTGCTCCGTCCGAGCGTGACCCAAAGCATCAACACCGAGACCACCAAGGACGGCAATACCAGGCAGCGGCGCGCTTTCCTCGAAACGGACGCAGCCGCGACGCTCACCTCCGACTGGGGACGGCACCAGCTGACCGTGACCTCGGAAGGCGCCTGGCAGAGGAATATCAGCGGTGAAGGCGAGGAGCAGCCGTCATTCAAGGTCAACGGCGATCTCCGGCTGGACCTTCCCGACGACACGGTCGCGCATCTCACGGCCGGCTATAACTTCTACCGCGAGGATACGGACGATCCCGACGCCATCGCCGATGCCACACAGCAGTCCGACGTGCAGGAGTTCACCGCCGGCGCCTCCGTCCAGCGCGATTTCGGCATCTTGCGCGGCACGACGGCGCTCGCCCTGAACCGTTCGATCTATTCCGACGCCACGCTTGCGAACGGCACGACCGTGGCGTTGAGCGATCGCAATCAGACGACCGGTACGCTGCGCGGTCGCGTCGGCTACGAGCTGTCGCCGGCGCTCATCCCATTCATCGAGGCCACGATCGGCCGTACGATCTACGACGAGACGCGCGATTCCGCCGGTTACGAGCGCTCAAGCCATAGTTATGGCGCCAAAGCCGGCGTCGAGGTCGACCTCGGCGAAAAGCTGAAGGGTGAAGTCGGCGTCGGCTACGAAAGGGCGGATTTCGAAGACAGCCGGCTGACCTCGATCGATACGGCCACGCTCGATGCGAGCCTGCTCTGGTCACCGATCCGCGGCACCGACGTCAATCTCGACCTGCAGACGAGCATCCAGCCCTCGACCACCGCTGGCGAGAGCGGCTACGTCTCGCATGCGCTGACGACGACGGTCACCCACCAGCTGCGCGACAATCTGGTCGGAACCATGATCGGCGGCGTCATATGGCGCGACTATCCCACCGACAGCACAATTAGCGACGAGCTCGTCTATACTGCGGCGACCGGCCTGACCTGGAACATCAACCGCTATCTCGATCTCACCAGCACGCTTGGCTACGAACTGACGACACGCAAGGACGCCGACGACTCGCGGCAATGGCGCGCGGGGGTCGGCCTCAAGCTGAAAAGATAAACGCCGCGCTTCGATGGAAGGCGCGGCGTTTATCAATGACAAGTCTGAGTGAAGCCTTACTTCAGCCCTGCGAGCAGTTCCTTGAAGCCGCCTTCGACAGACGGACGGATATCAGCACGTTCGAGGGCGTAGGCGACGTTTGCCAGGATGAAGCCGTCCTTGGCGCCGCAATCGTAGGTCGTGCCGCGGAAATGGTAGCCGGCGAAATCCTGTTCCTTCAGTAGCTTCAGCATGCCGTCGGTGAGCTGGATCTCGTTGCCGGCACCACGTTCCTGAGTTTCGAGGATCTTAAAGATCTCCGGTTGCAGGATGTAGCGGCCGTTGATGAAGAAGTTGGACGGCGCCGTTCCCTTGGCAGGCTTTTCCACCATGCCGGTGATGCGGAAGCCTTCGCCGATCGCTTCGCCGACGCCGACGATGCCGTATTTATGAGCCTGATCGGGCGCACATTCCTCGACGGCGATGATATTGCCGCCGCTCTGGCTGTAGAGGTCGATCATCCCCTTCATGCAGCCCTTGTCGCCCTTCATGATCATATCCGGCAGCAGCAGCGCAAAAGGTTCGTCGCCGACGATTTCGCGGGCGCACCAGACGGCGTGACCGAGGCCGAGCGGTTCCTGCTGACGGGTGAAGCTTACCGTTCCTGCCTTCGGCAGTTGCTCGGCAAGAAGGGTAATTTCCGCTTCCTTGGCTCGCTCGCGCAGCGTCTGTTCCAGCTCGAAATGGATGTCGAAGTAGTCTTCGATAATGTGCTTGTTGCGTCCGGTAACGAAGACCAGATGCTCGATTCCGGCTTCGAGCGCCTCATCGACGACATATTGAATGATAGGCTTGTCGACAACGGTCAACATTTCCTTCGGAACAGCCTTCGTTGCCGGCAGGAACCGCGTTCCCAACCCTGCCACCGGAAAAACTGCCTTACGAACTTTATTGTGATGCGCCACACAGGCCTCCTGCTTTGACTAAATCGCCTTTTAAATAAAGCCGTTCATGTCTGACTAGTATAGAATTGCTACTGTTTTGCAATGGTGACCGCCGCGGGCCGCCATGGTAAAGAATTTGTTGACTCCGTTCCTGTAGTCTCGGGTCTGGGCGGACATGATGCCCCCTGCTGCACCGAAAACTGAAGATGACGGATACGACTGTCGATGATCCAGAATCACAAAAACTCCCTTCGTGGCCTTGCTCTCGCCCTCGTTGTCGCCGCCCAGGTGGGGCTCGCCCCCGACAACGCGAAAGCCGATTCCCGGTTCCAGAAATGGATCGCGGACTTTTACCAAACAGCCGCTGAGAGTGGCATCAGTAAGGCAACTTATCAAAAGGCCTTTTCCGGGGTGAGCGAACCCGACCCGACCGTGCTCGAAAAGGCGGCCTATCAACCGGAATTCACCTCGAAGATCTGGGATTACATTGATTCCCGCGTTAACCCCTACACCGTCAGGATCGGCCGCGAGATGGCCGTCAAGCATGCGCGGACGCTCAATGCGATCGAGCAGCGCTTCGGCGTCGACAAGACCATTCTGCTCGCGATCTGGTCGATGGAATCGAATTACGGCGCGATTCTCGACAAGGACGACCGGCTGCACTATGTGCCGCGCGCACTGGCAACCCTTGCCTATGCCGATCCGAGCCGCGCCAAATTCGCCAAGAAGCAGCTGGTTGCCGCGCTGAAGATCCTCCAGAACGGCGATGTGCCGGCACGTCAGATGACCGGCTCCTGGGCGGGCGCCATGGGCCACACTCAGTTCATCCCGACAAGCTATCTGCTCTACGCTGTCGATGCCGACGGCAACGGCCATCGCGATATCTGGAATTCGGTGCCGGACGCGCTGGCGACCTCGGCCAATCTCCTGATGAAGAACGGCTGGGATACTGGCAAGACCTGGGGCTACGAGGTCGTCGTCCCCGCGGCAGCCGCCAAGCAGATCGGCAAGACCCATACGCTCGCCCAATGGGCGGAGCTCGGCCTGAAACGGCCGAATGGCAAGGCCTTCCGCGACGGCGGCACCAAAGCCGTATTGAAAATGCCGGCCGGAGCCGGCGGCCCCGGCTTTCTGATGACGGCAAACTTCTTCACCATCAAGAACTATAATGCGTCGGACAGCTATGCGCTTGCCGTCGGCCTGCTGGCCGACCAGATCGCCGGCTATGGCGGCATGCAGCAGCGCTGGCCGCGTCCCGACGGCGCGCTCGACATCACCGAGAAATTCGAGCTGCAGACTCGTCTCAAGACGCTCGGATATTACAATGGCGAGGTCGACGGCAATTTCGGCTCAGGTTCGAAAGCGGCGATATCGGCCGTGCAGGAGCGAATCGGCATGCAGCCGGACGGCGAGCCCTCGTTGCCGCTTCTGAACGCGCTTCGCCGCTAGAAGCGGCCCAACCGTGACCTACATAGCGGGGGTAGAAGCTGGCTTGCCCTCTGCGGAACTGCCCATGATGAAGAAAACTGACCGGACCCCTAAAATCCGCTGGCTCATGCTCGCATTGATGGCGGCTTCGCTTTGTCTCGGCGCTGTTGCGCCGGTGACTGTCGCGCAAGCCCAAGAGCAGCGCTATCAGCGCCGGTCGATCTTGGATTTCTTCCTCGGCAGGCGCTATCTCGACGACAGCCCGCAGGCTCCTGATGTGCCGCAGCCGAGACGCCAGCAGCGCAAGCGCCCGCCGCCAGCCCAGAAAGCCGTGATCAATACCCGCACCGCATCGCCTGTGCGCCCGCCCGTGCAGGAAGAGCCGGTCGTGCAGAAGCTTGGCGACGCCCGGAAAATCCTGATCGTCGGCGATTTCCTTGCCAGCGGCCTCGGCGACGGGCTCACCGCCGCCTTCGAGACTTCACCGGGCGTCGTCGTCGAAGCCCGCGGCAACATTTCCTCAGGCCTTGTCCGCGACGACTATTACGACTGGCCGGAACAGTTACCGAAGATGATCGACGAGCTGAAGCCGGCAATGGTCGTCGTCATGATCGGCGCCAATGACCGCCAGCAGATGGTGACCGACAGCGCGAAGGAGAAGTTCCGCACCGACGGCTGGTTTGCCGAATATCGCCGTCGTGTCCTTTCTTTCGGAAAGGAAGTCACCAGCCGCAAGATACCGCTGCTCTGGGTCGGTCTTCCTGCCTTCGAATCCGATCAGATGACGGCCGATGCTGTCCAGATGAACCAGCTCTATCGTAACCAGGTCGAGAGCATCGGCGGCGAATTCGTCGACATCTGGGATGGCTTCGTCGACGAAAACGGCACCTTCATCGTCACCGGTTCCGACGTGAACGGCCAGCAGGTGCGCCTGCGCACCTCCGACGGCATCAACCTTACGCAGGCCGGCCGGCGTAAGCTTGCCTTCTATGTGGAAAAGCCCGCCCGCCGGATTCTCGGAACCCAGGCAAGCCCCGATCTGGTGCGCCTCGATGAAAGCAACCTGCCGGGCCTCGGCCTTCCCACCAATCCGGTCGAGCATACCGTGCCGATCAGCCTCTCCGATCCCAATCTTGATGGCGGCGCCGAGCTCCTGGGAGCAAGGCCGCCACCGGTGACGCTGACGAAATCGCCGCGCGATCTCCTGGTCGAGCAGGGCGAGATGACGCCGGCACCTGTCGGTCGCGTCGACGACTATCGCATGCCGGCGGCCAAGACGACGGCCGAAGTCTCGGTGAAATAGAAACTAGACGAGGCGGCCTTCTTATGCTGCCTGCGGCCAGCTCAGATAATAGTAATTCGAGCCGATCAGCCCGAAGAAGGCATGGCTGGCATTCGTCTGGTCGACATAGCTGCCGTTCTCCTTGACGAAGGCCCCGTCGCTGCCGCGCTCCAGATGCGCATCGAGGAAGTCGCTCCAACCGCTGACATCGATCGCCTCGCCGGCCTTGCTTTCGGTGTCGGCCTCGTCCGGATCATCGATGTCCCAGGCAGGGACCGACACGCCCTGCGTCGGATCGGAGATGGTGAGCGTGCCTGCTTCGAGCGCAGCCAGCATATCGTGAGCCTTGCCGCTTTCGCCTTCGGCCGCGGCTGCTTCCTGCAGCTGCTGCTTCAGCATCGACATGAAGGAGGCGCTGGTCACATCGGCGCTGTCGCCAGTCGTGTCAGTCTCATCTGAGGTGTCGTCCTTGGACGAAAGCGCGCCGAGCAGCCCCGACAGCGCCTGATTGGAAAGAAGCGACGCCGAACTCGAATCGAGTCCATAGCTGCTCAGAATGCTCGCCGCCGACGAACTCTGCGTATCCTCTGAGCTTTCATCGGAGCTACGAAGATTCTTCAATGCGTATTGGGCCGAAACCATCCTGGTATTATCGAGTGCAGAAACCATTTGAATAATCCTTGTCGATCATTCGCGGCGGCTCTTCCTGAGCCCGCGTCAGGCATAAGCCTCACCCTCCGGCATTGCTTCAAGCTTGCGCCCCAGCCTGGCGCGTCAAGCGGTCGCACCGGCGAAAAGAGGTCCCGCCGGATGCGCCGCGCACAATAAAAAACTCCGCCGGAAAGGCGGAGTTCGTGTCTTCGTCAGCCTATATGAGGTGCGATCAGTTCGGCAGGACGGTCGAGCCCATCAACGCCTCGTCGATGGCGCGCGCTGCTTGGCGGCCTTCGCGGATCGCCCAGACCACCAGCGACTGGCCGCGGCGCACATCGCCCGCCGTCCAAAACTTGTCGACCGAAGTCTTGTAGTCGCGGTCGTTTGCGACGACGTTGGTTGAGCCGCGCTTGTCGGTGTTGAGCGTCAGCTTGCCTTCGAGCTCCTTCAGCACGCTTGTGGTGAACGGGCCGCGGAAACCGATGGCGATGAAGGCGAGATCGGCGCGAATGACGAATTCCGTACCGGCGACCGGCCGCCGGCGCTCGTCGACCTCGCAGCACTTGACGCCGGTCAGCACGCCGTCCTCGCCGATGAATTCGAGCGTCGCAACCTGGAATTCGCGCACTGCGCCCTCAGCCTGCGAGGAGGACGTGCGCATCTTCGTCGCCCAGAAGGGCCAGACAGCAAGCTTGTCTTCCTTCTCAGGCGGCTGCGGCCGGATATCGAGCTGGGTGACCTTGACGGCGCCTTGGCGGAAGGCCGTGCCGACGCAGTCCGAAGCCGTATCGCCGCCGCCGACGACGACCACATGTTTGGCGCCGGCAAGAATCGGATCCGACGGCCAGCCGACACTGTCGATGTTCTCGCGCCCGACGCGGCGGTTTTGCTGCACCAGATAGGGCATCGCATCATGCACCCCGGCAAGGTCGGTGCCCGGAATGCCCGCCTCGCGCGGCGTCTCGGAGCCGCCGCAGTAAAGGACGGCGTCGTGTTCGGCCAGCAATTGTTCGACCTTGACGTCGACGCCGACATTGACGCCGCAATGGAAGGTCACGCCCTCGCCCTTCATCTGCTCGACGCGACGGTCGATGAAGTTCTTCTCCATCTTGAAGTCGGGAATGCCGTAGCGCAGCAAACCGCCCGGCTTGGTCTCACGCTCATAGACATGCACGTCGTGGCCGGCGCGACCGAGCTGCTGGGCGGCAGCCATACCGGCGGGGCCGGAACCGATGACGGCGACCTTCTTGCCGGTATGGACCGTCGCCGGCTGCGGCCGGATGAAACCGAGTTCATAAGCCTTGTCGGCAATCGCCTGCTCGACTGTCTTGATGGCGACCGGCGCATCCTCGAGATTCAAAGTGCAGGCTTCCTCGCAGGGGGCGGGGCAAACGCGGCCGGTGAACTCCGGGAAGTTGTTGGTGGAATGCAGGTTCTGGATCGCCGCTTCCCAGTTGTTGTTGTAAACGAGGTCGTTCCAGTCGGGAATCTGGTTGTGAACCGGGCAGCCTGTGGGGCCGTGGCAATAGGGGATGCCACAGTCCATGCAGCGCGCCGCCTGTTTCTGCACTTCAGGGTCCGACATCGGGATCGTGAACTCGCGGAAATGACGGATGCGATCCGACGCCGGCTGGTACTTCGCCACCTGCCGGTCGATTTCCAGAAATCCTGTTACCTTACCCATTTCTTCGTCCCTTACCCTCATGACCGCCTCACCCGCGGCCAGTTTCTGTCGTCAGTCCCGGTATCCCGGGCGGGTTGCTTCTCTTGACCGTCATTGGAACATATCCCCTGAACCATCCGCGCGATCCAGGCGGCCTTCACCGGCATGATCGTTACGGGTCATCGAGACGTTTCCGACATCGCCCATCTGCGCTCGGCAGGCGGCCGATATCCGGCGCAAATCACTCCGCGGCGATACCCATCCGGCTACGCTCCATTTCCTCGAGCGCACGGCGGTATTCCACAGGCATGACCTTGCGGAACTTCGGACGGTAGTCGGCCCAATTGTCGAGGATCTGCTTGGCGCGGGCGGAGCCCGTATAGTGCAGATGGTTGGAGATCAGCTGGTAGAGACGCTCCTCGTCATGACGCGTCATGTCGCCCGAGACGTCGACACGTCCCTTGTGCATGAGATCGCCGCCGTGATGATGCAGCTTCTCCAGCATGTCGTCCTCCTCCGGCACCGGCTCGAGCTCCACCATCGCCATGTTGCAGCGGCTGGCGAAATCGCCTGTTTCATCGAGCACGTAAGCGACGCCGCCGGACATGCCGGCCGCGAAGTTGCGGCCAGTGCCGCCGAGCACGACGACGACGCCGCCGGTCATGTATTCGCAACCATGGTCGCCGACACCTTCGACGACGGCGATCGCACCCGAATTGCGCACGGCGAAACGTTCGCCCGCAACGCCGCGGAAATAGCATTCGCCCTCGGTCGCACCGTAAAGCACGGTGTTGCCGACGATGATCGAGTTTTCGGCGACGATCCGCGAATTCTCCGGCGGCCGGATGATGATCTTGCCTCCCGAAAGCCCCTTGCCGACATAGTCGTTGCCGTCGCCGATCAGGTTGAAGGTAACGCCGCGCGCCAGGAATGCGCCGAAGCTCTGCCCCGCAGTGCCGCGAAGCGTCACGTTGATGGTGTCTTCCTTCAGCCCACGATGGCGGAAGCGCTTAGCGACTTCGCCGGAAAGCATTGCGCCCGCCGAACGATCGACGTTCTTGATGCCGACCTCGAAGGCGACGGGCGTCTTGTCGGTCAGCGCCGGCTGCGCAAGCTCGATCAGCTTGCGATCGAGAATATCATCGATCGGGTGCTGCTGCCGGCTCGTCCAGAAAGTCTCCTCCTTGGCAGCCTCGACCTTGTGGAAGATGCGGCTGAAATCGAGGCCTTTCGCCTTCCAGTGCGCCAGCATCTCGTCCTTCTCCAGGAGCTCCGAAGCGCCGATAATGTCGTCGAGCCGGGTGAACCCGAGCGAGGCGAGGATCTCGCGCACTTCGTTGGCGACGAAGAAGAAGTAGTTGATGACGTGCTCCGGCGTGCCCTTGAAGCGCTTGCGCAGCACCGGGTCCTGCGTCGCCACTCCCACCGGACAGGTGTTGAGATGGCACTTCCGCATCATGATGCAGCCGGCCGCGATCAGCGGCGCGGTGGCAAAGCCAAACTCGTCGGCGCCCAGCAGCGCCCCGATGATGACATCGCGGCCAGTCTTGAGGCCGCCGTCCACCTGCAGCGCGACTCGCGAACGCAGGCCGTTCAGCACCAGCGTCTGCTGGGTTTCGGCAAGGCCGATCTCCCAGGGGCTACCGGCATGCTTGAGCGAGGTCAGCGGCGAGGCACCCGTGCCGCCGTCGAAGCCGGCGACCGTGATATGGTCGGCGCGCGCCTTGGCGACACCCGCGGCGACGGTGCCGACACCGACTTCGGAGACGAGTTTGACAGAGACGTCGGAGGTCGGGTTGACGTTCTTCAGATCGTAGATCAGCTGTGCCAGATCCTCGATCGAATAGATGTCGTGGTGCGGCGGCGGCGAGATCAGGCCGACACCCGGCGTCGAGTGGCGGGTCTTGGCAACGGTCGCGTCGACTTTATGACCCGGAAGCTGGCCGCCTTCGCCGGGCTTGGCGCCCTGCGCCACCTTGATCTGCAGCACGTCGGCATTGACCAGATATTCGGTGGTGACGCCGAAGCGGCCCGATGCGATCTGCTTGATCGCCGAGCGTTCCGGGTTCATCGAACCATCGGAGAGCGGCATGTAGCGGTCGGATTCCTCGCCGCCTTCGCCGGTGTTCGACTTCCCGCCGATCCGGTTCATGGCGATCGCCAGCGTCGTATGCGCCTCTCTGGAGATCGAGCCGAAGGACATCGCCCCGGTCGAGAAACGTTTGACGATATCGGCGGCCGGCTCGACCTCGTCGATCGATACCGGCTTACGTCCGAGCGCCTCGGCGCTCTTGATGTTGAAGAGCCCGCGGATCGTGTTCATCCGCAGCGCCGAGTTGTTCACCATTTCGGAGAATTCGCGGTAACGATCCTCGGCATTGCCACGCACGGCATGCTGAAGGGCTGCAACCGCGTCCGGGGTCCAGGCATGGCTTTCGCCGCGCATGCGGTAGGCATATTCGCCGCCGATATCGAGCGTTGTCGCCAGCAGCGGATCCTTGCCGAAGGCTGCGGTGTGGCGGGCAACGGTCTCTTCAGCGATCGCTTCGAGGCCGATGCCTTCGATCATCGTCGCGGTTCCGAAGAAATACTTATCGACCAGTTCCGACGACAGGCCGATCGCATCGAAGATCTGCGCGCCGCAATAGGACTGGTAGGTCGAAATGCCCATCTTCGACATCACCTTGAGGATGCCTTTGCCGACCGCCTTTATGTAGCGGTAGACGATTTCGGATGCATCGACTTCCTTCGGAAACTCGCCCTTGGCATGCATGTCGAGCAGCGTGTCGAAGGCGAGATAAGGGTTGATCGCCTCGGCGCCGTAGCCGGCGAGCAGGCAGAAGTGATGCACTTCGCGCGGCTCCCCCGTCTCGACGACGAGGCCGACAGAGGTGCGAAGCCCCTTGCGGATCAGGTGATGGTGCACGGCAGCCGTCGCCAGCAGCGCCGGAATGGCGATTCTGTCGGGACCGATCTGGCGGTCGGAGAGCACGATGATGTTGTAGCCGCCCTTGACGGCCGCCTCCGCGCGCTCGCAGAGCCGGTCGAGCATTTCAGGCATGCCAGCCGCGCCGCGCTCGATATCATAGGTGAAATCGAGCGTCTTGGTGTCGAAGCGGTCTTCCGTATGGCCGATCGAGCGGATCTTTTCGAGATCGCCATTGGTCAGGATCGGCTGGCGCACTTCGAGGCGCTTGGCGTTCGCCATGCCCTCGTGGTCGAGAATGTTCGGGCGCGGGCCGATGAAGGAGACGAGGCTCATGACGAGCTCCTCCCGGATCGGATCGATCGGCGGGTTCGTCACCTGCGCGAAGTTCTGCTTGAAATAGGTATAAAGCAGCTTCGGCTTTTCCGACATTGCCGAGATCGGCGTGTCCGTGCCCATCGAGCCGATCGCTTCCTGACCCGTCGTCGCCATCGGCGACATCAGGATCTTGGTATCCTCGGTCGTGTAGCCGAAGGCCTGCTGGCGGTCGAGCAGCGACACGTCGCGGCGCAGCGCCCTCGGCTCCACCGGCTTCAGGTCTTCGAGGATGAGCTGGGTGCGGTCGAGCCAGTTGCGATAGGGATGCGCCGTTGCAAGCTTCGATTTCACCTCGTCGTCCGAGATGATGCGGCCTTCTTCCATGTCGATCAGCAGCATCTTGCCCGGCTGCAGGCGCCACTTCTGGATGATCTTCTCCTCAGGAACCGGCAGAACGCCGGCTTCGGATGCCATGATGACGCGGTCGTCATCGGTAACGAGATAACGCGCCGGCCTGAGGCCGTTGCGGTCGAGCGTGGCGCCGATCTGCTTGCCGTCGGTGAAGGCGACGGCAGCCGGTCCGTCCCACGGCTCCATCAGCGCGGCGTGATATTCGTAGAAGGCCTTGCGTTCGGCCGCCATCGACTGGTTGCCGGCCCAGGCTTCCGGGATCAGCATCATCACCGCATGAGCCAGCGAGTAACCGCCGCGGACCAGGAATTCCAGTGCATTGTCGAAACAAGCCGTGTCTGACTGCCCCTCGTAGGAAATCGGCCAAAGCTTGGAGATGTCCTCGCCGAACAGCGGTGAGGAGACCGACGCCTGGCGCGCCGCCATCCAGTTGACGTTGCCGCGCAGCGTGTTGATCTCGCCGTTATGGGCGACCATGCGGTAGGGATGCGCGAGTTTCCACGACGGGAAGGTGTTGGTCGAGAAACGCTGGTGCACGAGGGCGACCGCGCTTTCGAAACGCGGGTCCGACAGGTCCTTATAATAGGCGCCGACCTGATAGGCCAGGAACATGCCCTTGTAGACCACCGTCGCCGATGACAGCGACACTGGATAGAAGTTGCTCTCCTCGCCGTCGAACTCGTCGTAGATGCGGTTTGAGATGACCTTGCGAAGGGTGAACAGCCGACGCTCGAACTCGTCGTTGTTTTCGGCGTCTTCACCGGCGCCGATGAAGACCTGCACGTGATGCGGCTCGGTCGCGGCGATATCAGGCGCCTTGGAAAGCGACGAATTGTCGACTGGCACGTCGCGGAAGCCGATGAAGACCTGGCCTTCCTCGACGATGACGTCCCTGATCACCTTCTTGAAGTGCTCGATCTGCTTTTCGTCGCGCGGCATGAAGATATGGCCGACGCCATATTCGCCAACCGGCGGCAGGGTGATGCCCTGCGCCGCCATCTCCTCGCGGAAGAAGCGATCGGGAATCTGCACCAGGATGCCGGCGCCGTCGCCCATCAGCGGATCGGCGCCGACGGCGCCGCGATGCGTCAGGTTCTCGAGAATGAAGAGGCCGTCCTTGACGATCTGGTGCGACTTCTCACCCTTCAGATGCGCGACGAAGCCGACGCCGCAGGCATCATGTTCGTTGGCGGGATCGTAAAGCCCCTGCTTCTTCGGCAGGCCGGAAGCGGATTTGGACGTCTTCGCCGTCGCGCGCGCCTCTGCAGCGGCAAACCGGTCAAATTCCATGGATCGCGTCTTCGTCATCGTCTTTCCTCCTGTCGAAGCCCGCGGAGCCGCGGGCGGCTTTTCGTCTTGCGCCGCAACCCGAAAATAGGTCCGTCGCATGACAGCGCTGTTGCATTGTGAAGATCGGCCGCAGACATCTGCTTTAAGGGAAAGCAAACCGCCGCGTTCCGCGCCTGCCATTCGCCTCCGCGCGCCGCCTGGGGCTTGACGCTTGGAAGAACTATAGCGTGAAAGCCCGTCGCTGCCAGGGTTTTCGGCGCCTCTTCGGCCGCAAGGACCAAAATAGGACAGCAACACTGTCCTAATTCATCAGTTCTATGCCAGAAACGATCCCGGTCCGCAAGAGCGCCCCGTTAAAAATCGTGATTTTGCGACGGAAGATTGCCAGATAAACCCCAATGGCGAAATAAAATTACGCCTTGGAGCCGCATTCTTTTTATTGATTGCGTAATTCAATTTTGGTGATGCGTCAGTGGCGACAACCTTGATCCGGTGAAGCTTTGGCGTAAGGTCCGCTGCGAAACCTCCCAGCTCCCTTCCACTCCCCACGGTCTCCGCCATGTTCTTTGCTTCCGATAATTGGGCCGGCGCCCATCGATCCATTGCCGAACGCCTGCTGAGGGAATCGGCCGGTTTTGCTCCGGCTTATGGTGCCGGCGATCTCGACAAAAAGGTCGAGGCCCGCTTCTCAGAGATCTTCGAGCGTGAGGTTTCCGTTTTCTTCGTGGCCACCGGCACGGCGGCCAACTCCCTGGCGCTGGCGAGCGTCCAGCGCCCCGGCGGGATTACCTTCTGCCATTCGGAAGCCCATGTGATCGAAGATGAATGCGGCGCGCCGGAATTCTTCTCCGGCTCCGCCCGCCTGATGGCCGTCGACGGCGAAGCCGGCAAGATCGATCCGGCCAAGCTTTCGGCAAAGATCGCCCACTTCCCCGAAGATGCCCTCCGTCATGGCCGCGCCAGCGCTGTGACCATCACACAATCGACCGAGATCGGCACCGTCTATTCGCTGCCGGAGATCGGCGAGATCGCCGCCATCTCGAGGAAGCGCAACCTGCCGCTCCACATGGATGGCGCCCGCTTCACCAATGCGCTGGTCGCACTCGATGCCACCCCGGCGGAGATGACCTGGAAGCGAGGCGTCGACATGCTGTCTTTCGGCGGCACCAAGAACGGTTGCTGGTGCGCGGAGGCGATGATCTTTTTCGATCCGGAGCGGGCTCGGGAAATGCCCTTCATCCGCAAGCGCGCCGCCCAGCTTTTCTCCAAGTCGCGTTTCATCGCTGCCCAGTTCGACGCCTATTTCGAAAACGGTCTGTGGCTCGATCTCGCCCGCCATTCGAACGCCATGGCCGATCGGCTGCGTGCCGGTATTGCCGCCAGCAGCGCCGGGCGCCTCGCCTGGCCGACCGCTTCCAACGAGGTCTTTGCCGTCATCAGCAAGAGTGCTGCAAGAACCGCAGGGGAAAAAGGCGCGAAATTCTACGAATGGCCGGTGCCTGCGGCAACGTCGGAACTCGTTTCCGAAAGCGAAACCCTGATCCGCCTGGTCACCAGCTTCGCGACGACAGTGGCCGACGTGGATGGTTTCCTGAGGTGCCTGACCGCCTGAACGCCGACCGGAGGGTCGCCCAGCCGGGCTCCTCCGCGCCGGCGATGGTTCATGCCGATCTCAGCCCTCTCACCTTTTGCAGAATGTCGTCGGAGAGTGCCGAGACCAGCGCCTGATCCGCGCCCTTGCGCGGCACCAATACGAATTCCACATCCTCGAGCACCGGCAGTTTTCCCGCAGCAATTTCTTTCAGTCCGGGCGGAGCCATACTGCGCGGCTGCACCAGCACGCCCATTCCCGCCCGCGCTGCTGCCGTCAGTCCGCTCAGACTGCCGCAAGTGCAGACGATTCGCCATGGCACGCCATTGCGCCCAAGTGCTTCCAGAGCGATCGCCCGCGTCACGCTCGGCGGCGGAAAAGCGATCAGCGGCAATGGGCCGGAGGCGAGTACTCGTTCAGGATCGCGCGCCAGCCAGACGAGCGGCTCGCGATAGACCAGCTTTCCGCGCCCATCGCCAAGTCGGCGCTTGGCAAGCACCAGATCGATTTCGCCATTGTCCTGCATTTCGTAAAGAACGCCGGAGAGCGCCACGGTCAGCTCCAGGTCCACAGACGGATGCAACCGAACGAAATCCTCCAGCACCGCCGGTAGCTGGCTGGTGACGAAATCCTCCGACACGCCGAGCCGGAGGCTGCCGCGCAGGCTGGTGCTCTTGAACAGCGCCTGCACTTGCCCCTCGATCGAAAGCATGGCGCGCGCACGCGAAAGCAGCGCCTCGCCATCACCGGTGAGCATCACCTTGTGCGTGTCGCGCGCGAGCAGCTTGCGTCCGAGTGCCGCCTCCAGCCGCTGGATATGCTGGCTGACCGTCGATTGCCCGAGGCCCAGCCTTTCCGCGGCAAGGGTGAAGCTGCCCATCTGTTCGACGGCGACGAAACTGCGCAACTGCGAGAGGTCGAGCATAGGAAATCCAGAATCTCAATAACTGTTATTTCTTGCATCCTGGATCATAATGGAGGACAGAACAATGGTTACTTTATTGCTGCGAGACCGCGATGCGCCGCTTTCTGCCCGATACATTCACGATCCTGCTCGTCTGCGCCGTCATCCTCGCCTCCCTTTTTCCGGCGAGCGGCAGTTTTGCGGATTATTTCGGCATCGCCACCGATCTTGCCATCGCGGCGCTGTTTTTCCTGCACGGAGCGCGCCTTTCCCGGGACGTCGTCATTGCTGGTCTGCTGCACTGGAGGCTGCATCTGATCATCCTGCTGACGACCTTCGGCATCTTCCCACTGCTCGGGCTTGGGCTCGGCTTCATCCCCGACACGATCCTGCCACGGCCGCTTTATCTCGGCATTCTCTTCCTCTGCGTGCTGCCGTCGACGGTGCAGTCGTCGATCGCCTTCACCTCGATGGCGGGCGGCAACGTGCCCGCCGCGATCTGCTCGGCCTCGGCCTCGAACATTTTTGGCATGTTCCTGACGCCGCTGCTGGTCGGCCTGCTCTTTTCCGTCGGCGGCCATGGCGGCTTCTCCTTCGATGCGCTTCAGCAGATCCTGCTGCAGTTGCTTGCCCCCTTTGTCGTTGGCCAGATCCTGCAGCCCTGGATCGGCGATTGGATTCGCGCCAAGAAGAAGATCCTGATGCCGGTCGACCGCGGCTCGATCCTGATGGTGGTCTATCTTGCCTTCTCGACGGCGGTCGTCGAAGGACTGTGGAACACTTTCTCGATTGCCGACATCGCCGTCGTCGTCGTCGCCGACGTCGTGCTTCTGGCCTTTGTCCTTGTTTTGACGATGTTCGGTAGCCGCTGGCTGGGCTTCGACAAGGCCGACGAGATCACCATCACCTTCTGCGGCTCAAAGAAGAGCCTGGCAAGCGGCGTGCCGATGGCAAACGTCATCTTCGCCGGCCAGTCGATTGGCGCGATCGTGCTTCCCCTGATGCTCTTCCACCAGATCCAGCTGATGGTCTGCGCCGTCATCGCCCAGAAATATGCCGCAGCAGCAGCCCGGCGAGTAACGGAACAGCAGATGAAGGATGCCGCAAGCCCGGCCTGAACAATAAGATGAACGGCAACAAAAAAAACGGCGCCCCGATCGGGGCGCCGTCCGGTGTCCCAGAGGGACAGCTGTTAACCGTTAATGACCTGCGCCTCGATTGCCTTCGGAGCCTCGACCGGCTCGGCGGCAATCCCGATCTTGCGGGGCTTCATGGCCTCGGGAATGTTGCGCAGAAGGTCGATGTGAAGCAGGCCGTTCTTCAGCGAAGCGGCTGCCACCTCGACATGATCGGCGAGCTGGAAGCGGCGCTCGAAGGCGCGCTTGGCAATGCCGCGATAGAGGAATTCACCGCCTTCGGCGGTCTCCTCATTCTTTTCACCCTTCACGGACAGCACATGCGCACGAGCTTCGATCGAAAGCTCGGTCTCGTCGAAACCGGCGACCGCCATGGTGATGCGATAGGTGTTTTCACCGGTGCGCTCGATATTATAGGGCGGATAGGTCTGCGCCTGCTCCGGCTGAGCAAGGCTGTCGAGCATGGTGAAGAGCCGGTCGAAACCGACTGTCGAACGATAGAGGGGAGAGAAGTCTACGTGACGCATGATGTCCTCCTAGGGAAGCGACGTGTTGCGGTAAAATGCCCCTGAAACCCCATCTTGGCAGTCTCAGGACGGTTGCGCGGGCCCTTTTGGCACCCGCTGGATGGAGATGGTGATGCGGTTCGAGGAGTTCAAGACCTTTTCGAAATCACCTCCGCCGGCCGTGAACCCCGCGTGAACGGCCGGTTCGGAACGCGTTCAGACATGCCTGTGTAGAAATGACGATGTCGGGTGACACTGGCCCCGATGGCTGAAGTGCATCGTCCCTTCTTCTTCAGTCTAAACTTGGGCCGGCCGCGAGCGCCCTCACGCTCCCGCCGGCCCTTTTTCCCCGGCTTTCCAAGCTGGTCGCCATGCGCTATCCCTGAGGGAAGCATTCAGCAGCGGCGCATTGGTAAGTCATGGATCAGGTTCTCTATTCGACGCCCGATAATCCCGCCCCGGAAAACCGCACCGAAGGGTTCTTTGAAACCCATGACGGCCACCGGCTGCGTTACGCCGTTTTCCGCTCCGGTGGCCAGATCGCCAAGGGCACGGTCGTCATCATCCATGGCCGCAACGAATATATCGAAAAATATTTCGAGACGATCCGTGACTTGACGGGCAAGGGCCTCTGGGTCGCGACCTTCGACCTGCGTGGCCAAGGCGGTTCGTCGCGGCTCCTGAAGCGCCGCAATCACGGTCATATCCGCCGCTTTTCCGATTACGAGCGCGACCTCGACACCTTCCTCGAAAAGATAGTGCTGCCGGATACCCGCCTGCCCTTCTACCTGCTCGGCCATTCCACCGGCGGGCTGATCGCGCTGTCGGCCGCTCCCTATCTCACTACCCGCATTGATCGCATGGTGCTATCGGCTCCCTTCATCGGCCTGACCGGCCAGTCGGCCTCGCCCCGCGTCATCCGCGCCCTCGCCGGCGCGCTGACCGCCAGCGGCCTCGGCTTCATGCCGCTGAACTCGAAGCTGAAGGAGCCGGATTTCCGCGACAATCCGCTGACCTCGGACGAAACACGCTTCGAGCGCAATGTTGCGATGATGAAGGCTCATCCGGAACTGACGCTCGGGCCGCCGACGGCCCGCTGGCTGACCGAAGCCTTCCGGACCATGGACCGGGTCACCTCGCCCAACCATCTCTTCTCGATCACCATCCCGACCATCGTCATCGCCCCGACACGAGACGGCGTCGTGCCCTACACGGCGCAGGAGCGGCTCTCGCGTTATTTCCGCGCCGGCCAGCTGGTGCCGATCAACGGCGCCCGCCATGAGATCTTCCAGGAACGGGATATCTATCGCGCCGCGGCGCTGGCCGCCTTCCACGCCTTCATTCCCGGCAGCGATGCCGAAGAAAACCGTGATGTCGCCGCCCTCGGCACATAAGTCGGAGCAACCGAGCTGACTGGCATCGGCGTTTCCGACCCGGGGCATCGGCTTTGCCGAGCCCGGCTTCAGCGCTGCAGGATGGCGATTGCCTGCTCATAGACCGCGCGGCTGCCCGCGGCGATGATCGAGCCGCCATTTTCCGGCCGTCCGCCGTCCCAGGTGGTGATGATGCCGCCCGCCCCCTCGATGACCGGAATAATGCCGCCGACGTCATAGGGCTTCAGCCCGTTTTCGATGACGAGATCGATATGACCGGCGGCAAGCAGCGCATAGGCATAACAGTCGCATCCATAGCGGAAGAGCCGCACCTGCGCCTCGATCTCCCGGTATTTCTCCATCTCGCCGCCGGTGAAGAGATGTGGCGAGGTCGTGAACAGGATGGCGCTCGAAAGTGCCTCGCACTGGCGGGTCACCAGCCGTCGCTCACCCTCCGGCCCGATATAGATCGAGCCGTTCTCGTCGGCAAAATAACGTTCGCCGGTAAAGGGCTGCTCGATCATGCCCATGATCGCCCGGCCTTGCCTCTGCAGACCGATCAGCGTTCCCCAGACCGGCACGCCCGATATGAAGGCGCGCGTGCCGTCGATCGGATCGATCACCCAGACATAGTCCCGGTCGAGCCCGACGTCGCCATGCTCCTCGCCGAGAATGCCGTGGTCGGGGAAATTCTCCTCGATCAGCGCCCGGATGGCGAGCTCGGCCGCCCGATCGCCTTCCGTCACCGGATCGAAGCCGGAAGAAAGCTTGTTCGTGACATCGAGGCCGGAGCGGAAGCGCGGCAGCGTCTCGGCGCGGGCGACCTCCGCCAGACGATTGAAGAATGAACGGTCAGGAAGCATGGTGACACCGTTTGGCTGGCGGGAATGCGCTTTCATAGCGAAAACGAGCGGGAATGCAAACGACGAGGGCAACTTCGGGCGAATTGCCCAAAGATATCGCAGCGCAATATATTGCTTGACATTTGTGCAACGCAATAGTAGCGTCGTCATTACAGTCTTCTGACTGTAAATACCCTCCTTGGGTGTTTCCTCCCTAGACTTAGCCGCGCTGACAAGCGCGGTTTTTTTTGGCCTGGGGAGGCAAGCCGAGATCAGGAAATCGCAGGTTTACTCGGCGGCCAGCGCCCGATCGCCGGCGAATTTTTCGACATGATCCGCCATCTGCCGCATGAAGGCCGCGACGGCGTCGGCAACCGCGGCGAAATCCTCGCGCTTCTCCAGCGTCACCTCGTCGACATAGATCGCTCGGTTCACTTCGATCTGCAGCGCGTGCAGACCGCGCGAGGGACGGCCGTAATGTTCGGTGATGAAGCCGCCGGCGTAAGGCTTGTTACGGATCGCAGCAAAGCCCATTTCCTCGAGGATGGCGATAGCGGCGCGCGAAAGTTCGGCCGAAGCGCTGGTGCCGTAGCGATCGCCGATGATGAAATCGGGCCGTCCGGTGCAGCCCGCGACCCGAACATTGCCGGGCATCGAGTGACAGTCGATCAAAACGCCGAAGCCGAACTGCACATGGGTGCGGGCGATCAGCCGTCGCAGCGCCGCGTGGTAAGGCTTGTAGACTGCCTCGACCCGATCGAGCCCCTCCTGCACCGGCAGCCGCCGTGCATAAATCTCCATATTCTCGGCAACGATGCGCGGAATGGTTCCAAGCCCGCCGGCGACCCTCAGCGAATTGACATTGGCATAGGGCGGCAGCAGCCCGTCGAACATCCTTGGATCAAGCTCGTAGGGCTCACGATTGACGTCGAGATAGGCCCGCGGAAAATTGGCGGCGAGCAGTGGCGCGCCGAGTTCGACGGCCGAGCCGAACAGCTCGTCGACGTAATGGTCCTCGGAACGGCGGATCGCTATGCCTTCCAGCCTCGACTGCGCGATGAATTCCGGTGGATAAACGCGGCCGCTATGGGGGGAGTTGTAGACGAAAGGGATGGTCTGCGACACGGGCTCATGAACCTCAAAAAGCTCGTATTCGCGGATTTCCGGCACTTCTGGCCCTCTTTACCATGTCATGAACTGACTGCTTCGCCCATGTTGCCAGTTGCCCGGCCGCAAGTCCATACTATGTAGGAGGGATGGCGGTCGCGCATAGGCAATTCACCGGTTGTTTACCGGACAAAGACTAGTGTAAACGGCTGGCAGCCCACCCAAAACCTATTGATTAGCGGTCTGGATTGATGACTCAGAAGATACTTCTCGCCGAAGACGACAATGACATGCGCCGTTTCCTGGTGAAAGCGCTGGAAAAGGCCGGCTACAAGGTCCTTTCTTACGACAACGGCGCCAGCGCCTATGACCGCCTGCGCGAGGAGCCGTTCTCTCTGCTCCTGACCGATATCGTCATGCCCGAAATGGATGGCATCGAGCTGGCTCGCCGCGCCACCGAACTCGACCCCGACCTGAAGGTGATGTTCATCACCGGATTTGCCGCCGTGGCGCTGAACCCCGATTCGAAGGCGCCGAAGGATGCCAAGGTCCTTTCCAAGCCTTTCCACCTGCGCGACCTCGTCGATGAGGTCAACAAAATGCTTGCCGCATAGGGCTTGTCGGGCGGCGCGTCACAAAACTGAAAAAAGCCTATTGACGGCTCCAAAGGTTTTGTGATCTATGCGCCGCCATCGGATGGGCGTGTAGCTCAGCGGGAGAGCACTACGTTGACATCGTAGGGGTCACAGGTTCAATCCCTGTCACGCCCACCATTCGAATTCAAAGGCTTAGCGGCAAAACAGAAACGCCGCTAAGCCTTTTCAGTAAGCAGCCAGTAAGCACGCGAGCGGGAACTACCGGGATGGCCCGGCGTTCGGTGTCAGATTGATGTAATTTGGCAGCGCTATTTTTTTCAACATCTCGAAATCTATCTGCATCACTGACCTTCGACCTCCACCTGGAGGCTTGAATTGCCCATAGGTGTTCGGTCCTCTGCTTCCTTGAAGCAGCCCCTGCTCGGATTTAAGCAGCTCAAATACATCTGCTGCGGAGCGGCTCATAAACTGCGGTACGCTATCCTTGTAGATGTAAAGGTATTCTCGACCCTTTTTCTCATCAATGAAGGCGCAAGTAGAGGTCTGGAGCTGACCTTTCCCGTTCAAATGCAGTCTTGGAATGTCCTTGGCGGCGATGTTGGCCAAGATTTCGAGTGCGCAAGAAGCCAGCGCACCGCCGTACGGTGCAGTAGTGTTGGCCCTCTTTTCGGCCAAATCTGCCTCAAGAAACGCAAGCACCGTCGCAAAAGATGATAAACTTCCTTCGGGAAATGCCTTTATGTTCTCCAAGCAACTCCCGACGGCTGCGATTACTGCAAATTTGCGGGCGAGCGTTCCGACAAGCCCGTCTGCCTCGCGATCGTCGATGAGCTTCTTCTGATATTTCGAAGAAAGTTCTTGAAATTGGATTTTAGCTTCACCCGCACCATAGTTTACTATTTTCGCTATCCACCTGCGGTAAAGACGGCCGGAATAGGTCTCACAAGCCTTCGCAATCTCCGCCAACGCCAAATTGGTTTCGGCGCCGGCTGCCGACGAACACAGGATGCCATTTTTTGGCACCGCGATAGAAATCAATCGAGCGTCCTGACCACTACCCGTACGTCGGGTTTCAATTTCGGTCAGGCTGAACTCGCCGGTAAATGCCACAGATGATCGCCAACTCACGTCAGAGAAGAGCCTCGACGGGCGCAGGCGGCTTTCACCTCCCGTTATGTAGTAGAGATAGGTCTCGACTATTTTGGCAAGATCAGATCGGCTGACGTTTCCCGTCTCGTCTAGACATAATAAGGAGTGATTTGCCTCAACCAGCTTCTCCTCGATGCCTGTCGTCGAAAAATTGAATGGGTGGAGCTTTCGGTTATGTGCGTCTCTCTGAAAAGCGTTGGCGACGTGCAGAAGCGTTGTTTTGCCTGTTTTGCGTTCGCCGTATATGTGTATTATAGGCATCTCAGGTTCATTGAGAAGCGCAAATACCGGTGCAGCAAATGTCGCCATTATAATGAACTGCAAGAATGGGCTCTTTGGCATCCATTTTGCCAACAGTACTTCTAATTGTTCGTCCGTTTCAATCTCTGTTCGTGCTCCACGAGATCTTAATCTTGGATCGGCAATCCAGGAACTTTCGGAATTCTTTCTTGAAATCATTTCATGATTGAAGAGAAACTCGTCGCCATGGAACCCCGGCCTTGTGGCAATGTTAATCTTGTGGGTTGTTTTCGACCTGACGGCTTCCTCAAAAGCCGCCGCCAGCAATTTTCTATCGTAAGTGTAGTTAAGGCCATGTTTGATCAGCGTCTCAATGCACCTACCCTGATCGATAAGCTCGTGAGCGGGAATCGGTATTTCGATGTCACACTGACCTCGCTGTCGCACAGCAACAAGAGCATAAGGGATCTTCTCACCCTCGACCTCGACACCGTCGGTTATTCGAATTTCAAGATCTTTCGACATATTTTTCCTTCCGGGTATTTTACTCACTCAGCACACTGAATGTACGCCTCGTGCGGCCACAGACGCCCCTAACTGCAGTTTCGACATACGAACGACAAAACACGTAGTTGAGGGCTCTACCCCGCATTCCTTTGGCTTCCGCGAAGCAGTTTCAAGATAAGGTGCTGCAGCCCGCATGATTTGAATTCGCGTATTAGATTGGGCCTAAGGCCCACCGCGATGAGTAATTCGTCGATGCGGTACGCAGCTGCCCATGAGAGCCATTCGTTCTTTGCTTTGCCCGTAAGACGGTTCGAACGGCCCTTTCCAACCCGGCCTTCGGCCGTGAGAAATTTCGTTCGGAGTTCAGGTTCGAACTTGAAGAGATAGCTGACAGTCCGCCCAAGATGTTTCGTGTCACGGATCGACTTAAGCATCAGCCCGTGGGAACCTTTAGTTGCGGTGGACAGCAGATTGTTGAACGTTCTGCGGAGTTCGATCTCCGGGACGCCACCGACTATGACGTGGAAGTGAGGTTCGAAGACGAACCTGTCAGGTTCTGGTTCAACAGCTGAAATTTCAACGATCCCCAGCGCCCACATATCGGGATAGGCCGCCAAGAGTTCTTTAAGAGCCGTCCGCAGCCGGCGCATGTATGTTTGAGGATTGAACGACGACAGCGCCCCGCCGGATCGACGGTCTCTCGTGTTAGCGAACGTCAGGTGATAGAGGTCATCGAAGTTTCCGGGGAGGTTGTGAAAAACCTCCCCGAGTGCCCATACGCGTGCCCGGAACTGCTCTAGGACACATGCCACGCTGGCCCGCACATCGTCAATGTTCGCCCAGTCGTCATGAAAGGCCTTAACCAATCTAGGATTTCGGCGGACTGCGCCAGCCTTCGCCGCTTCCTGTCGTTCAAGGCTTCGGTAGTACGAGAATGTATTGCCTTTATAGACTGACTTCAGGCTTGCCCGAATGTGAAGCTCGTTGTCGCGGACAAACCTTGGGAGGCCACTGAGACGTTGTTGCGGTCTAGCCATGACGCCCCCAATCCCTCTCAGATGTCGACAACTTCCGACTGTTCATGATGAAATCGTCG
This sequence comes from Rhizobium sp. NXC14, assembly GCF_002117485.1. Taxonomy (NCBI): domain Bacteria; kingdom Pseudomonadati; phylum Pseudomonadota; class Alphaproteobacteria; order Hyphomicrobiales; family Rhizobiaceae; genus Rhizobium; species Rhizobium sp. NXC14. The sequence continues at coordinate 3,847,168 of NZ_CP021030.1, forward strand.
AGATCGCTTTGCCGGTAGAGTACGCGGCCGCCAACTTGAACGTAGGGTAGGCCGCGTGTGCCGCTGCAGCGCCAGTTCGCCAATGTTTTCTGACTGACGCCGAGATATTCGGCTGCATGCGATGCCGACAAGAGCGTCTCACGAACCTCGCCGCTTACTGTCCTCAGTCCATGCGGAAGGGGAATGCCGAATCTCTCATTGAACACCTTATTGAATGTCAGCAAGGCGCGATGGATGTCCTTGTGCGAGTACTGCTTGGGGCGAGACTTACTCGACATGCGCGCCTCCGTCGGCAGCAGCACTCAGCCCCCTGAAGGAGTTTATTGCAATCGGCCAGGATGAGCCGGGCGCGAAACAGATTTTGTGGTTCTTGAGCGCGAGGCCATGTGTGATCAGTCGATCGGCAATGAGATGTTTTCCGTAGTTCTGCGCAAGCTCAGCCAGCAGCTTCTTTTTCCAAATTCCTTCGCTGAGAGCCGGCTTGCAAGTGTCACGGTTGAGGTATCCATAGAGGAGTCCTTCCGCGAGCAAGACAACATCGCCCCAACGCAGGGGCATATGACCGGGGTGCAGAGCGAGCGGCTTCACGCTGCCATTGAAGCGGCTTGCCAGATCAAGGGTGATCTTTTCGATATCCAGGATTTCGGTGCAGCAGAATTCAATCGCTGCAACTTTGCGATTGCCCTTTTCTGCCGCGTCAACGATCAGGCCGAAGGTTCCGATGAAAGCGGAATTCGGCGCCTGCAGGGTCGAGCTAATTTCGGCCAGCGCGGCCCGTGTTCTGGCAAAAGGGAACGGGGAAGTATCGCCGATCGAAAGGGTTTCATCATCGAGGATGAAAGCAGCACGAGACCATCTGCGTGCTGACGCTTCGCTGCCCCGTAGAAACGTTTTCAACAGAGCATCTAGGTCCGAGCCGCACATGGGGCAACGGCCGTCAAAGCACGGCTTCCCGTCATCGCAAGTCGGAATACGCAGTTTGGTGCTTGCGGGCAGGTGACGCTTCAATGCTTGGTTAAGCCGGCGGCGCTGGCCTGCGGCAATATCATAGTCCATGTTCATTTCTCCAAGAAAGAGTCGAAGAGGTGCAGGCCTCGCACGCGAGTGCGAAGCACATTCATCGCCAATAATTTACGGGGAGCACGACGCCATCCGCCCGGGTCAGCTGACCCGGGCGGATGGCGCCGTAGCTGATTAGATCAGGCTCTCAGCCTGAAAGTCTATTCGCGCGGCGTCAAATTGCTCTATCGCCCAAGGCTCAGCCGATACCAGTTCAATAAACTTTTGTCTGGCCGCCTCGACAGTCGGGTTGTTCCTCAGGCTAAAGTCGGCCGTGTCGTATGCATGGTCGTTCATTTCGTATTGTCTTTTTATTTGGCTCATAGCAGCGCCCTCTCTTTACGGGTTTCATCTTCACCCTTTTCGTGAACTGTCCTGAATTGTGGTGCGCTGGAGTCGAGACTCCCTTGGCGCGAGCAAAGTCAGCAGCATCCGGCCTTTCTGTTCGAAAAGCGGTGAGTTGATCGCCGTACTTAGGGTGGGTGATAGAACGCCTAAGTCAGATTCCGACCAAACACCGCCCAGCTTATTCGCTGTTCGTTGCGGTTGATCGGACTTCCACCTAGGGCGTGGGGCGAATGATTTTCGCCATCAACGGATGAACCTGCCCAGGTTGCATCATCCGTCGAGCAGCCGCCGTTGAATCGGCGGTCAGTGTCCTGTTAGATGATCCACAATCTTGTGAACCTTGGTTGTAGATATCATCTTGGTCTCAAATATTCAATACCATTCGCAGACGCCAAAAACCGCAAAGGCATCGCAGCTAGCTTCAGCTAAACCCGATGTGGCACGATTGCTATCGGAGCCGGAAGCGAGCCGGCAGGTTTGGCGTTGCCAAGTAGAAGGGACAGCCTGTCATTACCGACGACCACACTAATCGGGACTTCATCGGACCAGGACATCCAGAATCTGCGGTAAACTTGCTTGCGACCCATTTCTCTTATAACGAATGCTTGTCGGATGACACAGCTTGCGAGCGCAAGATACGCGTGTGCTTCAACCGTTGAAGGGGGAAATAAATGGCATTCAAAACGGGCACGTTCGCGCAGAATCTTGCTGACAACCCTGCCGGGCATTTCAAGACGCTTACAAAGCGTCAATATCCCGATGTGATGCCACACCAGAAGGAAATTCTCGAGGCATATGCCGCCAGACATCAAACCAGCGCAGACCTCGCACTGCAACTTCCAACCGGTAGCGGCAAGACTCTAGTAGGTTTGCTGATCGCCGACTGGCGTCGCGCAAAGTTCAGAGAGCGTGTCGTCTACCTTTGCCCCACCAAGCAGCTTGTCGCGCAGACCGTCCAGCAAGCTAAAGATCGATACGGAATCGATGCCGTCGCGCTTGCCGGAGCTAAGGACCGTTTTCCCCCTGCTGACACGACCGCCTACAGGACCGGCTCGGCGGTAGCAGTGACAACATACTCCGGCCTCTTCAACACTCACCCATTTTTCGACGACCCGGACCTTATCTTGATCGACGATGCCCACGCGGCGGAGAACTACATTGCTGGCATGTGGTCAATGACTATCGACGCGGGAACGCCTCTGCACGCGGCGTTGGCCGAATATTTGAAGCCGCACTTAGAGCCTCAGGATTACTCTCGGCTCATCGGGGACTGGAGCGGATCGGCCGATGCCACTTGGGTTGAGAAGCTTCCGTCGCCGCAGGTGGACGAACTATCGGCGGAGATGATCTCGATTATCGACGCCTACGCTCGGGACGGCGACCTGTATTTTAAGTGGACGCTTCTGCGTTCTCACCTCGACGCTTGCCATGTTTATCTAGGCTCACGAGAAATTCTGATCAGACCGCTGATTCCGCCTACAATGTCGCACGGGCCCTTCCATCGGGCGAAACAGCGCATCTTCATGTCGGCTACTCTAGGTGCCGGAGGCGATCTGGAACGGCTCTCGGGTCGGCGCAAGATCGAAAGGCTGCCAGCCCCCGAGGGCTTCCAGAGCGCGGGCGTTGGTCGGCGCTTCTTCGTATTTCCTAGCCTTTCCTTGACGGGCGATGAGACTGAGATCCTCCGTGTTGCGATGCAGAAGCGCGCCGGCCGCTCGGTGGTCTTAACCCCCTCGTCTCCGCAAGCTGACGAACACGTTGCACGTATCGATAAAGACCTCGTAGGCTTCGAGGTCTTCACCGCTGAAGATATTGAGGCGGACAAAACGCCGTTTGTGTCATCAGACAATGCGGTAGCGGTGTTGGCCAACCGCTACGACGGCATCGATTTTCCAGGCGACGAGTGCCGGCTACTTTCTGTGGATGGGCTTCCGAGAGCCATGAATGCGCAAGAGCGATTCATCATGTCGAAGATGGGCGCTGGCGCACTTTACAACGACCGAATTCAGACCCGCGTGTTGCAGGCGGTGGGGCGGTGCACCCGCGCCCTTCAAGATCGGTCAAGTGTGTTTGTCACAGGCACTGAGCTGGTTGACTTCCTCGCGGACAATCGGAAGTGGCGGTATTTCAGTCCTGAGCTTCAGGCTGAGTTGGCCTTCGGTGTTGATCAATCGACCTCCGTCGCTGCCAATGATATGTTGGACAACTTTGACATGTTTCTCCGAAATGACGCTGGCTGGGCCGGTGCCGATGCGACTATCCGCACCAGCGTGAAGACCTACGTGCAACAGCCTTATCCGGCTATGGGTGAGCTTGCAGCGGTGGTCGCACACGAGGTGCAGTATCAGGAAGCAATGTGGAGCAAGGATTGGGCAGGTGCCCTTGGCGCCGCAAGGAGCGTGCTGGCAGGACTAAATCACGAAGATCTGCGTGGATATCGTGCTCTCTGGCATTACCTTGCTGGTGCGGCGGCACGTCGCCTCTCGGCGGCGCCCGAGGACGCGCAGGCCGCCGCCGCTCGCGAACAGTTCGGCAAGGCCAAAACGGCCGCCCCAGCGGTGTCATGGCTCAACACCCTTGCGCGGATCGTCGGCCCGCTGCCCGCTACCGAAGCACCGCACTCAAATGTCGAGCTGCTGAAGCAGGTGGAATCCCTCGAGCGGCAGTTTCTTGCTATGGGCATGACTACTCACCACAAATTCGAGAAGCGCGCAGCTGCGATTCTCACGGGGCTGAATGCCGCAGATGGTTTTGAGCAGGCTCAGGTCGATCTTGGAAAGTTGCTTGGCTTCTCCTGTGGCAATGATGAAAGCGACGCGGCGCCTGACCCTTGGTGGCTTGGGGACAAGTTCGGCCTTGTCTTCGAGGATCATGCGGATGGGAGCGCCGGCACCGTGTTTGGTGCCGTGAAAGCTCGTCAGGCTTCCTCCCATCCTAAATGGATTCGCAAGAATGTTCCCGGAGCGGGAGACATGGACATCTGCCCTGTCCTTCTAACTCCCTCGGTAAAGGCGACATCCGGCGCCGATCCGCAACTTGATGACGTTAAATATTGGGAGCTAAGCGATTTCCGAAAGTGGGCCAGTGCCGCAGTGGCCACGATTAGAAGCTTGAAAGACACCTTTCCCGGAGAAGGAGATTTGCTTTGGCGGGCGGAAGCTGCGGAGCGGCTCGAGGCGGAAGGTCTAACCCTCGCGGCTATCCTGCGGAGGCTACCGATCGCGTCAGAAGCTATGGAGATCATAGGGTAACCGGACTAGAATCGTCCACGGGGGAACCGGATTTGATTCAGAAAAAACGGATCGCTTCGCTTGCGTAGCGGAGATATTCAATTACAGGAAGGCAAAGTCCCTCCTCGGCTTAAAGAGACTGCTAGTGGGGATCCTGGCGACGAGACCGAACGCAACTTCCGTTACCAACATCAATATGGCGTGGTGCTACTTGCCGCCGTGCGGCGCGGCACGCTGGACTACGTCGCCCTCTACTGTGAACACCATGAAGACTTCCTCGCCGAGCGGCCCGATGGCCGCTTCGACGGCTATCAGATCAAGACATCTAGACCTGAGAACGGGGCTTGGACTCTCACGTCCGCTGCGCTCACCAAGTCGATCGGTCGCTTCGTAGATCTCATGATGGCATTTCCCGACCAAGTCGGGAGGTTCGTGTTCGTGTCCAACTCCGACGTGGATTCGGTCACACCAGCCAATACCGACGACAAACGTCGCGGCCGCTGCCCCGGTCTGATGCTAGACCACGTAAAATCCTGCAGCGACGCTGAAGCCATACAGCCACCGTTTCGAAACGCGTTCGACGCCCTGGCAGCGGAACTTGGTGCCGATAAAGCGCAGCTCTTCGAAGTGTTACGAAGGCTCGAAACCGTCAAAGGGCCCTCGCGCGAAGACTTTGACGCGACCCTAGCTCAAGAACATATCGGAGGCTTGCCCGAATGTGCGCACCTCCCGCCGGGCCCCCTCCGCGAACTCTGCAACGATCTCGTCGCCAGGTTCCACCGCGCCGCATCGCTATTTGTGGTCGACCCAGATCGTCACCTAGCGAAAATTCCTTCAGGAACGACTGACGATCCAGCGATCACGGCCAAGCGTATTGTGATTGCTGATGTGGACCTGGTCCCAGTGTCGAAGGCCAACGACACGTTCCGCTACCGAGGCCCGCCGACCATCAGCCTCGGTCAACCTCGGCCCAAGCGCATCTTGGAGCAGAAGCTGGAGCGCGGCGGCGTCGGTGCCTTGGTCGACTATATGAAGGCGCGTGAGCAGGCGGCTGAGTACCATTTTCTGGAGGAGCAGGCAAAGGACCCCGCATGGGCGGCTCGCCAGCTTCGACAAGTCGAGGAGGCGGTCCACGGCGAATGCCTAGAATCGTATATAGCGCATCAAAACCCCGGAACGCCGTTCGGGCAGGCTATGTTCAACGACGTGTCGACGCGTCTACGGAGCTTGGAAACCCAGCGGAAGGATCTGCTTGGAGGAGCGCCCTATGAACTGCTGATGGGTACCGCAGCTCTGCTGACCAACGATTGCCGCGTGTGGTGGAGTGACCGCTTTCAGATCGATGAGGGCGAAGGATGAGCCTCTCCGTCCTCAAGGCCGCGGCCGACGCTGAAAACGCAGACGGCCTACACCTCGCCCGCCTGCTGGTGCTGCTGCGAAGCGCCGACAAGCGCGGCAAGACCGCCCCGAAGCCAGTCGAAGGCATAACTAAACTTGCGAAGCTGGACTTCCTGCTTCGCTACCCGGTTTTTCTGGAACGGGCGTTGGCGGCGCTTAACAAGTCGCCAGCCGACGCAGCGGTCCTGCCGCGGGAGCGCACGACCGTCGAGACCAAGATGATCCGGTTCCGCTACGGCCCGTGGGACGGCCGCTATCGGCGCTGGCTCAGCCTTTTGTCCTCTCGCGGCCTCATCACCTTGTCGCTCAGCGGCCGCAAAATCGAAATCGGGTTGACTGATAGCGGTCGCACCTTGGCGGACGAGCTAGCCACCCGACCGGCCTTCCATGACTTCGCGACAAGAGGCGCCGTCGTGATGAAAGCGGTCGGCGCCATGTCTGCCACGAAACTTAAAGACTTTGTCTACGAAATCGTCCCCGAAATCACGGGCATGAAATGGGGAACTGAGATCGGCGCCAGCAACCCCGAGGCGGAGACGTTTGCCACCAGCGGAGAGCCTCGATGAAATTCAATTTGGTGTCCCTGAATCTGGCGTTGCGCCGTGCGGACGAGCAGATCTTGTTCTCAAAGCTCAGCTACTTCTGGGGTCAGATGGGCGCGGGCAAGTCAAGCATCGCCCGGATGGTCGACTATTGTCTTGGCGGTACGATCCAGCTGTCTCCCGCGTTGCAGGCTGAGTTTGTCTCGGCGACTCTGACCGTTGAGCTCGAACGGGCCACGGTCAGCATCGAGCGGGCCCGGGACGCCGCCGACGTCTTCGCCTCGTGGGAGGACGATCAGGGTCGCTATTCGATCGTCATCCCCGCCCGTGTGGCTGCGGGCGAGGTTATCCCGGAGACGGGCGTTGAAACGTTGTCGGACTTGCTCTTCTGGCTCTCGGAGATCAACCCGCCGCGGGTTCGCAAGAGCAAGGCCAAGGCGGACAGCAAGATCGTCCGCTTATCACTGCGCGACCTGCTTTGGTACTGCTACCTCGATCAAGACCACATCGACAGCTCGTTCTTCTACCTCGAAGAATCCGCTGAGTTCTATATGCGGCTCAAGAGTCGCGACGTGATCCGCTATGTCATCGGCTACCACGACGAGCGGGTCGCCGATCTGGAAGCGGAGCTCGACCAGCTCCGGGCGAACAGAACCGCGCGCCTTGCGTCAATCGATAGCCTCTCCAAGGCGTTAGCAGAGGTCGGCATCGAGTCTGAGGCGCAAGTGGCAGAGCGCGAGTCGGGACTTCGTGCCTCGATCGCCATGGTGAACGCGCAGCTCGAGGTGCTGCGCAAGGGGCGTCGCGAGGAGCTGACCACGCATGCCATCGATGAACTGGCGAGAACGGCCCGGAGCCTGGGATCTGAAATCGCCAAGCTCGACCTCGACGCTGAGGAACTCCGCGCCATGCGGGACCGGCACGTGCGGCATCGTAACGAAATCGACATGCTGGGCCTGAAATTCAGGCGCTCCGCGGAGGCCCGCGAAATCCTCGGAGACGTGGCCTTCAGCGCCTGCCCGCGATGCACTCAAGCCCTGCCGGCCCGGCCGGCGCAATGCTGTGACGTGTGTGGCCAGGAGGATGTGGTCGACCTAGCCGATCCCGCCGAGGTCGCGGCGCTTGAGGCCGACATCGCTAACCGACGGGCCGAACTGAAGGAAGCCATCGCCGCGATCGACACCAATCTGGCCAAGATGCGGGCGCAGCGGTCGGGCTTGCTGCAGACCAAGGACAAGGCCGAAGCTGACATCAATCGCGCCATCGCCGAGCAGGACTCCGCCTTCCTTTCGATGAGCCTGCTGAAGGAGCGAGAGCGCGCGGCGCTGGAGGCCGAGTTGGCGAGCATCGCCTGGCTGCTACGCCTGCCCCTCTTGTTGCAGCAGCAACGCGAGGCTCTCGCCCAAATCGTCGCGCTTGAACAGGCGAAGCGCGAGGCGCTCAAAGAGGCGCGCACCAAAGCGGAGGCGGACCGGACAAGTCTTGATCGTTTCGCCGGCTATTTTCTGGACTGCCTGGCCCTGTCCGGAGTGCCTGGCATTCAGCGCAACGACCATGTGGAGTTGGAACCGCCCGACTTCTACCCGGCAATCCTTAGTGCCGACCCCAGCGATCTTACGCGCTCGACCTTCACCTCGCTCAGCAGCGGTGGAAAGAAGACCCTCTTCAAATGCTGCTTCGCGATCGCCTTGCACCGCATCGCGGCACAGCTTCACGCGCCACTGCCCGAGCTCCTCATAGTCGACTCCCCGATGAAGAACATCAGCGAGCGGGAGAACAGGGCGCAATTTGAAGGGTTCTATCGCATGCTCTATCAGCTCAACGCTGGAGAACTTCGCCAGACCCAGTTTGTCTTGATCGACAAGGAGTTCTTCGCGCCACCTGACAACCTCGCGGACGGCGTCACGAACCGGCATATGCAGCCGGATAGTGACGAGCATCAGCCACTGATCCGATACTACCGAGGGAAATAGCACAGGAGCTGCACTGTTGTTCGATTAGTCGCTATCGGATCGGAGAGCGCCCGCGACATGGTCTGATCACTGGCGCACTGTCTTCCCAAAGAGGCTTGCGAAGCAAGGTCCACAACCTGATGGGTAGTGGAATCGTCGGGGCTCCGCTCGAATATGTCTGTGGTCTACGATGGCTGTCAGTCCTGGCCGCCGGGGAAGGACGGGCTTAAAGAACTATCCAAGGCAACCTCAGCTACGAAACCAGAGCGAGAATGCAAGTGCACGTATGGCACAACTTAGGACAACCCGGTCACCGGTATCCGCTGCAGCGGCATCCGCGGCAGCCCAACGGACCGGTCAAAAGCCGCTGTACGGGGCACATATTGACCGGCTAAATTGCCACTTGCCCTTGCATCTGCACATTCCAGTCAAACTGCGCCTACCATCAACCAACACTTAGGGTTTGGCGGCGGCGGAATATCCCTTCGATTAGCCGAGGCTCAGGGATCCTGCCGATGTGGTTTTGGATGAAACGCGCTTGGGTCCTATCTGCTGCGTACACATATTTCGCCGCGCCCTCCACAACCCGTTCATTGTTCGCCCGAACAAGCTCATTGGGGTCTGCTCGCAGGATCTGCTTCATGAACTCCTTTGTGTTGGTAGCGACGAAAAGGGCCGTGGGAGAGACTGCTAGCCCGAGATGGCCGCCCTCACCCTTAAGCCCATTGGTACGGACAATTGGCCGGTCTGAGGTTAGAAGCTGGAAACGCGCGTCGCTTAGATCCAAAACCTGCCACTCCATCTGGTTGATATGATTGCCGACGTTCTTGTGATCCAACAACGTCTTAAATATCCGAAACATTGTCAGCTGACGATCTTTGAGCGGCCTAGACTTGATCATCGCAACCAGCGTTTCCGGATCTCCCTTCTTGCGTTGTGCGGCATATCGCTCCTCGATTTCTACTGACGTATCTGAGAGGTAATCATCCCAGTTGTCGCGGAATATGGCGACGTCTTCCGGGCAGCGAAGGAGAAGCCCCATTAGAAAACGGGACCAGCCGCTGCGTAGCTCTGTGGACGAAATGAACTTTCCGCGCTCCATTGCTGCAAGGGCTAGGGACGCCTTCGTGTCGGCAGGTTCGAAGAAGACCTTTTCGAAGGCGGAAGCCTCCTCGTTAGGGAAGCCGTCCATCGCGTAGAGTTTGCGCTGGTATCCTGTGGATTTAGGCGCGCCTCGCCGGTTGTTCACTCCACGAGGATGCTTCTCATAGATTTCCAGCTGGCCATCGCCGCCAGTCCAACGCTTCATGTAGAACTGCGGTATGTAGTGGTGCTTGTGCGACGGGTTTTGCTTTTGCGAATCAGGCTTTGTCATCATCCCGATATTGTTGAACCGTGCCGACCAAAATCGCTAGATGCGTAACTATTCCCGCAGCGGGACAAATAGCATCGTTCGGCACCATGACGCTGGCCATCACCGCCTAAGGAGGCTAGCGATTGCACCAGTCGTGCTCTCCACAGAGGACTATCCGCACACCCAATCCGCATCGCGTCCGCTTTCGGCAGAGGCGCAGGAATAACCGTACGGCCGATATGAAAGCACAAGGCAGTCACGAGCTAGCCGCTTTAAGAACCCGGTAAACCTGCATTCGCGAGCAACCAATTTCCTCGATTGCGGTTACGCCTACGCGCTACGCGGACAGTTCTCGGATTGACTACATGTAAATCCGAGCCGTCCTCCGGTCCAGCGTGTCGCGGCCATGACGATCCAACCGCGTCACGACTAACTCGTCACCTTCACGCAAGAACTCGATCGTTGCGAGTTCCGACCGCCCCTCCCGTGCTCCTGAAACCGTGGCTGCGCGGACAAGCTGGTGACCCTCAACCCTCAGGGTTCCATCCGCCAAGCACATCCGGTAGATCGCGCCAGGGCACCCGGTGAGCGCGATCCACAAAGACCGCTTCGATCAATATGCGACTGTCGTGACCCTTCTTGAGTACCTCTCGCAGTACCGTCTGGTTTATTCTCTCTCAATATCGCCCTTCGGCCCACTTAATTATACATCGTTCTTGCTAATCCAAAAAGCAACCTGTACTCGCGTTCATTCAGGAATTACACTCAACCTGTATCTGAGGGAGGGTGATATGACGAAGATCGATACTTGCTGCTTGCACGTGCTTAGTTTTGGCAGGCCCGGTCCAGACGTTCGCTGCGTCGAATATTCCAGATGTAAGGATCGTTGATAGCCGAGCTGGTGCCAGCAAAGGCCCTCACGCAGGGATGCTTGCCGTTGACATACCTGGTGAGGTGCTCGACGCAATCAAAAACGCGTCCGTCATTTCAGTTATACCAATCAACAGTGAAGAGTCGTTCGGCCAACAAGTGATCAAAGCGGATCAAATTGTATTTGCACCTGGCTCGCGGATGGTTCTGAAAGGATTGAACTATCCATGGATTGCAGTGGTGACGAAGCAATTGCGCTTTTCCGATCCCTCACAATTTTCTTTTATCATGCGGGATCCTGCTGTCGTATCCGCGGCAGACGGAAATGCGGGAACGACAGGATCGAAGGGCCTGGACGGCACCGGTGAAGTCAACAGGCAAGGCAACCCTGGGTTAGCCGGGCAAGATGGAACCGCTGGAGAGCCAGGGGCGACGCAGCAATTGCCCACGATATACATCATAGCGGGAGAAATTTTAGATCCCGGCGGAGCCATACCTGGGTTCCTCAATTTTGGAATATCGGTCGCCGGAATTAATGGTGGCGACGGGGCGCGAGGTGGAACCGGTGGAGCTGGGGGCCCAGGTGCTCGCGGCAAGGAAGGTGCTTCTAGTCTCTTTGACTGCAAGGAGGGCCCGGGTCGGGGCGGTCGTGGTGGCGACGGTGGACGAGGGGGACGTGGAGGCGACGCCGGCAACGGAGGTAACGGCGCCAATATAGTTTACGTTACCTTGGCAGATGGAATGCAGGTTCTCAGCTATGCACGGGTCAACGATCGCGGTGGACTTGCGGGCGCCTACGGGATGGGCTGACAACCAGGCAACGCAGGTCGCGGCGGTCGGGGCGGCCCAAGCAACGGTTGGTGTCAGGCGGGCAGCCCTGGTGCAACCGGCGACGTGCCAAACCCCGCTCATTTGGGGAATGGCAACGCCGGCATTGAAGGAGACAAGGGCAACGTGACCGGCGTCATAGTAGACGACATCAATATATTCTTTTGATTCGGCGGCGACTTGTTCGAGAGCGATTCACGAGCTAGCGGAGAGTCAGTGATTTTCTTGAAAGCGGTTGCCTGAGCGGCGGCGAATTAACTTCGCCAGCCGCGTGGCCGAGGTCGATAGTGTCGCGCGTGAGCAAAGGGGATTAAGGCGACAATTTGCCTAGGATTCTATAAACTTGCATTCTCGAACAATTTGCGGCCGTCGCAATTGCCGAGACGCCCAGGCCCTCACGGTGAAGGCGGCGAATGAGGGAGTGGTCAATTCGCGCCTTGCCACCTTTGTAGATGCCTGCTGCCTTTGCTCGTAAGATGCCTTCGTGCTGACGCTCTCTTATGAAGCGACGCTCCATCTGAGCAACCATTCCTAACACCGTCAGGATGACGTGCCCCATGTCTCCCCGAGTGGAGACGTGAGGATCGAGAACCGTGACAAATGCGCCGCGTTGCTCGCAATCGTGTACGATATTGAGAACATCTCGAGTATCACGGCCTAAGCGATCAAGTCGGGTGACGATTAACTCGTCACCTTCACGCAAAAACTCGATGATGGTTGCGAGTTCTGTTCGTCCCTCGCGGCTGGCGCCAGAAACCTTTTCGGCGCGAACGATAACGCAACCCTCAGCTTTCAGGCGTTGCTGCTGAATCTCGAAGTCCTGGTCGATTGTACTGACGCGTGCGTAGCCGATTTTTGTCATGTGTCACCTCAAGCTTTAGGCCTGAGGCTACCCTGTCACGAATAGGCGAAGTCAAGATCGATGTTACGCAGGATTGCGTTTTAGGCGACACGCACCTTCAGGTTATACTCGCATGTTACGAAGCTATCGTCGGCCGATAAAAGCCTCTGCATCCACGGCTGACGAGGTTAGAAAGGAGGGCAAACAACGGGCCTAGCCGGAACCTCGCTCACGATCAGCATGCGAGTGTGCAGTGGGGTTACTGAAGGGGGCGCGGAGGAAGGATATCTTGTCCCAGTCCCTAGCGGATGCCACACATGAGCAAGATGCAAAACGTCATAAAGACGGTGAATAGGTTTGTGTAAGGAACCCAAGGGAAATGCGCTTTGGTTCGTGATACTTGTAAGCTCGCGATTTGGGTGGTGGCGGACCATACGGCCCTTCGCCTCTCGCCGAGAAGTACAACTTCCCAACGTCCATATGGATGAGAAGCGCGAGCACCGGGGCGCCGACCAGTATGAGCAGCCATTGAACGATCGGAGCGAGTCCGAAGGGCCGAGTCAAAACATAGCTTGCCACGGTTGAGGACAACCCGACCACCATGCCAAATATCGTAAGGAGACGCAGTCGAAATCCCTCACCCATCTCTGACACCTTTCTGTTCAACAAAACTACGAGACAGCGCAGGCGTATTAACCGACGCCTCAAAACCTTCTTGACAACCCTGTCAGCTCACAAGATCTCATTGAAATCGCTGAGCAAGAAATTGCACAGACCAATGCCACGAATAAATCTTCTCTATCCGTCGTTTCATTGTTTCGTTCGCAGGTTCCCATGCGTGTTATTGCGGCAGCCGCTTTTTGTTTAACTCTGACCAATATCGCAACTGTTTACGGCGCGGAAGATAGTCGCTCTTCTCATCTGGCGTTCAATGGGGAGGATAAATCCTGCTATGCCGTCAACCGCGCATACGAAAATACGCGTAACAGCGGGCGCTATAGCTATACTTTATCGGAGTTGCAAGAAGATGGTCATCTCAGGCCTTACATGGAGACGCGAGCGATAGACAATCTCATCTATTACCGAATCGAAAATGGCGGCTGGGGTGAAGGGAGGCGGCCTATTCTTACCCCACTCGACGCAAATTCGGGACAGCCAGTGTTCACGTCTTGTAAAGAGCTCGACAACGCGCAGACCGAGGGGGGTCTTGCTTTTCACTATTCCGCGTACTGGCACCGCTACGGATCGAGCGCGGCGATAGAAATCTGGATATCGAAGACCTCCGGAAAATTCATCAAGACAATCAGGCGCTACGATCAGGGTACAGGAGATCTGCCATTTCCAGTGGCTCTCGAAATTATGGATTATGACAGAGTCCACGCAATGAAACCAATAATCCCACCCTGTTGGGCCCTTGATCTGGAGACCCCGCCGGCCATCTGCATCGATCTCACCTCTCCGAGTCCAATCACCGTCCATTGACCGGCTTGGGACGAGCTGCTGAATATTGCTGCCGTCGCGCATCTCCACGAAGATGCCGCCAGTCGGATAGCGGACATCTCCCGACCGGGCCTGCAGATCATGCTTTCGCCGTGCAGCGCTCGTGCTGCGCAATGCAAGATCGATCGCCTTCGAGCACGACATGGAAGAAGCCGTTCGGGATTTGTCGGGCGAACTTGGCAAGACGCGCAACGATACCGTCAGGCTGATCGTCCGGGCGTGCATGGAGAAGAACACCTGTCTGCCGGTGCACGAGCTGGACGAAGACGGCGATGTTGATGGGAGTGCCTGAGCCGCGCTATTCTTGGTTGGCACCTACGTGCGAACCCGAAATGGAGCATCAGCATGCCAACCTGCGCACAGACGATTGGATCAATGAATGCCAGTCGAGATTGACCGCCCAGTTGCTGGAGATGAAGTTGTACTGTTAGGGCGAACCACAAATGCGTATTCTCTCACGATTTTGAATATACTTTTTCTAAAGATGCTGAGCGGTGGGATCTCGGCGACCGTTTTGCTGGCCAAGAGAATCAAAAGGCCGAACAGAATTGATGGGGAAGCTTGATTGAGTGGAGATCAAATTGCGCTGTGGGTAGTGCTCGTCATTTTTGTGGGGGCCAGTTGCGCCTACAGTTGGTATTGGTACATCAGGTCGGTCATCTTTTACCTTAAAAATGGCTTCGATTTCAGCGTGGACTTCGGCCCTAGTATGTTCTGGTCCGAGTTCCATGACGACCTCGATCGAGCCAAGCCGAGAGAAAAGTTTCTGATCGGGTGGCCCGTTGTTGTGGCTGTGAATTCTGCGCTGCTCTTGGCTCTTCTCAGGCTTTAGTGTCGGTTGCGGATCGTAACAGTTGCCGCACTACTCCAGCTCATAGATCTCCGCGTTGTCCTGCTGCTCCCTCAGTCCCTTATATGACGGGTGCCGGAGCTTCCCGTCATGCGTCCAGGCCCAGCATTGGCAAATCGCGACGGCGGTTGTACACAATGAAATGATGATCCGCCTTATTTGCATATTTCTCGCAAGTGGGCTCCTCGGCGGCTGCGCTTTTCCACTCCAACGCAATTTGGATGATTGCCCGACTGAAAGAACGGTCTCGATCGGTGACACATTCAGGTGCGCGGAGCCCGCTAAGGAACCAGCTCTGGGAATGACACCATGACCAAGTCTGATACCGCCGCCCTCCTCGAAGACGCCGCCGATCGGATCGCCGATATCTTCCGAGCGGATCTTCAGATCATGCTTCGCCGTGCGGCGCTGCTGCTGCGGAACTCCGGATCAATCGTGTTCGACGACGACATTGAAGAAGCTCTCCGGGATCTATCCGGCGAGTTCGGCAAGACGCGCAATGACACCATCAGGTTCATCGTCCGAGAGTGGATGGAGAAGAATACTTGCCTGCCAGTGCACGAGCTGGACGAAGATGGCGATGTTGATGGGAGTGCCTAAGGGAGCTACGGAACCTTATTGACACCGGTGCGGCTCCCTAGCACTGGTGGACGAATGCGAAAGTTGCACGTCCCGTTTGAAAATGGACCTGCATAGCTTTGGGGGATAGATGCCGTTTCCGGCCGCGCCTTGGGTCATTGGCCCAGTTCCAATTATTCTGACAGTCTGGGCTGCGTACGCTTGCGGCATCGCTGTGGTAAAGCAAAGGCCAACCACTGGGGAGGCATTTTTAGCCGCATTTCTTCTTCCGGGCGGCCTTACCTCGATCGCATGTCAGTTATTTCTTTCACAGCGGAACTTCACTGCTCTGTTAATCGGCAATCAATTCGTCTCCAGCGCATTCTTTTTTATTGTCATGCATGCGAGTGGCATGCGCGCAACACCGGATCTCACGTCAAAGGAAACGTTGCAAAGGGCTGTTAAATCTTTCGTGATTTTGCTGACTTCATACATTGTCTCTAATTTACTTTTCTGGCTGTTTCCCGGCTCCGACAGATGCACGATTGCGAAATGCTCTGTTTACGAATGGGCTCTGGGTAGAAAAGATCATATTTTTTCAAGGCTGTACCTGGAGACATTGTGGGGAGTTATGCTGCTTATGGGGATATTTTCTATTCTATATTACGCATTTCGAAAAATTGGGCGCGACCACTTTTCGAAGTGATGGTGGAGATGCAGCGAGCTTGTGCTGACGCGCGAGGACGCCATTAGTTAATCGTCCGGGAGTGGATGGAGAAGAACACCTATTTGCCGGTGCACGAGCTGGACGAGGATGGCGATGTTGATGGGACAGCATAAATATCGAAGTGACGAACCCGACGATTAGCGGGAAAATAAATCATCCCGGAACTTGTAATAGCTGCAGTTGTTCATCGAATAGAGCTCCAAACCAGGACCTAATTCGTTCCGTGAAAGTTCCCATTCGAACGTGTCGCCACTATCAAGGCCGGTAATCAACGCCATCTTGGCCAGTTCCATGAAGGGGACTGGGGGAAAGGCGACGCCGTACACGGTTGCTTCCTTGCGTGGGTATTTGCCTTTGATAACCCTCGTGATTTCCAAATCGACCCGTATCATCCGTGTCGGAATGTTGGTATCCGCCGGTAGCAAACCCGATTCTCCGATCGACAGCGACTTCACACGAGCCTCAACCACGACCTTCGCCTTAGCCAGCAATTCGTTCTGGGGAGGACATTTAGGCGTAGCGGCCGCCGGCTCGACGCCAATAACTGCCAGGAGCCAAATTGCCTTGAAGCAGAGGTGCATAACTGTGTTCAGAATCGCTCGTCGCATCGTTGTATCCTTTCGCACAGCGATGCCTATGTCGCCTCGATTGTGTGGGGCTGAACGCGGTTCCTCATTCCAACTGATAAACCGCGGCGTTATCCTGCACCTCACGCAACCCCTTGTATGAGGGGTGGCGCAGCTTCCCGTCACGCGTCCAGGCTCGATATTCGATTTCGGCAATAAGCTCCGGTCGGACGAAGACCGCATTCCGCTTCCTACCGGTATCGACCGGGGACTTGCCGATAATGAGCTTATCCATCTGCGTGCGAAGCTCGGCCGCGGAACGCTCATTGAAGCCGGTTCCCACACCCCCGACATAGACGAGCTCTCCTCCCTTCCGAGCGGCGAGCAGAAGCCGCCCGATGCCCCCGAAGGACGAGGTGGACTTCTCATATCCAACGATCATAAAGCCGTCGCTCTGAACGCACTTGATCTTAATCCAGTCGCCAAGCCGGCCGCTGCGATAGGTGCCGTTCCGGTCTTTCGCAATGATGCCCTCAAGCCCATGCTCGCAGGCGATGCGCAGAAGCGTTTCGCCATCCGCTTCGATCTCTTCGGAGAGACGAATAGCCTCCTCACCGCCGGCCGGCACGATCCCCTCGAGGAGATGGCGCCGAGCCGTGAACTCCGCCCCGGTAAGGTCATGACCATCGAGGTAGAGGAGGTCAAAGACCATCAGGACCGATTCCCATGATGTTCGCTTTCCGCCGCGGCCGCCGAGCGACTGCTGAAGCCTGCCGAAATCCGACCGGCCCAGCTCGTCAAACACGACGGCCTCGCCGTCCAATATCGCTGTTGAAACAGGAAGGCGTTTTGCCGCGGCGGCAATGGCAGGAAAACGGTCGGTCCAGTCATGACCGCCGCTGGTCAGGATCCTAACACTCTTCGGCTCAATGTGAATCGCAAGCCGGTAACCGTCCCATTTCACCTCGAACGCCCATTGCCGGCCTTTCGGTGGGCGCGGCTTCAACAGGGCAAGACACGGGTCGATTCGCACCGGCATCGGGTTGAGAAGCAGTTGAGATTGGGCGGGATCACGCCGCCGGCGCGGCCGGCCGCGGAGAGGTGCTTCGGCGTCTCCGAGCAGTGGACGGGAAGGCTTGCGTGGCGGCTTTGTCATGCGGACAGTTCATCAGCCACGACTTAAAACGCAATTGGCCTAGATTGATTATTGACTCGTCCGCCAATGAGAACATAATAAGAACATCGGCGAGCGGCCGCCAATCTAGAGTCGGTCAGCTTTAAGCTGAATCGCAACGGGATTCCCTTTTTGCTTCGGTTGTGATTCAACATCATTGCTGGTGGGGAGGCCAGCAACGATGGCGCGACCTCTTTCCGTGGATTTACGCAAGCGCATTGCCGACGCACTTGCCGAGGGCATGACGGTGCGGGCGGCCGCCTTGCGCTTTGGGGTATCGGCGGCGACGGCAGTGCGGATCGGTCAGCTTGACCGATCCGGGCGTGGTTTGGCGCCGGCCAAGATGGGTGGGCATGTCAAACCCATGCTGTGTGGCGCGGCGGCCGATGAGGTTCACCGCCGCCTGGCGGCCAAAGCCGATTGGACGGTGCGGGCGCTTGCCGTCGATCTGAAGGTGGCAGGCATCCATGTCTCTCATGACACGGTTTGGCGTTTCTTGCGCCGTGAAGGCAAGACATTTAAAAAAAACGCTGATCGCCAGCGAGCAGGACAGGCCGAAGGTGGCGCGGTTCCGGAGCCGCTGGAAGACCCATCAACATCGACTTGATCCGGACCGCCTGGTGTTCGTTGACGAAACCTGGGTCAAAACCAACATGACGCGCACCCGCGGCTGGTGTCAGCGTGGGCAGCCGCTGATCGCCGGAATACCGCATGGCCATTGGAAAACGCTGACCTTCCTCGCCGGGCTGCGCCACGACCGCATCGTCGCGCCTTTCGTGCTCGATGGCCCGATCAACGGCACCGCTTTCACCGCCTGGGTCGAGCAATGCCTGGCACCAACCCTCAATCGCGGCGATATCGTCATCCTCGACAATCTCGGCAGCCACAAGGGCAAGCCGGCGCGCAACGCCATCCGCAATGCCGGCGCCCACCTGTTCTTCTTGCCGCCCTACAGCCCTGATCTCAATCCGATCGAGATGATGTTCGCCAAACTCAAGACTTTGCTGCGCAAGGCCGACGAGCGTAGCGTCGAAGCGACATGGCGGCGCGTCGGTGAAGTCCTCAAAGCATTCAGCCCGCGCGAATGCGCCGCCTATCTCAGGCATGCAGGATATGTTTCAACATAAACCTGACAGACTCTAAAAATTGAAGATTTGGAGAACGGGTATGCGAGAGCAGCCGATCGGCGAAGCCGTGGATGATGACGGGGATCTAACCGGCGTGATGTGGCCACCGGAGACAGAGATCGAAGTCTCTGACGTGCACGCGAGCCTCGCCAAGGCCGTGGCGGGCAGTCGGGGCGTAAGATTTTTCACGACCAAACTTATCGACGTTCCGAGTGATGCCACCTTGGGAGCAGTTCAGATGGCGATCGATGAAACCGCAGGCGAGGCTTGCGGCATTTACCTGACCACGCATGTTGCGGATGTGGATGCAGCAACCGGAGATCCAGTTCTGGTAGACGAGGCCACAAGGCCTTTCAAATTTCCCTGCAGCGGCGGCTTCGACGAAGCTATATCCATCCTTTGCGAGAACATGCGATTAGCAGGCATAATTCCTTGAGCGCAGCCATGGAAACTGAAGCTCTTTCATGCCCGTGCGCCAGCGAACTTGACGAGGTCGTTGCCTTTCACAATGGCGACATGCGGGCCGCTATAGTCACTCTGCTTGAGGATATCCGGCATCTGCGCCACCAACTTGTGTTGGCCGAGGGCGCTATGAGCAGCGGCATGACGCGGGGCTGGCGGCCGTCCTACGACCGAGACTGACAATGCCTGAGATGAACTATAACAAGAAGTTGCGCGGTTGGAGCCTGAGCGACGCTGCCGACGTGGGCCAATTGCTGGAGATGACGTGCCAGCTCTGTCGAAGGACTTACCGGTTTTTTCCGCGAGACCTGCTGAAGCTGACAAAGGACGTGAGTCTCGATCGCTTGGCCGGCCGGTTCCGATGTCAGGTCTGCGACCGGCGGGAATACATCAACCTGAAGGTCGTGCAGATTTGGGGCTCGGAACATGGCAAGCTTTCGGTGCGCCGTCTGGTCAAAGTGACGCCGGTCAGGAAGCCGATTTGGGAAGACGGTGTGCTTTGAGATGGCCTCCCGGCGAGACAATCCTAACGCCCGCTGGCGCCTCAATACCTATCTTCCCCATCACGTGATCATCTATTGGGGCAACTATAATTCGGGCGAACATGCCCATGACTTTCGTTTGAGAGGCGAAATCATCACTTCCGCGCTGGACTGTGATCGAGCTTCAAGATCCTACTTTGCTTCCGAGGAGTGGGACCAATACGTTGTTTTTTGCTTCGGAAGCCGCGATGCTGCGAAGCAATTTAGGGATCGCTGGAACGGCCAGTTCATCGACACGGACGAAGTAGATCGAAAGGGCGCATGGACGCCGAGGGAGGGAAATGTGTGCAATCTCTACCGGATGCAGAGCAACCAGGATGCCATCCGCTCGATTACGCGGGCGATGATCGACAGCACCGGCAATATGGAGCCCATTACTGAATTCTGGCCAGACTACCGGGCGCCGATCGTCCGCAACACGGCAGCCGGCCGAGAGCTTGCCTATGTGCGGTGGGGTCTGCCGAGTTCGTCTCAGGCGATTTATCAGGCCGCTACGAAGCGAGCAGACGGAATCCGGAAGAAGGGCAAGGAGGTGGATTTCCAACAGCTCCTAAAGATGGAGCCGGATGGCGGCACCACGAACGTCCGCAATGTTGAGAGCAAACACTGGAAGCGCTGGCATGGGGTCGAGTTTCGGTGCGTGGTGCCGTTCACCTCCTTTGCTGAGCCGGACCCCGCGAACAAGCCCGAAGGCGGCAGAACGCCCAACGCGTGGTTTGCCGCGGACCCAAGCTGCCCGCTGATGTTTTTCGCTGGAATTTGGGTGCCGCAATGGGAGAGTGTCAGAAAGGTCAAAGAAGGACTGACCGTCAATGACCTCTATGGGTTCCTGACCACTGAGCCGAACAGCGTCGTCGAGCCGGTCCACCAGAAGGCGATGCCCGTTATTCTGACGAGCACCGATGAGGTTGAGATGTGGTTGACCGCTCCGTGGGAGGAGGCCCGCAAACTGCAACGGCCATTGCCAGATGATGAGCTAGTCCTTCTGGCGCCGGAGCAGGTGCCGGCATGAGCAACACGAGCCATTCAACAGACACCGCGGCCATTCTGGAAGACGCCGCCAGCCGGATCGCAGATATTTCGCGAGCTGATTTGCAGGTCATGCTTCGCCGCGCGGCGCTCCTGTTACGAAACTCCGGATCGATCGCATTCGACGACGACATTGAAGAAGCGCTCCGGGATTTGTCCGGCGAGTTCGGCAAGGCGCGCAAAGATATCGTCAGGTTCATCGTCCGGGAATGGATGGAGAAGAACACTTATCTGCCGGTGCACGAGCTGGGCGAAGACGGTGATGTTGATGGAGTTGCCTGAGCCGCGCTATTCTTGGTGGGCACCTACGTGCGAACCCGAAATGGAGCATCAGCATGCCAACCTGCGCACAGACGATTGGATCAATGAATGCCAGTCGAGATTGACCGCCCAGTTGCTGGAGATGAAGTTGTACTGTTAGAGCGAACCACGCCGCAAAGATATCGCGAGTGGCTCATTGCCCTCACGGGTGGCATTGAGACTCTGCCCGCCGAATTTCGGGACCGCATGCCTGCCCCTGAGGAGGAACTGAAGACTCTACTCGCGCGGATGTTGCCAGGAGATGAACTCTGGCTTGCGAGGTCGCGGCGCTTTGAGCCAACAGCCCTCGTAGGGAATAGGGGTATCGCAGTCGTACGAAATGGCCATGCCGTCTGGTATCGAATAGGTATGCACCACTAACTCATGCCCCAGCCACGGCTGTGGGTGCTTGGAGAAGAACACCTATCTGCAGGTGCACGTGCTCGACGAAGATGGAGATGTTGATGGGGAAGCTTGATTGAGTGAAAAGCAATTTAATTTATGGGTTTCCTTTTCTTGGCCAGCCTTTGCGCTTGCAGTTGGTATTGGTGCATCAGATCGATCGTTTTCTACCGCAGGAATGGATTCGATTTCAGCAAAGATTTCGGGCCAGAAGTCCGCGTAGGGGGCTTCTTGGCGCCGCCGAAAGCGAAGTTTTACGTGATTATGCCTTTCACGGTAGCAATAAGCTCCTTTTTGACGTTGGCGCTCACTTTGGGTTTGCTAGGAATCGTCAAACATTGTGCGGATTGCGGTCGGTAGCTGGGTGTTTGCTCAGACTCGCAACCGCATGCCCGACATGAGCAAGATGCAAAAAGTCATGAAGACGGTAAGTAGGTTAATGTAAGGAACCCAAGGAAAAATGCGCTTTGGCTCATGGTATTTAGGAATTCGCGATCTGGGCGGCGGCGGACCATAGGGCCCTTCGCCTTTCGCCGAGAAGTACAACTTCCCGACGACCATATGGATTAGAAGCGCGAGCGCTGGGGCGGCGACCAGCGTAAACAGCCATTGGAAGATCGGAGCTAGTCCGAATGGCCGAGTCAAAACAGCGACTGTTACGGTTGAGAACACACCGACCACCATGCCAAATATGGTAAGCAGACGAAGTCGAAACCCCTCTCCCATTCCCAACACCTTTCTGTTCAACAAAACTAACGGATCATAACCGTTGCCGCACTATTCCCACCGTGCCTGAGCCGCACTACTCTTTGTGGCCGCTCGCTCTCGAAACGAAATGGAGCATCACCATGCCTAGCTTGGCGCAGATGACCGGTTCGCTGCACATCCACAATTTCTATATCGAAAAGTTGAAAGCCAAGCAGGAGCAGCTTTTCGAAAGCGACCCTGACCTGGCGACGCTTCTCGACAATGTCGCTGCCATTTTGTCCGAGCACGCAGTGGCGTTGGCCGAAGACATCGCCGACATGGAAGACGACGATACTTGAAAGGCGACCCTCAGCTGCTCGGGAAATAATAACCGGCAGAAGGCGGCGATCGATGTTCTTGACTCTCCGCCTTGGTCGCCAAATATCTAAGGTGCAGTCCTTTCCCGAGGCTAATGAACATGACGAACTATGTAGAAACAAAGCGTTTCCACTGTTCAAACGCTGCAGGTCGAAATTACACTGTCATCGAACAAATACGGACGTCTCAGCAGTCGGTAAGCCCAAGGATCGACTACGTCACTGACGACGGAGAAATCGCGGAGCGCCTGGAAGATGGCAGTTTCCTGCTCCTCTTATCCAACGAGGTAATTCGCGTTTCCTAGAGCGTAGAAGCAGCTACCCTCGTCTATAGGATCGCGGGCGTGATTTGTGCGGCGACGGTGTAAGTCCTTGGCCTTATTGCTCGGACGTCCAACCAAGCCATGGCGAGACTCGCCCTAGACTCCCGGGATTCCATTTGGTAACGAGAAATCGCAACAGCTGGTTGTGAATTTCTATGCCGCATTGACTCAAGTCGCGCGATCTAGCCGGGGACAACACTCGCATGCCAACCCAAGTAAGACAAATTCGATATTTTTTTGTAATTTCGGCGGCTATTCTAGGCGCCGCGAGCATCCTTCAGGGATGCGATGACACACGGAACACCCAAACCCTTGCGCCGAGCGACAAGTTTCTTTCGCACAAAGGCGGCTCGTCGAGCAGTGCTGGAAACGCACCGAGCCAACCTAGCTCGGCGACCCACACAAGCCCGCCGAGCGGCTCGGGACCAGCCGGTAACGGTGCGGGAGGTCCAGCCGGCACTCCAGCCGGCAGCGGCCAAGTGCACTAAGCCAGCGCCGTTGCACGGCAGACCTATCTAGCGACTCCACCCGCTCTGACGATTGTAGTCGACTTCGTTGTCGGCGCCGGGTGGGGTTCTTACTTTTGGCGCGCTTAGTGAGCGAGAAGCCGCCTGCGGATCGCGGTCGGTAACTGGCAGTTTATTCCAGTTCGTAAACCGCGGCATGATCCTGCTCCTCCCTCAGCCCCTTATATGAGGGATGGCGCAGCTTCCCGTCATGCGTCCAGGCCCGGTATTCGATCTCGGCGACGAGTTTCTGATCAGCGAAGACCGCATTTCGCTTTCGTCCGGTATCGACCGCGGGCTTGTTGATCATCAGCTTGTCGATCTGCTCTATCTATCGGTGCCGAATTCCCGGAGCCGGCTGAAAACAATGTAGAACGCGAGGAGGGGGCCTAACGCCGTAAACCCGCCGACAAATCCGGCGAACCAGAAATCGGAGAATGGGCTAGGTCCAAATAAACTCTTACCGAGCCTGCATTTCGCGGTAACGCAGTTATGGGGAACATAGGCTCCAATAACGGTGATGAGTGCCGTCACAGCGGCTGTAATAAGTCCATCTTTAAGAGCTTTTGCATTCGAGTACTGCTCTCTGTCTGCCAACTTGACACCTAACAGTCTTTGGAATGCGATGAACAAACATACGCAAGGTAGGCTTGTCGCAGCGACCGTCGAGAAGATGGAGGCCCCTGATCGCTCAAAGTAAATTGGGACAACGTTCGCGTAAGCGAAGGCTAAGCTTGGAAGAACCGCCAACCCCGTGAACGGTGTTCTCGGCTTGCAGAACAGCACCCATAGGCTTGCAACGATGAAAAGTACCGGCACTGGTGGGAAATGCCATTGTGAAAGAATCAATTTCAGTATCCGTTTCGCAATGTAATTCTCGTACTTGAGATAAGCCGTTCCGGCAATTGGACGGTCAACCGATCCGCGTAGTCAATGATGCAATCTTATTCGCGTGATTATTCTCACGCACTGAGTTCTAGCAATGCCAGAAGAAACAAAAAAGCGGAACTGCCCGTCAACCCATGTGTGCTTGAAGACAGCGTTCAGTGGAAACCGTCATTGAATTCAGCTAGTCGTAGTACATGCTTAAGTTTGTAGAACTACAGCTCGGCCAAGGTTGGGTTGCCGAGCCAAATGCGCCGGAGCCTGAAGTTTCAGTCGCGGGCTCCAAGGTAAACGTCTGTTTCCGCTCATATAGGCGCGTGCAACATAAAAAACCGTCGGGTATTCTCAGAGCCTTTAACCGATTCTCGAAGGCCGGTCCGAAGTTCGATGAGGCATGGGGCACTCTAAGCTTCATTGGCTGCAGCCGGTGGCGCTGGGACGACACCAACGATCATGAATGGCATAAGGTAGATGGCCATGGTCGCTATAGTGGCATAGCTCCGCGATGGGGCGAGTTCTATGAGTTAGTTGGCCACGACCCGATCCGCGATGCCGTGCCATGGGAAACAATCCAGGAAGACACCGCCAACTCTCGGCATTTCCTCTATTATTTTCGCGACGAGACGCTTGAGTTCATGGCCGAGGAGTGGTCGTTCATCCCTAGCCTGACAGTCTAATTTTTGCGCTGGCGGCTGAACGCTCGTTGCAGCCGTTTTTCACTGCCCGGAGGTACGCGGCCACCACTCTGGAAGACGCCGCCAACCGAGTCGCGGATATCTCGCTACCGGATCTCCAGACCATGCTCCGAGGGCAGCACTCCGGCAGCGAAACTCTGCGGCAATCACGATGGCAGATGATGTCGAGGCGCGACTTGTCCGGGGAGTTCGGCTTGACGCGCAATGATACGATCAGATTCATTGTTCGGGAGTCGATAGAGAAAAACGCCTATCTGCCAGTCCACGAATTGGATGAAGACGGCGATGTTGATGGAACGGCTTGATAACGACCGCTGAGCTTGAGGGACACGGTGCGCAAAGTCCTGCAAGATTTTGCACGGCTTCAGAGGTGAGGAACCGGGAAGAGGGGCTGCAAAGGTGAAACTCTTGGAAGACTGGGGCGCTGCGGTTGCTGGCGCAGTCATGATCGTCATTCTGTTAATCGTGATCTCCGGTTTCGAGCCGACGCGAGCTCTCGTCTGCGAGGCAGATGAAGTTTGCTTACGCGAATGGCTGTCCGCCACCAGCGGATGGGTGGCCGCTTTTGCAGCGTTCGTTACCCTGTTCGCGCTTAGGCGGCAGATTACGGCTCAGGAGAAGCAGATTGACCACCAACTGGGTAACGTTGAGCCCGATATGTACGTGCGCTGCACAGTTGGCGAAGATCATTCACCGGTCGCGCAGATCACGATCATCAACCGAAACAGGCGTCCATTCAGCGTCCACTTCCTCGATGCGTACACTCCCGATCGGGTAAAGCTCTTTCCGCATTCCGTGAAGGTAGACGAAAGCGATCGATACCACGATGCTTTCGGCCATGAGGGACTGGTAACCAACTGTCTTTTGCCCGGGAAGGAAGACGGAAAAGGCGCATCGACGGCTGTCATCACTTGCTTTTTTGAGCCGGAAGGAGATCCCAATTCAGTCGATGAGAATGGACTCGCCCGATACCATACGAGAGTGTTTTGTCATGGGCAGCTCCATGGGGAAAAGCTTGCTCCGCGCGTCCTGACAGCGGAGGTTGAGCTTGTGATGCTGTTTTTCTAACGTTTTAGGCTTGGTCTTCGTATCTCATATTAACGTAGGTCGCGCCGCCTGCGGAAGCCGTCAGTGTTTCGCGAGGCATGCCTTGAATTTGGGAACTGCTTCAGCGGCCCCATTGAGGCCGACAACAACGCGTTCACCCTTTGCACCGGTGATAGCCATTTCGTGGCTCTGCGTCAGTTGGGCGAGTAAGTCCACCGGCAGCTGATCGAATTCATACCAACCGAAATAGTCGTTCTGGCCACCGTCTGACACGTAAGCGGGTTGGCCGTCTACATGCCACGTCGCTCTGGTATCGCCCTTGAAGAGACCATCAACGAAACCGAAGAGCTGCTCGCCGGGCGAGGCCATGAACCCGATCTTGATGTCGCCCTTGTGCGTTTCAACGAAGCAAGTCTCGCCCCAATCTTCCTCATTGGTGCTGAAACGCCATACCTCTGAGGGAGCAGCCGCTTCCGCCTGAACAGTCCGCTGTTGGTTGGCGATCGGCGGCTGCAAGGAGGAACCGGCGCCGGTCGAAGCTTTCGGCTTCAGTGGTGACGTGCCGCTGAGTGGCGGGAAGCCCCCTTGCGCAGGATCCGCTGCCATCTGGCTCAGATCGGATAGGCACTGTTGATATTCGTTGAAAGCTATCTTCTTTTCGAACCGCTCAAACGATGCCGGAAACCACGGCGGTTCATCGCCATCGATGAACTGAAACCATAAAGTTGAGCCATACTTCGTTCGGCCAAATACCCCATTCAGCAGCTCGTTGGTCATTTCTGGCAGCCAATTCGAGTCATAGTCGGCGACAAGCGCCGCCATCGTGTCCGTGGTTTCCACCTTGAACACCATAGGAGGACCTTCGATCACCTGATTGCCGCTACCGATCTTAACTGGATTGCCCACCTTGACCTTAACAGCGGCGCCGATTGGGAGTTGCCATCCCGACTTTCGAAGCTTGATGACCGTCCGATACGTGCCCGCTTCTTGCGTGGATGCGGCAAGTTGCAGCGCGACGGATCTGGGCTCGAATGATGTGGTTTTCAGTTCACAATAGGGACGGCCATCAGACCCGCCGCCCGCGTCCGGTTGCACCATTTGGATCGCCCACGACGTTCCCTGATAGTATCTCTTCACTTGAGCAAATGCCGGGCCGCTGATGAAGCAGGCGCCCAGCACCAGCCAGCCCGCTTTCGCGGCTGTTCCGAACTTGGTCATGCGATCTGCTTCTTCTTGCCAGAGCGCCACGTGAAGAACGACATCACGGCCAGCACTACGGCTATGAAGCCCCAGATCGTAATGTCGGTGAAGCTGCCCGATGTTGATGCGATGAATGCGAACGCTGCCGCCAGCCCGAACATGATCGTGCCGACCAGCGGCAGGGCGAATGAGAATGCGCCCGCGATGAAGAACAGCAGGCCGACCAGCATGCCGATGGCGCCGGCACCTCCGGTGGCTTTGTCCTGAAGCAAGCCGCTGCCGGCCGTGACCGCACACGACTGCATCAGCACGAGCAGGCCCAAGAAGATTCCAATAATTCCAACTGCGATTTTCATAGTTTGTCCCCAGCGGCGCATACCCTCGCGCCCAAATCTGAAATATGTCGGATATATCCGATGGATTACGTGCCTTCAAGATGGTCGCCATGCGACCATGGATACTCGTCAACGACTTGCTTGGAATCTTCGGAAGGTGCGTGCCGACAAGAAGGTGACGCAGGAAAACCTTGCCGTAGATGCCGGAGTCGACCGCACGACAATCAGCGGAATCGAGCGTGGCGATTTCAACGTGTCGATCGATCTCCTCGATCGCATCGCCGCGGCGCTGGCCATCGATGTTGCCGATCTCTTTGCGATCCCAGTTGAGGGTGAAGCGCCGCCGAGCACGCTGCCTGCTGGACGAAAGCCCGGTCGATGATTTAGGGAGATCTGCCATCAGTATTCGTCCGCCCGCATGATGGTCAGCACGCGTCGGGTGACATGCGGATTGGCGGGGTCTGGTGACCCCATGTTGTAGTCCAGGTCGTAATAGTCGATCTTCCAGAAATAGCTGACCCCGTTCTGTTCGACCGCGCCGAAGTCGTGCTCGTTGTAGGGATCATTGCCTGCATCAAAGGCGGTGAAGCCGACAACCGCCATCAGCAGGGCTAGCCGTCGGTCGTGGGGCAGAGAACTCACCCCCGGCGTGATAACCGCCCTGCCGGCGGTCGGATTGCGCCTGAAGGCGTCGTTGAGGCTGCGAATGGTGGCCGTCGTGTCGACGGCCGCCTGTTGATCAGGAGATGAAGTCATGGCGAGGCTCCGCATCGTCTTGCCTCACAGCTTCATAGAGGGGTGCAGCAGCGCCACGTCTTCAAGCCGGCGGTTGAACGGCGGTAGGTCGAGATAGTGCCGCCACTGAAGCCGCAGAACATTGTCCGGCTTCAGCTCGACGACCGTGGCTTCAAACCAGCCTTCAAGCGGATCCTCGGTTGCGAGAACCAAGCTGCCGACAACGACCTTATCCCAGCCACCGGGAACATTGCCCGGCGTCGCAGCGTGTCCCTGTTGCGAAACGTCGGCAGGAGCAGCCCGCACTTCCTCCGCCTTGGCCCGATCGGGCTCGGGCAGGTGAGCGGCAATCTGCTTATAGAGGTCCTGCTTTACAAAGGGCACGAACGCCTTGCCGCTGTCGAACAGCTTTCCCTTCGGCAACATCGGCAGCAGCGAGCGCACGGCCTCGTTGTCCGCAGGGAGTGCAAGCATCCCCATCAGACTGGCGGCACGTGAGGCCGGCTGAGCATCTGTTGCAGGGAAGAACGAGGCGTGGGCTTTGCCGTTGTCGTCGCGGCCGAGGATGATTACGGGGTGGGGCAAGGTGATGGCGTTGGCAGCAAGGGCAGTCAAATTGGTCATTTAGCTCTCCAATAGAAAGAGGGGCCGAAGCCCCTCGATAACTGCCGATTTGGGTCGGCACCATAATGTTATATCAGAACACCAGCTCGAAAGCAATTCCCGGTTGTAATCGGCATAAATGGAGCACCCCACAGTAGGTCCGAGCACCACCTATTCCGGTGAATGGTCTGGCGCCGGCACCTTTCCGATCATCTGCCTTGCTAACGACGAAGACGTGGCATCCGCCGCTGCTTTTACCGGATTGGCAGCAAGATGCGCATATCTTTGCGTCGTTTGCTGCTGGCTGTGGCCGAGAAGTTTCCCGACAATATAAAGACTCTGTCCAGCGGAAACAGCCTCGCTCGCGAAATTATGCCTTAGATCATGGAGCCGAACGTCAGAAATTGCCGCCAATTTGGATGCCTTTCTCCAGATTTTCTGAATGCTAATCGGGGTAGTTCCTCCTGCTGACGACGGAAAGACAAGGGGGCTGTCAGCGCGCCTGGGGATGTCGTCGAGTAGAAATAGAGCAGCCTCGCCGAGAACGAGAATTTTTTGACCTGTCTTGCTATCCGGCAACTTGGCGATACCGTTTCTCTTGTCGATCCATGACCACTGTAGACTTAGAGCCTCACCTCTTCGGCAACCCGTGAGAGCTAGAAAGCGGAGCGCAGCGATCGCAAATTCGCTGACGCCGGACGCCGCCAAAGTTGCCAAAGCCTCACCGAGGCGACCGAGTTCTTCTTCCGTCAATTGTCGGTCATGAGTTTTCAGTTTGAATTTCTTAACACTGCGGGCGGGGTTGTCTGGTCTTGCATCCACGTCGACAGCAAACGACAACATTGAAGAGAGCAAATCCAATGTTCGGTTTGACGTTCCCTTCCCTCCTTTAACGATCGCTCTGCCCCTCGCTTTCGTTTTCTCGTCGACAGCAGTTTCGCCTTTCGCCACGCGCTGGTGGAATTGCTGCACATCAGAGGTCGTTAGCTCTGAGACAACCCGCTCTCCTAGAAGCGGTAAAATGTGCCGCTTCATCAAGCCGCGTTCAACATCAAGAGTTGATGACTTCTTATGCTGATTGGCCTCGTTCCAGTACCTCTCAGAGAGTTCGCGGACGGTGATGCCCCTGACTCTCGCCGCTTTCTTCTCAAGTACTGGATCTCTTCCCCGTACGAATTGGGAGAGTAGGCTAAGCGCCTCCTCGCGCGCCTGATCCACGGACCAAGGGCTGCCGAACTCGCCGATCGTAGCGCGCCTCGTGCGGCCGTTTAAGCGTGTCTGAACCACAAAAACCTTCTTGCCCTTACCCGTTACCTTTACCCCAAAACCTTTCGGGCTTTCGTCCCAGTAAAATCTATCGGTCGCCTGTGCCTCCAAAGCCTCGACAACCTTCTTCGTGAGCTTCATATATCCATACCTATGTTGCAGTAAGCACATAGTAAGCAAAAATGGGGGATACAGGCAACTCGCCATCGCTCGAATTCGTTGGTCAATTGCTGTTTTTATTAGATTTTCCCAATTGCGGGGAATTGACGGGACCGGCGACCATTACATTGACATCGTAGGGGTCACAGGTTCAATCCCTGTCACGCCCACCATCCTAATTCGCTGAAAAGCAAAGGCCTTTCGAGAAATCGAGAGGCCTTTTTTGCATAGTGGCCCGCAGGTTCGATAAACCTGCCAATAGGAGTTCTCAGCGTGGCGCAGGTCATTAAACGACGCAAAACTCTCGTCGTGTCCAACGACAAGATTTCGCTGGCAAAAGGTGTCAGCCTTCCCCAGGGACGCTACCCCGTCACTGCCGAATATGTCGTATCTCACCTGCGAGGAAGGCCGGTCGAGCAGGCTGGCCGGGTAATACTCCATCTGACACGGCAGAACCTCCTGGACTACGGCGTTGATCTGTCCGGCAGCGCGATGCTGGGCAGCGACATCGATGTGAGCGGCAATGTAGCGCGCAAGGAAGCTATTCTGGAGTGATTTGCAGAGCATGGATGGTTGACCACTGTCCTTGCCCCACAGGGATGCATGCAGATGGCGGCCGCGGCGCGCCCTCATATGCGGACGCGCTCATTCGAGCAACAATTGCATACAGTTGCTGAGTGCTCAGCCCCTCGTTGTTCGCAATTCAAAAGTATGATTTTTGTGACAAACAGATGACGAGTTTGTGACAAAAAGCGTGTGATTTCAGCAACATAGCTGTGAAGCGTGTTGTCATGATCGATAATCACATTGCAGCGCAACAACCCCTATGTAACTTCCGCGGCGAGGCAGACACCTTGCCAAAAAGGTGCCGCTTCGATCACACGGGGTGAAGACATGTAGGGACTGCCGATGGCAACGGTCTTCATCCTCTCGCATCTGAACTGGAGGTTATTCCATGAACATCAAGAGCCTTCTTCTCGGCTCCGCTGCTGCTCTCGCAGCAGTACCCGGCGCCCAGGCTGCTGACGCTATCGTTGCTGCCGAGCCGGAACCGGTTGAATATGTCCGCGTCTGCGACGCTTACGGCACCGGCTACTTCTATATCCCGGGCACCGAAACCTGCCTGAAGATCAACGGTTACATCCGTTTCCAGGTGGACGTTGCTCCGAACGCCAGCTCGATCGGCGCCGGCGGCGGCGGTTCTGTCGCCAACGACTCGGATTGGGACGCCCGTACGCGCGGCCAGGTTCAATTCACGGCCAAGAGCGACACCGAATATGGTCCGCTGACCGGCGTCATCGTCATGCAGTTCAACGCTGACAACGCTTCGGCCCAGAAGGCTCAGCTCGACTCGGCTTACCTCGACATCGCCGGCTTCCGCGCTGGTCTGTTCTACAGCTGGTGGGACGACGGCCTCTCCGGCGAAACCGACGATATCGGCTCTCCGGTCACGCTGCACAACTCGCTGCGTTATCAGTACGAAACCGACGCCTTCTACGCCGGCATCAGCGTCGACGAGCTGGAAGACAGCCCGTTCTACAACGGCGAAACCGCTAACAACGTCGGCGTTGCAGTCGGTCTCGGCGGCAAGGCTGGTATCGTCAGCTACCAGATCACGGCTGGTTACGACACCGACAACGAAGAAGGCGCTGTCCGTGCAATGGGTACGGTGGCCGTCGGTCCGGGCACGCTCGGCCTCGCAGTTGTCTACGCAAGCAATCCGAACGCTTATTACAACAAGGCTGAATGGGCGATTGCTGCTGAATACGCCATCAAGGCGACCGACAAGCTCAAGATCACCCCGGCTGTTCAGTACTACGACAACTACGGCATCACTGCCGGCGAGTTCAAGGATGACGTTAACGCCTGGAAGGCCGGCGTAACGGTCGACTACCAGATCGTCGACAACTTCTCGGCAAAGGTTTCGGTTCAGTACCTCGATCCGGACAATGCTGACGACGTCACCTCGGGCTACTTCCGCCTGCAGCGCACGTTCTAATAAAAGGCTGCCGGCAATCAACCACAGCGCTCTTTGTGCATCTGAAAAGACGCGCGGCGCTGCGGGCCGGCGGCCACGAATTCCTGATCTGACTGACCTCCGATCGGGAAAGAATGGGCCTGGACTTCCCTGCCTGGGCCCATTCCCCTTGATCCGAAGTGCGTCCAACCCAGAAATACGGTCAAGACGGCAGGCGCTCGATGAGCGCTTTGCCACCGTCATGTCGCATCGGGTCGCTGTCGATCTCCAGCATCCCAAGCCATCTGTACCCACTCAGTTCAAAAAACCTTCCGTTCATCCGCCACCGATCGCCGATCCGGCCCGGTCGTCGGCGAAATCCTGGTGCCGTCGACAACAGAGCCAAATTCGGACACAGAACCATGCCATGGCGAACCGAGGCTGAAGCACTGATTCGCTTCGCCACGAGATGGGGTTTGAGATCGAAATGAAGTTATCCGCGCTTGTTGCCGCCGGCCTTGTTGCATCCGTCCTCGCATTGCCCGCGTCCGCGGCGCCCGCCTCCCCGCCAGAGACATTTCCCGGCGCCCCCGGCGTCATTACGCTTTCCGGCAAATGCGCCAAACTGGTCGTCGCCAAGTTCGACGCCACCAAGGGCTGCAGAAATGAGCTTGCCAGCGTCACCCTGGCCAACGGCTCGGTGACCTTCATCTTCACTTCGGATGGAAAGGCGCTCGGTTTCCAGGGCGATGGCAGCGGCATCAAGCCGGCCTCCAACGGCAATGCTCGCCTGCCGCTGAGCCTCGTCACGACGGGCGTCGGCAACAAGATGACCGGCCAGGTCAAGGTCGCCGGTTTCTGCACCTTCGGCAATCCCTACGCCGGCAAGCCGATCGCGATCGAATGCACCGCCGAAAGCAAGGACTCCTCCTTCACCGGCAGCTTCCGTACCGGCGGCAAGCTGGTGAAAAAGGGAAAATAGCTGCCGTCAGGCGGCACACCACGCGCCGCCGGCAGCCCCCGGCTTGCGCGCCAGCCCTTCCTTGATCAGCTGTGCGCCAAAAGAGCGTCCGTCGCGCGAGACGATCCGCGGCGCGCCCGGGGACTCCGTCTTTCCGGCCGCAACGATGGTGAACGGGCCGGCGTTCAGAAGCGCCAGCAGGCGCAGCTTCGCGGCAAAGGCCACCCTGCGTTCGTCATCGCAGCGCGCCTGGTCGGCCACCGGGCTTGCCATATCGGCAATGACGATCTTTTCGCCCTTGTACCAGAAAACGCCGCCGTCGCCGACGCAATTGATGTGCGCGCCCTGCCCGCAATAGCCGAAGGCGCCCGTCGCCGTCTGCTGAGCTCCGGGAGAGGCCGGGGCCGGCACCGCCTTGATCGGCTGGATGGCCGGCGTCGGGATTGCGGCCGGCGGCAGCGGCGGCGCCTGTAGCGTCGTCGGCGCGGCTCTCGGCGTCGGTGCGGCAAGCGCCACCTGCTTCGGCGGCACATCCTTCCTGGCGACAGGTCTCGGCTCCGCCATTTCGCGTGCGATCGGCGTCGACTGCCGTTCAAGCAGCGGCTGAAGGCTCTTCCAATTGTCGTGAGCCACGATGCCGCCGACCGCGGCAATGCCGATCACCGCCCAGGGCAGCAATCCGCCACTGCTGCGTGCTCTGCTCTTTCCTCTCGCCGGCGCCTTGCGGCGGCCGCGTGTCGCTGTCTTGGCCATCTTTCCGAATCCCGTGAGGCCGGGATTATCGCTGCCCAATCCTTTCCGAAAGGTTGGCGAGGGCCGTTATCTTTGACGCGGGCCGATGCGCTAGACGACAAAACGCCCGGCATCGCCGGGCGCCAATCTCCAGAGGTTTGTCTTTCGCCTAGTCCGGACGTTGAGCTGAAGACTCGTTTTTTCCGGCCGATGCGGCGCCGCTGATGGGGGAACCGATCGGCTGTTTGCGTTTACCGATCTCGATGCGGTTGTCCGCCCCCTCGCGGATGGCCTGCCATTCATTTTCGTGCCGGATAACAATATCCCGGGGCACAAAGTTCATTGTCATGTGCTTCTCACCCTGCGTTTCAAATCAACTGTCGGTGCGCCGAAAAGCCCTCGGAGCCGCTATTTCTTCGTTTTCGTATGAGCTTTGATGTCGGGGCCTCCTTTGGAGAGGTCCGCACCGCTCACATGTGCCGGCACGTGAATGTCGTGATAGACGCCGGGCGTCAGCGTCAGATCGACGTGATGCGGCGGCAGCACCTGTGCCTTCTGCATGCGGTTCGGCTTTGCCCGCTTCATGCGGTCGGATGCCTCTGTGCGTTTGTCGGGAATATGGGTCGAAGTGTGCATCATCGGCTTCCTTTTCAGCTCAACCAGGGTTTAACGAGCGGAGGCGCGGATGGTTCCCGAAATTATGCGGTTTTCCGTGGGGCGTTTGGCCTTGACTGGTTTGGGAAGTAGATTACCTAAGGCCCATCCCGCAGCCTTCCAGACATCGGCTACGGGAAACATTGGTGCCGGGCCCCTCTGGCGAGAGTTTTTACGGCGCTCTCGTGATGTCGGTACCGCCTGCAACTCAGCCGGCGGATTTTTCATCGATGAAAAAGCTCACCATGCCCCGTCAGCATGCCCGTTGTGGCATGCGGCGTTTTGACAAAATCTCCACCCTCTCCAACAAGCTGTGCGGCCGCGAGGTGCGGCCATGAACCAGCCCCAGACCACTAAATCCTCGCTCGGCTATTTCCGCTGGGCGTTCATCGTCACGGCTCTCGGCCTTGCTCTCGGCGCCGTGCTTAGTTGGCAGACGACCGGCACGACCGGCGGCATGGCGACCGTCTTCTTCATCTGCACCGTGCTTGCGGTGCTGGAGATCTCGCTCTCCTTCGATAATGCCATCGTCAATGCCAACAAGCTGAAGGAGATGACGCCGGTCTGGCAGAAACGATTCCTCACCTGGGGCATCATCATTGCCGTCTTCGGCATGCGTATCGTCTTTCCGTTGGCGATCGTCGCGATCGCGGCACGGATCGGCCCCTGGGACGCTCTGGTGCTCGCCGCCCGCGAACCCGAGGAATATGCTCGCATCATGAACGATGCGCATCTGCCGATCGCAGCCTTCGGCGGCACCTTCCTGATGATGGTCGGCCTCAGCTATTTCTTCGACCATGAGAAGACGATCCATTGGCTTCGCGGCCTTGAAAAGGTGATGGCACGCTCGGCCACCATCAGGGGCATCGAGATCGCTTTCGTGCTGGCGCTGATGCTTGTCTTCTCCTGGCTGATCGGCGGCGAGGAAGCCAGCATCTTCGTCCATTGCGCCATTTACGGCCTGCTCACCTTCCTCGCGGTCGAGGTCGCCGGCGAGTTGCTCGACGCGTCGCAGCAGACGATGAGCGCTGCCGCCAAGGGCGGCCTCGGCGCCTTCATCTATCTGGAGGTGCTGGATGCCAGCTTCTCCTTCGACGGCGTCATCGGCGCCTTCGCCTTGACGCAGAACCTCTTCGTCATCGCGATCGGCCTCGGCATCGGCGCCATGTATGTGCGCTCGATGACGATCATGCTGGTCGAGAAGGGAACGCTTGCCGAATACCGCTACCTCGAACATGGCGCCTTCTACGCCATCCTAATCCTCGCAGTGATCATGTATGCGCAAACCCTGGTGCATATTCCCGAAGTGATCACCGGTCTCGGCGGCGCGGCACTGATCGGCCTGTCGCTCTGGTCGTCCATTCGCTACAACAGGCGCGAGCGGGCAGAAGATCACGCCGACCGGCGGGAGGAACTGCACGCCTGACGTGGCAGACAATTACGGGTCGCAACGCACCTCAGCGTTGCGGCTACTCCGACATAAATAAAGCCCGCGACCCTCCGGTTGCGGGCTGTTTCATTCCTGCATGCCTTGAGCGGCTTAGCGGATGACCTGACCGAACGAAGCCGGATCGATGCCAAGCTCCTTAAGGTCGCGGGCGCGCGGACGACGGCCGGCTTCGACAGCGGCGCTGACGGCGTTGGCGGCGCTCAGCGCAGCAAATGCACGGCCCAGGAAGCCGGCGTGGACTGAATTGCGGATGGCGGACATTGTCCTGTTCCTCTTGCTTGATGATTGACCACTCATAGATGGCAGTGCGCTGTCGCATCGACAATGCACGGAAAATCTCCGCAGCCATGCAAAAAGAAGAGGCCGGCGCATGGTACCATGGCCGGCCTCCAGGCAGGGGCAAGATCGTCTTTTTCTTCTAGTCTTCGTTTGCCGCCAGCTGCGACAGCACCTGGCCCCGACCGCGGATGCGCAGGATCAGCGGGATCAGGAAGGCAGCCGCCGCAACGATGAGAAGGCCTGCCGCGATCGGTGACATCACCAGCGTCGTCACGTCGCCCTGGCTGATCGCCAGCGCGCGGCGCAGCTGCTGCTCGGCCAGCGGCCCGAGGATGAGGCCGACGACGGCAGGCGCGATCGGATAGCCGAAGAGCCGCATCACATAACCGAGCAAGCCGAAGGCGAGCAGCATGCCGAGTTCGAACACGGAAGGGTTGGCGCCGATCGTTCCGAGCGTCGCAAACAGCAGGATGCCGGCATAGAGCCACGGCTTCGGAATGGTCAGCAGCCGCACCCAGAGCCCGATCATCGGGAGGTTGAGGACGAGCAGCATTGCATTGGCGATGAGCAGGCTGGCGATCAGTCCCCAGACGAGCTGCGGATTGGTGGCAAACAGGAGCGGCCCCGGCTGCAGCCCGTATTGCTGGAAGCCGGCGAGCATGATCGCCGCCGTCGCCGTCGTCGGCAGGCCGAGGGTCAGGAGCGGCACCAGCGTGCCGGCGGCTGACGCATTGTTCGCCGCCTCCGGCCCGGCTACGCCTTCGATCGCGCCATGACCGAATTCTTCCGGGTTCTTCGCCAGCCGCTTTTCGGTCGAGTAGGACAGGAAGGTACCGATTTCAGCGCCGCCCGCCGGCATCGCGCCGATCGGGAAGCCGATCAGCGTGCCGCGAAGCCAGGGCTTCCAGGAGCGCGACCAGTCCTGCGCGTTCATCCAGAGCGAACCCTTGACCGCCTCCACCTGCTCCGCGACCCGATTGCCCTGCGCTGCGATGTAGAGCGTCTCGCCGATCGCGAACATCGCCACCGCCAGCGTCGTTACTTCTACGCCGTCGAGCAGGTCGGGGATGCCAAAGGAAAGCCTAGCCTGCCCTGTCTGCTGGTCGATGCCGACCATGGCGAGCGCGAAACCGATGAACAGCGCGGTCAGGCCTCGAAGCGCCGAATCTCCGAAGGCCGAGGAGACGGTGACGAAGGCGAGCACCATCAGCGCGAAATATTCGCGCGGCCCAAAGACCAGCGCCAGCTTGACGATGTAGGGCGCGATGAAGGCGAGCCCGAGCGTGGCGATGAGGCCGGCGACGAAGGAGCCGATCGCTGCCGTCGCCAATGCGGGTCCGCCGCGCCCGGCCCGCGCCATCTTGTTGCCTTCGAGCGCGGTGACGATCGAGGCGCTTTCACCCGGCGTGTTGAGCAGGATCGACGTCGTCGAACCGCCATACATTCCGCCGTAATAGATGCCGGCGAACATGATCAGCGAGCCGCCCGGATCAAGCTTGTAGGTGGCCGGCAGCAGCAGCGCCACGGTGAGCGCCGGGCCAATACCGGGTAACACGCCGACGGCCGTGCCGAGCGTCACGCCGACCAGCGCATAAACCAGGTTCATTGGCTGCATCGCAACCAAGATACCCTGCCATAGAAATTCGAATGTGCTCATCTTGGTGTCCCAGGCGGCGTTCCCGTCCGTGCCTTCGCAATCGGTCGCCGCGAAAAATCAAAAGAGCTGACAGCGAGTCCCGCGCGGTCAGAAGAACAGATGTTCGAGCGGGCCGGCCGGCAGCGTCAGCTGTAGGAGCTGCGAGAAGATCGCCCAGACGACGAAGCTGAAAACGATGCCGATCGGCAGCGAGATCCAGAGCTTGCGTTTGCCGAAGCCGCGTGCGGTCAGCGCAAACAGTATACCGGTCGCAATCGAGAAGCCGGCAACGCGCAGAAGCAGCATCTGGCAGGCAAGGCCGGCGACGATCCAGATGACAGGCGCCACTTCTTGCTTTTCTCGTTCCGGAAACTCGCCGCGCCAAGCTTCGGCGAGGGTCCAGATGCCAAGACAGAAGAGCCCGAACGCCACCACCTCAGGCACCGTCGCCGGACCGATGCGGGCATACTGTGCGATCGTTTTCAGATGCGTTGCATCCCAGGCCATCACACCGGCGATGGCGAAGAGAAAAACGGCAATGATGAACGCCGCCCGATCAGGGCGGCGCTCGGTTGCCGAGGAGGTCTTATCCTCGCTCATTGAACAAGTCCGATCTCTTTAAGAATGCCCTCGGTGGCGGAGACGTCCTTTTCGAGCTGCGCCTTGAAGGCATCGCCGGAAAGATAGGTGTCAGCCCAGCCCTTGGTCTTCAGTGTTTCCTGCCAAGTGGCGGAGCTGTGCAGCTTCTCGAAATCGGCGGTGATCTTTGCGACTTCGTCCTCCGACAGGCCAGGGGCTGCGGCGACCATGCGCCAGTTCTGGATGCTGACGTCGGTGCCGGCCTCCTTCAGCGTCGGGGCGTCGACGCCGTCGATACGCTTGTCGCTGGAGACGGCGAGGAGACGCAGCATGCCTGCCTTCACCTGCGATTCGAACTCGCTGTAGCTCGAAACGCCTGCTGTGACCTGGTTGCCGAGAATGGCTGCGAGCGCTTCACCGCCGCCGGAGAAGGCGACATAGTTGATCTTCGTTGGGTCGACGCCGGAAGCCTTGGCGATCAGGCCAGCGGTGATGTGGTCGGTGCCGCCGGCCGAGCCGCCGCCCCAGGAAACCGAACCCGGATCCTTCTTCAGCGCCGCCACCAGATCAGCCATCGTCTTGATATCGGACGAGGCAGGAACGACGATGGCTTCATATTCGCCGGTCAGACGGGCGATCGGCGTCACGTCCTTAAGCGTCACCGGCGACTTGTTGGTGAGGATGGCGCCGACCATGACATAGCCGCCGACGATCAGCGAATTCGCATTGCCGGCAGCCTGGCTGGCAAACTGCGCAAGGCCGATGGTGCCACCGGCGCCGGGGACGTTCTGGACCTGTACGTTGCCGGCGATCTTCTCCTGCTGCAGCGCAGCCTGCAGGGAACGGGCCGTTTGGTCCCAGCCGCCGCCGGGAGCGGCCGGCGCGATGATGGTGTAGTCGGCAGCATAGGCCGGCAGCGCGATGGCGGCTGCAAGAATGGTTGCGATGAACGTATGCTTCACGATGTGTCCTCCGTGGGCGGTTGAGCGAACCGCCTGTTATTCTCGAGTGAATCGGAAGGGGTGGCCGGCCAGCGGACGCAGTTGTCCTGAATGACGAGCGGAATGCCTCCCAAACTTCAATTCTCCGCCTCCACGGAGAAGAAGTAGCCAAAGCCACCACAACAACCTGTCATCTAGCTGACATCGGCCAGATATCCAGAAGGAGAAGCCGCTTTTTTGCCGTAATTGCGCCAGCAGCCCGCCGAGGTGTAACAGATATTGAGGTCATGAACCGGCCAAAAGCTGGCCTTCTTCACTGTGCCCGCAGAACCTCGTTCCAGTGCGCGATCAGCCGCGCACGCTTTACCTGATCGAGATAGACCATCAGCCCGGGACTGACCGGCACCGGCCGAAGTTGGGCGCCGAGCAGTTCCTGCAGCGTATTGGCAGTGTTCTCCCCCGCCACCTCCGGGCTGACGGCCGGGATCTGCAGCTCGCGCGCCATGATCGTCTGGCCCTCCTTCGACATGAAAAAGGCAAGGTAGCGGCGGCCGAGCTCCGGCTCGGCTGCAGCCTGCGGCACCAGCCCGATGCGCGACATCACCACCGTATAGTCCTTCGGCAGCACGATGCCGACATCGGGGTGCCGCGAAGCCCAGTCGGCGGCGTAGGAACCGAGAATATTATAGCCGAGCACGAAGCGCCCGTCGGCGACGCGTTCGAGGATCGCCGAGCTCGTCGAGTAGAGCTTGACGCCGGCCGCGCCCATCGCGCCGATCACCGACCAGATGTCGCCGAATTGCTCCTGGTCGCGCGCCATGAAAAGAAAGCCGACGCCCGATCGCTCGATATCGTAAGTGCTGATCCGGCCATAGACCGCATTGCCCTTGCGCTTCAGATAGTCGACGAATTCCGCCCGCGAGCTCGGCACCGGCTCGTGCGCAAAGCTCGGCTTGTGATAGACGAATACCGCCGGCTCGAAAGTCAGCGCATAGGCGGTGTTGCGCCAGTTCGCCCATTTCGGCCAGGCCGCACTCATCGGCAGATTGCTGACCTGCGCATAGCCGTCGTTGGAAAGCTTCACCTGCAGGTCCATCGCCGAGGAAAAGGCAAAATCCGCCGTTTTGCCACCCGCATCGGTTTCTCTGACGATCCGGTCGTAGATTTCACCGGTCAGCATGTCCTCGTATTTGACCGCGACGTCAGGATTGGCCTCCTGGAAACCGCGGATCATCGGCTGTGCCAAGGGCTCGTCAAGCGAAGAATAGACCGTCAGCACCGGTGCGGCGGCATCGCCCGACTTCGCTGGAAAGAAGGCTTGGTCCGCCAGGACGCAACCCGGCCAGAACGCCAGCAGCAAAATGCAGATTCTCCTCATGCAGCAACAATGCCTGAGCGCACAGAGAGGAGCAAGGGCGCTGGATCGAAGCTGCCGACCGGGAAACATCGATCCGGACAGTATATGACGTTCTCAGTGGGAACGGCCTCTTCACCACAAAGGATTAGCGATCAGTGCCATGCTTCACCCCTTTAGAGTATTGATGAAGAATCGCGACGATATAAGGTCGCGCTGCCGCGTCAAAACGTCGAAGCCACCCGAACTTGTTTTTCGGGGACGACTCTACGCGACAAAAACTCTAGAAAAAGCTAGACTATCCTGGGAAGATCCATGGGAGGGGTCATGGAACGACGACTGAGCGCTATTCTCGCTGCGGATGTCGTCGGCTACAGCCGGCTGATGGGCATGGATGAGTCAGGCACCTTGCAGGCGCTGAACCGCCATCGCTGCGAGCTGATTGACGTTCGGATTTCCGACTACAAGGGCCGGATCGTCAAACTCACCGGCGATGGCATCCTTGCCGAATTCCAGAGCGTGGTGAATGCCGTCGCCTGCGCCGCCGAAATACAGCGCAGCATGTCGGCCCGCAACGAGAACGTGCCGAAGGACGAGCGCGTTGAATTCCGCATCGGCATCAATCTCGGCGATGTCGTGGTCGAGAACGGCGACATATTCGGCGACGGCGTCAATCTTGCCGCAAGGCTTGAGCGTATCGCAGCACCGGGCGGCATCGCCGTGTCGGCATCCGTGCGCGACCAGGTCGGCTCGCGCCTCAATCTCGGCTTCGAGTTCATCGGCGAGCACATGCTGAAGAATATCAGGCAGCCCGTTCAGGTCTACACCGTCACCTTGGCGCCGCCCTCCTCCACCAGGCTGGTGGCTGAGAACCGCAATACCTGCTTCATTGCCGTGCTGCCCTTCACAAATATGAGCGGTGACGCCGATCAGGATTATTTTTCCGATGGCATCACCGAAGACATCATCACCGATCTTTCCAAGATCTCGAGCCTGCACGTCGTGCCGCGCAACACCATCTTTACCTACAAGGGCATATCGGTGAAGTTGAAGCGCCTCGCCCAGGAACTCGGTGTGCGCTATGTGCTCGAAGGAAGCGTACGGATCTTCGACAAGCGCGTACGCATCTCCGGCCAGCTGATCGACACTGCCAATGGCGACCATCTCTGGGCCGAACGTTACGACCGCGACCTTACCGACATCTTTGCCATCCAGGACGAGATCACACAGGCGATCGTCAGTCAGCTGAAGGTGCGCCTGCTGCCGGAGGAGAAGAAGGCAATCGCCAACGAACCGACGGCCAATGTCGAGGCTTATACCTATTATCTCAGGGGTCGCCAGCTCTCCCACACCTGGACAAAATCCTACCTCGAGCTCGCAAGGCGCATGTTCTGCAAGGCGGTAGAACTTGACCCCGATTACGCCCGGGCCTATGCCGGCATCGCCGATTGCGACGCTGCGATCCGCGACTGGGCGCCCGACGATGTGCCGCTGAGGCGCATTCTCGATATGAGCGCACGGGCCCTTCAGCTCGACCCCGATCTTCCCGAGGCCCACGCCTCGCATGGCTTGGCCCTGCATCAGAGCGGCCTCGATGATCGTGCGGCGGCCGCCTTCGAACGTGCCCTCACGCTCGATCCGAACCTTTTCGAGGCGAATTTTCATTACGCCCGGTTCTTCTTCATGCGCGGCAACTTTGCCAAATCCGTTCAATATTTCACCCGCGCCGCCGAAATCCGCCCTGACGACTACGTCTCGCCGATCCATCTGATGTCGGCGTACCGCTCCCTCGGCCGTCCGGTGGATACGGAAAACTGGGCACGACTCGGCCTGCTGCGCGCCGAACGTGCGCTGAATCTCAATCCCGAAAACTCCGGCCCGGCCCATCGCGGCGCGCTGGCGCTTGCCCATCTCGGCGATGCGAAGCGGGCGCGCGACTGGGCCGCCCGCGCGATCGCCATCGATCCCGACGACATTGTCGCCCAGTACAATCTTGCCTGCGTCTATTCCGTCCTCGGCGATACCGACCGAGCAATCGACCTGCTCGAGAAGCTGCTGCCGCACAGCTCCGTCTATCATATCAAATGGTTCGACAATGATTCCGACCTCGACAACATCCGCCAGGATCCCCGCTTTCGGAAATTGTTGGCGATCGCAATGACGGAACGTGAACGGGTCGAGAGGACCGGGAGCTGAAATCTCGTCCCCGGCCATTCACCGAATTTTGAAAATCGCTATGACATCGCTCAGCCACCTCTGTAATCTCCTTTGAAAACAGAGGGAACATCCGTGCGCATCCTGCTCACAGAAGATAATATCGCGTTGGCCGACGGCCTGTCGGCGATTTTGCGCGGCACGGGCCATGCCGTCGACGTCGTCCATGACGGCGCATCCGCAAATGCGGTTATCGCCGCGGAAAATTTCGATCTTGTCATTCTCGACCTCAACCTGCCCGAGAT
This sequence comes from Rhizobium sp. NXC14, assembly GCF_002117485.1. NCBI lineage: Bacteria > Pseudomonadati > Pseudomonadota > Alphaproteobacteria > Hyphomicrobiales > Rhizobiaceae > Rhizobium > Rhizobium sp. NXC14. Next base: position 3,890,647 of record NZ_CP021030.1, read on the forward strand.
GGACGGGCTCGACGTGCTGCGCGCCATGCGCGCCCGGCAGAACCAAGCAGCCGTCCTGATCCTGACGGCGCGGGGCACGCCGGAAGAACGGGTGAAGGGTCTCGATCTCGGCGCCGACGATTATCTGATCAAACCGTTCGATATTACCGAATTCGAGGCCCGCGTACGCGTGCTGCTGCGCCGCCAGGCCGGGCTGCGTTCGGCGACCGTCGGTTTCGGCGGCATTTCCTTCGACCTCAATTCCCGCACCTTTTCATCAGGCGATACCCCGCTTGATATTCCCGCCCGCGAACTCGGCTTGCTCGAAATCCTCTTCATGCGGGCCGGCAAGGTCGTGGCCAAGGAGGCGATCATCCAGTCGCTGACGGCCTTCGACGACGATATTTCCGCAAACGCGATCGAGCAATATGTCAGCCGGCTGAGGAAACGCCTGTCGCCGCACGGCCTGACGGTCAAGACCGCCCGCGGCATCGGATACTATCTCGACAAGCTGCCCGGGGCCTCATGAAAGCCGCCTATTCCCTCAGGCGCCGGCTGCTCTTCTGGCTGCTGATCTCGACCGCCGTCATCGGCACGCTGGCGCTCGCCGATACCTATCGCGAAGCGATCCAGACGTCGAATATCGTCTCCGACCGCGTGCTCGCCGGCTCTGCTCTGGCAATTGCCGAACGCGTCGTGGTCGCCGAAGACGGGACGTTGCAGGTCGACATTCCCTATGTCGCTCTTGAAATGCTGACCTCGGCGGCGCAGGACCGGGTCTTCTACCGTGTTGACGGCCCTCCGGGTCAATTCATCACCGGCTATCAATCCCTGCCGGTCCTGAAGAAAACGCCCGGCAATGCAGCGGCCTTTGCCGACGACAGCTTCCGCGGCGAACCGATCCGCATTGCCACTCTCGAGCGCTCGGCCTCGACGGGCATCCGCTCCGTGCCCTTCGTCGTGACGGTCGCCGAAACCACCATCGCCCGTCGGCAATTGACGCAGGCGATTCTCGTACGTTCGGCGCTGCGTCTCGCCTTCATGATCCTGGGGGCGGCGGTGATCGTCTGGATATCGGTCACGGTGGCGCTCCGCCCGCTCTACAAGCTCGGCGACGCTATCGGCGAACGCAGCCCTGACGATCTGCATCCGATCGAACAAACCGTGCCGAGCGAAGTCGAGCCGCTGGTTGATACGGTGAACTCTTTCATGGTCCGCCTGCAGTCGGCCCTCGATGCGCTGCGCAATTTCACCGGCAACGCCAGCCATCAGTTGCGCACGCCCTTAGCGATTATCCGCACCCAGCTCGCCCTTTCCGCCCGCGCCGGCGCACTCGATGAAGCCCAGGCGGCGGCGCTGAAGGGAGACCAGGCCGTGGCGCATGCCGAGCGCATCCTTGCGCAGCTTCTCCTGATGGCGAAGATCGATGCCGCCACGGCCAAGGAGGCGCTGACCGCCTCCGCCATCGACCTTGCGGCAATCGCTCAGGAAATCACCGGCGAGCAGATCCCAGCGGCCGCCGTCGCCGATATCGATCTCGGCTTCGAAGGCGAAAGCCCGGCCATGATCCGCGCCGAGCCGCTGCTGATCGGCGAGATGCTGCGCAATCTCGCCGGCAACGCCATCGCCTATGCCGGCAAGGGGGCTGAGGTCACCGTCCGCATCATCGCAGCCACCGACACGGTTCGCCTCGAAGTCGAGGACAATGGTCCCGGTATTCCCAGCGAGAAGCTGGAGGCGGTCCGCAGGCGCTTTTCGCGCGGCAATGATTCCGGCGCGCCCGGCGCCGGCCTCGGCCTGCCGATCGTCGAAGAAATCGCCAATCTTTTCAACGCCGCCCTGACGCTGGAACCGGGCGCGGGCGGCAAGGGTCTGAAGGCGGCGGTCACCTTCGCCAAAGCGGCGTAAAAGCCGCCGGGTCCTCGACGTTCGGCCCTTGCTTTCTTTCGCTGCATTGCACACACTGACTTCGGGAACAGCAAGCCGCACAATGATGCGCGCCGGATAAAAAGAGAAATATGTCGATCAAAGCCAGCATCTATCATCTGACGCATTATACCTACGACAAACCGGTCCGCCTCGGCCCACAGATCATCCGGTTGAAACCGGCCTCGCATTCGAAGACGCGGGTGCTCAGCCACTCGTTGAAGGTCACGCCCTCCAACCACTTCGTCAATCTCCAGCAGGACCCCTACGGCAATTACCTCGCCCGCTACGTCTTCCCCGATCCCGTGACCGAGTTCAAGATCGAGGTCGACCTGGTCGCCGACATGACGGTCTACAATCCCTTCGATTTCTTCGTAGAGGAGGAGGCGACAAAATGGCCGTTCGACTATCCTGAAACCATCCGTGAGGATCTGTCGATCTACATGACGCCGGAGCCCGCCGGCCCGCGTCTCAAGGCACTGCTGCCGACGCTCGATTGGTCGCCGGGCCAGCCGACGATCGATATGGTCGTCGGTTTGAACGCCCGCCTGCAGCGGCAGATCGGCTATGTCATCCGCATCGAAGCCGGTGTGCAGACGCCGGAAGAGACGTTGGAAAACGCCAAAGGCTCCTGTCGCGACACCAGCTGGCTGCTCGTCCAGATCCTGCGCCATCTCGGCCTTGCCGCGCGCTTCGTCTCCGGCTACCTCATTCAGCTGACGCCTGACCTGAAGGCACTCGATGGCCCCTCCGGGACCGAAGTCGATTTTACCGACCTGCATGCCTGGGCCGAGGTCTATCTGCCGGGTGCCGGCTGGGTTGGCCTCGATCCGACCTCCGGCCTCCTGACCGGCGAAAGCCATATCCCGCTTGCAGCGACGCCGCATTACCGCAACGCTGCCCCCATTTCCGGCGGCTATTTCGGCGAGGCCGAAACCGAATTCGCCTTCGATATGAAGGTCTCGCGCGTTGCCGAGCATCCGCGCATCACCAAGCCCTTCTCCGATGACAGCTGGAACGAACTCAACGAACTCGGCGAGAAAGTCGATCGTATCCTCGAAACCGAGGATGTGCGCCTCACCATGGGCGGCGAGCCGACCTTCGTTTCGATCGACGATTTTCAATCCGCCGAATGGAACACCGAGGCGGTCGGCCCGACCAAGCGCGAAAAGGCGGACGCGCTCATCCGCCGGCTTCGCACCCGCTTCGCCCCGAACGGCTTTCTGCATTACGGCCAGGGCAAATGGTATCCGGGCGAAAGCCTGCCGCGCTGGACCTTCTCGCTCTACTGGCGCAAAGATGGCTTGCCGATCTGGTCCGATGACAATCTCGTCGCCACCGAGGGCCGCAATTATGAGGTCACGGAGGATGATGCCGGCCGGCTGCTCACGGCGATTGCCGGCGAGCTGGATGTGTCCCCGGAATATGTCGCGCCGGCCTTCGAGGATCCCGCCGAATGGCTCACCAAGGAAGCGAACCTGCCGGAGAATGTCGATCCGGCGAATTCCAAGCTCAAGGACGCCGAGGAGCGCAGCCGTATCGCCCGTGTCTTCAATCGCGGACTGACCCGCCCGACCGGTTATGTCCTGCCTGTTCAGGCCTGGAACGCGCGCGCCAGCGGCCGCACCTGGACGAGCGAGAAATGGTCGACGCGGCGCGGCCGCATCTTCCTCGTGCCGGGCGACAGCCCGGTCGGCTATCGTCTGCCGCTCAATTCGCTCGCCTATATCCCGCCCTCGCAATATCCTTATATCAACCCGCTCGATCCGTTTGTGCAGCGCCCGGAACTGCCGGATTTCGGCGAGGATAGCGGGCGTCCGCTACAGGCCGCGCACTTCCAGCCCTTCACCGGCCAGCAACCGGCGGCACCTCAATCGTTGAACGAGATCGGCGGCCACGTCCGCACCGCGATTTCCGTCGAGCCGCGCGACGGCCGCCTCTGCGTCTTCATGCCGCCCACAGAAACGCTCGAAGATTATCTCGATCTCATCGCCTCGACCGAACGAGCGGCCGCCGCTCTCGGTCTCGCCGTTCACATCGAAGGCTATCCGCCGCCGCAAGACGAGCGCATCAACGTCATCCGCGTCGCCCCGGATCCCGGCGTCATCGAGGTCAACATTCATCCGTCCTCGACATGGAAAGAGACGGTCGACATCACCACTGCCATCTACGAGGAGGCCCGCCAGAGCCGTCTCGGCGCCGACAAGTTCATGATCGACGGCCGCCATACCGGCACGGGCGGCGGCAACCATGTCGTCGTCGGCGGAAGCAATCCGAACAACAGCCCCTTTCTGCGCCGCCCGGATTTGCTGAAGAGCCTCGTTCTGCACTGGCAACGCCATCCCTCGCTTTCCTACCTCTTCTCCGGGCTGTTCATCGGCCCGACCAGCCAAGCGCCGCGCATCGATGAAGCCCGCCACGACAGCCTCTACGAGCTGGAAATCGCACTGGCGCAGATCCCGGCGCCCGGCCGCGGCCGGCAGCCTTTGCCCTGGCTCGTCGACCGCCTGTTCCGCAACCTCTTGATCGACGTGACCGGCAATACCCATCGCGCCGAAATCTGCATCGACAAGCTCTTCTCCCCCGATGGCCCGACGGGCCGCCTCGGCCTGGTGGAGTTCCGCGGTTTCGAAATGCCGCCGAATGCCCGCATGTCGCTGGCCCAGCAGCTGCTGGTGCGTGCGCTGATCGCTCGCTTCTGGATGAAACCGGCCGACGGCAAGTTCGTGCGCTGGGGAACCTCGCTGCACGACCGCTTCATGCTGCCGCATTATGTCTGGGCCGACTTCCTCGATGTGCTGGCGGACTTGCGTCAAAACGGCTTCGATCTCAGCCCTGAATGGTTCAAGGCCCAGCTCGAATTCCGCTTCCCCTTCTGCGGCGAGGTCGACTATGAAGGATCGAAGCTGGAACTGCGTCAGGCGCTCGAACCCTGGCACGTCATGGGTGAGCAAGGCGCGATCGGCGGCACGGTTCGCTATGTCGATTCGTCCGTCGAACGCCTGCAGGTACGCTTCGAAACCAGCAATACCGCGCGCTACACCGTCACCTGCAACGGCCGCATCCTGCCGCTGACGCCGACCGGCACGTCGGGCGTATCGGTCGCCGGCGTCCGCTACAAGGCATGGCAGCCGGCTTCGGGCTTGCATCCGGTGCTGCCGATCAACACACCTTTGACTTTTGACATTTATGATACATGGTCGAAGCGTTCGATTGGCGGCTGCATCTATCATGTTGCCCATCCGGGCGGCCGGACCTATGACACCTTCCCGGTCAACGGCAACGAGGCGGAAGCAAGGCGGCTGGCCCGCTTCGAGCCGTGGGGGCATACTGCGGGCGGTTTCATCCCGCGCGCCGAGACGGGTTCGCCGGAATTCCCGCTGACGCTGGATCTGAGGCGGCCTGCCGGCATTTGAGACCCGGGGGCAGAGGCCGAGGGTGAGGTTGGGTTTGATGGGTAAGAGACCGGCAGTGGAGCGCAGGCAAGAGGCGGAGAGCAGCATCGGCAAGGATGCGGCCTTCGGCTATGCGCCGCTTCCCGGCACCGCCGACGAGATGGTCGACAATAAAGGCGCGGTCCGCCCCGTCTGGCAGCGTTTCCTCTCGCATCTCGGCGCAATGCCGGAAAAGGATCTCGCGGAGCGTTTCGCCCGCGCCGACCGCTACCTCAGAGACGCCGGCGTCTTCTACCGTGCCTATGGCAGCAAGGGAGCCGGCGAACGCGCCTGGCCGATCTCGCATATCCCGGTGCTGATCGACGAGCGCGAATGGCAGGCGCTGTCGGCAGGCCTCGTCCAGCGCGCCGACCTCCTGGAGGCGATCATTGCCGATATCTACGGCGAGAACCGGCTGGTCGAGGAAGGATTCCTGCCGCCGGCGCTGATCGCCGCCAATCCCGAATTTCAGCGCCCGCTGGCCGGCATCCGGCCGGCATCCGGCCACTATCTGCACTTCTGCGCCTTCGAAATCGGCCGCGGGCCCGACGGCAATTGGTGGGTGCTGGCAGATCGCACCCAGGCTCCCTCCGGCGCCGGCTTCGCGCTTGAAAACCGCGTCGCGACGACCCGCGCCTTCTCCGACATCTATGCCGAAACGCCCGTCCACCGCCTCGCCTCGTTCTTCGGCGCCTTCCGCGATGCGCTGCAGGACATGAAACATTCAGGCGACGACCGCATCGCCGTCCTGACGCCAGGTCCTGCCAACGAGACCTATTACGAACACGCCTACATTGCCCGCTATCTCGGCTTCATGCTGCTCGAGGGCGAGGATCTCGCCGTCGTCAAGGGCCGCGTGATGGTCCGCACCGTCGCCGGCCTGAAGCCGATCGGCGTGCTCTGGCGCCGCCTCGATTCGGCCTTTGCCGACCCGCTGGAACTGAACCAGAATTCGCATATCGGCACGCCCGGTCTCGTGGAAGCGCTGCGTGCCGAAAGCGTCACCATCGTCAACGCGCTCGGCACCGGCATTCTCGAAACCCGGGCGCTTCTCGCCTTCATGCCGACCATCTGCCGGCATCTGCTCGGGCAGGATCTGAGACTGCCGTCGATTGCCACCTGGTGGTGCGGCCAGAAGGAAGAGCGCGAGCAGGTCGCCAAGAATATCGAGAAAATGGTGATCGGCCCGGCCTATTCCCGTGCGCCCTTCTTCGACGACAACGGCGAATCCGTGCTCGGCTCGTCGCTGCGGGCAACGGCCAAAGATTCCATCGCCAATTGGCTGAATTCGGACGGTCAGAAACTGGTCGGTCAGGAAGTCGTCACGTTGTCGACGACGCCCGCCTGGGTGAACGGCAAACTCATGCCGCGGCCGATGTCGCTGCGCGTCTTCGCTGCCCGCACGGCAAACGGCTGGCAGATCATGCCCGGCGGTTTTGCCCGCATCGGCTCCGGCGCCGACGTCTCGGCGATCGCCATGCAGTCCGGCGGAGCAGCCGCCGACGTCTGGATCGTCAGCGACAAGCCGGTCGAGCGCCACACCCTGCTGCCGGCCGAAGGCAGCTTCACCCGCAACATGCCGGGCAGCCTGCCGAGCCGGGCGGCCGACAATCTGTTCTGGCTCGGCCGATATATCGAACGCGCCGAAGGGGCGTTGCGGATCCTGCGCGCCTGGCATGCGCGTTATGCCGAAGCCGCCGATCCGAGCCAGCCGCTGCTCGCAGACGTCTCCGCCTATCTCGCGGCCGTCGATATCGATACCGCCGAGCCCGTGCCCGAGAGGCTCCTGCGCAACATCGACAGCGCCGTCTATTCCGCCAGCAACATCCGCGACCGCTTCTCGCCCGATGGTTGGCTCGCCCTCAACGATCTCGCCAAAACCGCCCGCCGCTTTCACGCCACCGTCACTGCCGGCGATGACGCCAGCCATGCGATGACGATCCTCCTGCGCAAGCTCGCGGGCTTTGCCGGCCTCGTGCACGAGAACATGTACCGCTTCATGGGCTGGCGTTTCCTCTCCCTCGGCCGCTATATCGAGCGCGGCTTGCACATGACGCGCCTGCTCGGCCACATGTCCGGCCCGGAAGCGCCCGACGGCGCGCTCGACATGCTGCTCGAGATCGGCGACAGCGTCATGACTCACCGCCGCCGCTACAACGTCAATACAGCAAGGCTGACCGTCACCGACCTGTTGGCGCTCGACCCCCTCAATCCGCGCTCGGTCCTCTTCCAGGTGAACGAAATCCATCATGAGGTCGAGCAATTGCCGAACGCCTTGATCAATGGGCAGATGTCGCCCTTCTACCGCGAGGCGATGCGGCTTCATTCCGGTCTGGCGGTAATGACGCCGGAGGGCATGGGGATAGAGGTCTACCAGCGGCTCGAACGCGAGTTGGAGCAGCTTTCTGATCTGCTCGCCCAGACCTATCTCGGCTGATGGCAGTGCTTTACGATCTCTCGCTCCGCATGAGTTACAGCTACGACGTGCCGGCCTCCGGCGCTCGCCATATCATGCGATTGATGCCGCTGTCGCTGAGCAACCGGCAACGCCTGGTCGCCGGCTCGATCACCATCTCGCCGACGCCGGACGAGCAGTCTCATTTCGTCGATTTCTTTCAGCATCCCGCCACTTCCTTCATGCTGCGGACGCCGCATGAGACGCTTGACATTCGCATGCAGGCCCGTGTGCAGGTCGAAAGCCAGCCGATCGCCGCCGATTTCTCGCCGCTGCTTGCCGACTTGCCCGAGGAAATATCCGGCGTCTGGTCACTTGCACCGGATTCGCCGCATCACTTTCTTGGCGACAGCCCGCGCCTGACGCAGACGCGCGAGATTGGCGATTACGCACGAAGCTGCGTCACGCCCCAGCTGACAGCCATGCAGATCGCCCATGCGCTCTGCGCCCGCATCAATAAGGATTTCACCTACGATTCCGACGCAACCGCAGTGGACACGACCCCACTCGAAGCGTTTAGGCTGAAGCGCGGCGTCTGCCAGGATTTCACCCACGTCATGATCCTGGCGCTCAGAAGCCTCGGCATTCCAGCCGGCTACGTCTCCGGCTTCCTGCGCACCATTCCGCCCCCCGGCAAGGAAAGGCTCGAAGGGGCGGACGCGATGCATGCCTGGGTGCGGGTCTGGTGCGGCGAGACGATCGGCTGGATCGAACTCGACCCGACCAACAACATCCCCGCCGGCATGGACCATATCGTCGTCGCCTATGGCCGGGACTATTCCGACGTCGTCCCCGTCATCGGTGTATTGAAAAGCTATGGCGGCCAACGTGCCGTTCAGGCGGTTGACGTCATTCCGCTGAAATGATCCCAAAATTGGAAAAATTAGCCGATTCGTTAAAATTCTATTGACGCGGTAAGGACTGCATAAAGAAGCCGCGTGCGTTAATCATCCCACAGGGTTTCCAGTTGGGTGAACATGATGAGCACCTCCATTTTGCATCCCTGCCTGCGTCGCATGTTCAGCGATCGAGGCGGTAATTTCGGAATTATGACGGCGATTTTGGCGCCGGTTCTTCTCGGCGCCGCCGGCTTGGCGATTCAGGTCGGAGATATGCTGCTCTCCAAGCAGCAATTGCAGGAGGCGGCCGATTCGGCGGCGCTTGCCACCGCCACCGCGCTAGCGAATAGCACGATCCAAACCTCTGAGGCCGAAGCCTTTGCGCGGAATTTTGTCGCCGGGCAAATGGCGAATTATCTGCAAAGCGGCGTCGACATTAAAAGCGCGACTGGCGTTACCGTGCAGACAAACACGTCGGGAAATTCGACATCCTATCAGGTAACGGTTTCGCCAAGCTACGACCTGAAGGTCAATCCGCTGATGCAAGCGGTCGGTTTCACCACGCAACACCTTTCGACGTCCGGCTCGACGGTCGGCGGCCATTCGCAGACTCAGGGCTCCATCTCGATGTATTTGGCGCTCGATAAATCGGGATCGATGGGAGAGGATACCGCGACCGTTAATAAGGATGTTCCGACGGAATCATACACCTACGACTGCAACCTCCACTACAACAGCAAGAATGATAAGTGGGTTTACGACAAATGCACCGGTAGCCGCACAAATTACTACACCAAGATCGAGGCGCTTAAGATCGCCGCCGGCAATCTCTTCGGCCAGCTGAACAGCGCAGATCCCAACGCCCAATACGTGCGCACCGGCGCAGTATCTTACGATATCGTTCAATATACACCCAGCACTCTTGCCTGGGGAACTTCTGGGGCCTCGAGCTATGTCAACGCACTTCAGGCGAATGGCGGCACTAATTCGAGCGGCGCGATGAACACGGCCTATTCGTCCCTGACGGCAAAGAATGCTGCGGGGAATGACGCCGAAGATTCCGCCCATAAGCTGAAGACTGGCCAAATACCCAAAAAGTACATCGTCTTCATGACCGACGGCGACAATAACAACGATAGCAGCGGCGGCCGTTCATATGACACACTGACCAAGGCAACATGCGACACTGCCAAATCCAAGGGCATCGAGATCTATACGATCGCCTTCATGGCGCCGGCGGGCGGACAGGCCTTGCTGCATTATTGTGCCTCCGACGACTCCCATTATTTCCAGGCCGAAAAAATGGAAGACCTCCTCGCAGCGTTCAAAGCGATCGGAGCGAAGGCCTCCGCACAGGTGACGCGCCTGACGAACTGAGATGCCGGCGAGGAACCGAATGAAAAGCCGCGCCGGAACAAACCGGCGCGGCTTTTCATTATCGATAGCCCACCCGTCCGATCGGGAAAGGCGATTGAAATCAACCCTCCTCGGCGATCTGATTATGAAGCTCTCGCAATTTTTTCGTTTGTCCAAATCCTTTGTTGCAAGTGCTTCCTAACGATGCATAAACTGTCGCAAGCACAGGCGACAAATCGATTAAATCAGACATAACAGCCTGATACCAAATTAAAATTGGCGAGATCTGACCATGAATACCGTTTCCAAGCCGGTTATCCCCTCTCCCGCTCCCCGAAGCTCAAGGCCGGAAATTCTCGCTGAGGAAATCATCGAACGTCTGACCTATCGCATCGGCAAGGATGCCAAGGTGGCAAAGCCGCATGACTGGCTGACGGCGACGATCCTGGTGGTGCGCGACCGTATCATCGACAAATGGATGGCCTCCACACGCGAGGTCTATGCGACCGGCGCCAAGCGCGTCTATTATCTTTCGCTCGAATTCCTGATCGGCCGGCTGATGCGCGATGCCGTGTCCAATCTCGGCCTGATGGAAGAGGTTCGCGATGCGCTGGCCTCGCTCGGCGTCGACGTCAATGTCATTGCCGGCCTGGAGCCGGATGCAGCGCTCGGCAATGGCGGCCTCGGCCGCCTCGCCGCCTGTTTCATGGAGAGCATGGCGACGGTCAATGTTCCGGCCTATGGCTACGGCATTCGTTACGTCCACGGCCTATTCCGGCAGCAGATGGCCGACGGCTGGCAGGTGGAACTGCCCGAGAACTGGCTCGCCCACGGCAATCCCTGGGAATTCGAGCGCCGCGAGAGCTCCTATGAAATCGGTTTCGGGGGCTCTGTCGAATTCATCACCACCCATGACGACCAGCCGCGCTACGTCTGGAAACCGGCCGAGCGTGTCATCGCCGCCGCCTTCGACACTCCGGTCGTCGGCTGGCGAGGGAAACGAGTCAACACGCTACGCCTCTGGTCGGCGCAGCCGATCGACCCGATCCTGCTCGATGCCTTCAACGCCGGTGACCACATCGGCGCGCTGCGCGAAAGCAACAAGGCCGAAAGCCTGACCCGCGTCCTCTATCCCGCCGACGCCACCCCTGCCGGCCAGGAACTGCGCCTGCGCCAGGAGTTCTTCTTCTCGTCGGCATCGCTGCAAGACATTCTTCGCCGCCACCTGCAGCAATATGACGATTTCACCTCGCTGCCTGACAAGGTGGCCATTCAGCTGAACGACACCCATCCGGCCGTCTCGGTCGCCGAACTGGTGCGCCTGCTCTGCGACGTGCACGGTATGGATTTCGACCAGGCTTGGGATATTACCCACCGCACCTTTTCCTACACCAACCACACGCTACTGCCCGAAGCCTTGGAAAGCTGGCCCGTTCCGCTCTTCGAGCGCCTGCTGCCGCGCCACATGCAGATCGTCTACGCGATCAATGCCAAGATCCTGCTTGATGCCCGCAAGGGCAAGAACTTCTCCGACAGCGAAATCCGCTCGATTTCGCTGATCGAGGAAAGCGGCGACCGCCGCGTGCGAATGGGCAATCTCGCCTTCATCGGCTCGCACTCGATCAACGGCGTCTCGGCCCTGCACACCGACCTGATGAAGGTCACGGTGTTCGCCGACCTGCACAAGCTCTACCCCGAGCGCATCAACAACAAGACCAACGGTATAACGCCGCGTCGCTGGCTGCAGCAGTGCAATCCCAGCCTCACCGGTCTGATCCGCGAGGCGATCGGCGATGAGTTCCTCGATGACGCCGAGAAGCTGCGCCCGCTCGAGGCCCATGCTTCGGACCCGAGCTTCCAGCAGAAGTTTGCCGCAGTGAAGCGGGCCAACAAGGTGGCCCTTTCCAATCTCGTCGCTAGCCGCATGGGCGTGAAGCTCGATCCGTCGGCGATGTTCGACATCCAGATCAAGCGCATCCATGAATACAAACGCCAGCTTCTGAACATCATCGAAGCCGTCGCGCTTTACGACCAGATCCGCTCGCATCCGGAACTGGACTGGGTGCCGCGCGTAAAACTCTTCGCCGGCAAAGCGGCGCCGAGCTATTACAACGCCAAGCTCATCATCAAACTGGTCAACGACGTCGCCCGCACCATCAACAACGACCCGTCGGTGCGCGGCCTGCTGAAGGTCGTCTTCGTGCCCAACTACAATGTCTCGCTCGCCGAGGTCATGGTTCCCGCCGCCGACCTTTCCGAGCAGATTTCGACCGCCGGTATGGAAGCCTCCGGCACCGGCAATATGAAGTTCGGCCTCAACGGCGCGCTGACGATTGGCACGCTCGACGGCGCTAATGTCGAGATGCGTGACAATGTCGGCGAGGATAACATCGTCATCTTCGGCCTTAGGGCCGACGAGGTCGCCAAGGTCCGCAGTGATGGCCACAATCCCCGCGCCATTATCGAAGGCTCCCGCGAACTCTCCCAGGCGCTCTCAGCCATCGGTTCCGGCGTCTTCTCGCCCGATGACCGTAATCGCTACACGGCGCTGATCGATGGCATCTATTCGCATGACTGGTTCATGGTCGCCGCCGATTTCGACGCTTATGCCCAGGCCCAGCGCGACGTCGACCAGATCTGGACCAACCAGGCGGCCTGGTACACGAAGACGATCAACAATACCGCACGGATGGGCTGGTTCTCCTCCGACCGTACGATCAGGCAATATGCAGACGAAATCTGGAGAGCCGGATGAAACCGCCGAAAACCCTCCCTGAAGTAAAGCTTTCCTGGGAAATTTCGGCAGATGAAATCACGGCGATCCTTGCCGGCTCGCATTCCAATCCCTTTGCCATCCTAGGTGTGCACCAAGCCGGCGACGCTTTCGTTGCCCGGTGCTTCATCCCGGGTGCCGAGGAAGTGACAGCCATGACGCTCGATGGCGGCATCATCGGCGAATTGAATCAGCTCCACGCCGACGGGTTCTTCGCCGGGCCGGTTTCGCTCGCGAAGCTGCAGCCGGTGCGCTACCGCGCCCGGCGCGGTGACGCCGAATGGGCAGTCACCGACCCCTACAGCTTCGGGCCGGTGCTTGGGCCGATGGACGATTATTTCGCCCGTGAAGGTTCGCATCTGCGCCTGTTCGACAAGATGGGCGCCCATCTCATCAAGCATGACGGCGCGCAGGGCATCCACTTCGCGGTCTGGGCGCCGAACGCCCAGCGCGTTTCCGTGGTTGGCGATTTCAACGGTTGGGACGGCCGCCGCCATGTCATGCGCTTTCGCGCCGACAGCGGCATCTGGGAAATCTTCGCTCCGGATGTGCCGCTCGGCGTCGCCTACAAGTTCGAGATTCGCGGCCACGACGGCGTGTTGCTGCCGCTGAAGGCCGATCCCTTCGCCCGCCGCAGCGAGCTCAGACCCAAGACCGCCTCGATCGCCGCTGCCGAGCTGGAGCAGGTCTGGGAGGATGAGGCCCATCTGAAGCACTGGCGCGAAACCGACAAGCGCCGACAGCCGATCTCGATCTATGAGGTGCATGCCGGCTCCTGGCAGCGCCGGCAGGACGGCACCATGCTGTCCTGGGACGAACTTGCCTCCAGCCTCATCCCCTATTGTGTCGACATGGGTTTCACCCATATCGAATTTCTGCCGATCACCGAGCATCCCTACGACCCCTCCTGGGGCTACCAGACGACCGGCCTTTATGCGCCGACTGCCCGCTTCGGCGAGCCAGAAGGCTTCGCCCGCTTCGTCAACGGCTGCCACAAGGTGGGCATCGGTGTCATCCTCGACTGGGTACCGGCGCATTTCCCGACCGACGAACACGGCCTCGGCTGGTTCGACGGCACGGCGCTCTACGAGCACGAAGACCCGCGCAAGGGCTTCCATCCGGACTGGAACACGGCGATCTATAACTTCGGCCGCACCGAAGTGGTTTCCTATCTGATCAACAATGCCCTCTACTGGGCCGAGAAATTCCATCTCGACGGCCTGCGCGTCGATGCCGTCGCCTCGATGCTCTACCTCGATTATTCCCGCAAGCACGGCGAATGGATTCCGAATGAATATGGCGGCAACGAGAACCTCGAAGCCGTCCGCTTCCTGCAGGACCTCAACACCCGCATCTACGGCCAGCACCCCAACGTCATGACCATCGCCGAAGAATCGACCTCCTGGCCAAAAGTCTCGCAACCCGTGCATGAAGGCGGGCTCGGCTTCGGTTTCAAATGGAACATGGGCTTCATGCATGACACGCTGAGCTATATGAAGCGCGACCCGGTGCACCGCAAACACCATCATAACGAGCTCACCTTCGGCCTCCTCTATGCCTATTCGGAAAATTTCGTCCTGCCGCTGTCGCACGACGAGGTCGTTCACGGAAAAGGCTCGCTGATCGCCAAGATGCCGGGCGATGACTGGCAGAAGTTCGCTAATCTGCGCGCCTACTACGCTTACATGTGGGGCTATCCCGGCAAGAAGCTGTTGTTCATGGGCCAGGAATTCGCCCAGTGGAGCGAATGGAGCGAGGATCGCTCGCTCGACTGGAACCTGCTGCAATATCGTATGCACGAGGGCATGCGGCGCCTGGTGCGCGACCTCAACTTCACCTATCGCAGCAAGCCCGCCCTGCATGAGCGTGACTGCGAGGGCGACGGCTTCGAATGGCTGATTGCCGACGACGGCGAGAATTCCGTCTTCGCCTGGCAGCGCAAGGCGCCGGGCCAGAAGCCGATCGTCGTCATCACCAACTTTACTCCCGTCTACCGCGAGAACTACTTGTTACGCCTGCCTTCCGCAGGCCGCTGGCGGGAGATTCTGAATACCGATGCCGACATCTATGGCGGTAGCGGGAAGGGCAATGGCGGGCGCGTGCAGGCCGTCGATGCCGGCGGCAATATCACCTGCTCGATCACGCTGCCGCCCTTGGCGACAATAATGCTTGAACCTGAAAATTAAGACTGGTGGGAGGAGAAAATGGTAGAGAAGCGTATTCAGCCACTTGCCCGCGACGCAATGGCTTACGTTCTGGCGGGCGGCAGGGGGAGCCGTCTCAAGGAACTCACCGACCGGCGTGCCAAGCCCGCCGTCTATTTCGGCGGCAAGGCGCGCATCATCGATTTCGCGCTGTCCAACGCGCTGAATTCGGGCATTCGCCGCATCGGCGTCGCGACGCAATACAAGGCGCATTCGCTGATCCGCCACATGCAGCGCGGCTGGAACTTCTTCCGCCCGGAGCGAAACGAAAGCTTCGACATCCTGCCTGCCTCGCAGCGCGTTTCCGAAACGCAATGGTATGAAGGCACCGCCGACGCCGTTTATCAGAACATCGATATTATCGAGGATTACGGCGTCGAATACATGGTCATTCTCGCCGGCGACCATGTCTACAAGATGGACTATGAATACATGCTCCAGCAGCATGTCGATTCCGGCGCCGACGTGACGATCGGCTGCCTGGAAGTGCCGCGCATGGAAGCGACCGGCTTCGGCGTCATGCATGTCAACGAAAAGGATGAGATCTTCGCTTTCATCGAAAAGCCGGCGGATCCCCCCGGTATTCCCGACAAGCCGGATTTCGCGCTCGCGTCGATGGGCATCTATGTCTTCCACACCAAGTTCCTGCTCGATGCGCTGCGCCGCGACGCCGCCGACCCGACATCGAGCCGCGATTTCGGCAAGGATATCATCCCCTATATCGTCAAAAACGGGAAGGCCGTCGCCCACCGCTTCGCCAAATCCTGTGTCCGCTCCGATTTCGAGCACGAGCCCTACTGGCGCGACGTCGGCACGATCGACGCCTACTGGCAGGCCAATATCGATCTGACGGCCATCGTCCCGGAGCTCGATATCTACGACAAGTCCTGGCCGATCTGGACCTATGCCGAGATCACCCCGCCGGCGAAGTTCGTCCATGACGACGACGACCGCCGCGGTTCGGCCACCTCCTCGGTTGTGTCAGGCGACTGCATCATCTCAGGCGCCAGCCTCAACAAAAGCCTGCTCTTCACCGGCGTCAGGGCCAATTCCTTTTCCAAGCTGGAAGGGGCGGTCATCCTGCCGAATGTGAAGATCGGACGGCGGGCGCAGCTCAAGAACGTCGTGATCGACCATGGTGTCGTCATTCCAGAAGGGCTGGTCGTCGGCGAGGATCCCGAACTCGACGCCAAACGCTTCCGGCGGTCGGAAGGGGGCATCTGCCTGATCACCCAACCGATGATCGACAAGCTGGATATCTGACGTATGAAAGTTCTTTCGGTTTCGTCCGAAGTCTTCCCCTTGATCAAGACAGGGGGTCTGGCCGACGTGTCCGGCGCCCTGCCAATTGCTCTGAAAGCCTTCGGGGTCGAGACCAAGACCCTCCTGCCCGGCTACCCCGCCGTCATGAAGGTCATTCGCGACCCTGTCGTCAGACTCGAATTCCCGGACCTGCTCGGTGAGCGGGCGACCGTGCTCGAGGTTGAACATGAGGGTCTCGATCTGCTCGTCCTCGACGCGCCCGCCTATTACGAGCGGCCGGGCGGTCCCTATCTTGATCCGCTTGGCAAGGATTATCCCGACAATTGGCGCCGTTTCGCCGCCCTGTCGCTTGCCGCTTCCGAAATCGGCGCCGGACTGCTGCCCGGCTGGCGGCCGGATCTCGTCCACACCCACGACTGGCAGGCGGCGCTGACCTCGGTCTACATGCGCTATTATCCGACCCCGGAACTGCCGAGCGTGCTGACAATTCACAATATCGCCTTCCAGGGCCAGTTCGGCCCGGAGATTTTTGCCGGTCTGCGTCTGCCAGGTCATGCCTTCGCCATGGACGGCATCGAATATTACGGCACCGTCGGCTTCCTCAAGGGCGGCCTGCAGACTGCCCATGCGGTCACGACAGTCAGCCCCACCTATGCCGACGAAATTCTGACGCCGGAATTCGGCATGGGGCTCGAAGGCGTCATCGCCACCCGCATCGACGATTTGCATGGAATCGTCAACGGCATCGACACCGATGTCTGGAACCCGGCGACCGACCCCGTCGTCCACACCCATTATGGCCCGACGACGCTGAAGAACCGCGAGGAAAACCGCCGCTCGATCGCCGAGTTCTTCCACCTCGACAATGACGATGCGCCGATCTTCTGCGTCATCAGCCGCCTCACCTGGCAGAAGGGCATGGATATCGTCGCCAACGTCGCCGACCAGATCGTCGCCATGGGCGGCAAACTCGTCGTGCTCGGCTCCGGCGAAGCAGCGCTCGAAGGCGCGCTGCTTGCCTCCGCCAGCCGCCATCCCGGCCGGATCGGCGTGTCGATCGGCTATAACGAACCGATGTCGCACCTGATGCAGGCCGGCTGCGACGCCATCATCATCCCGTCGCGCTTCGAACCCTGCGGCCTCACCCAGCTTTACGGCCTGCGTTACGGCTGCGTGCCGATCGTCGCCCGCACCGGCGGATTGAACGACACCGTGATCGACGCCAATCACGCCGCACTTGCGGCGAAAGTAGCAACCGGCATACAATTCTCACCCGTGACCGAAACGGGCATGCTACAGGCAATCCGCCGTGCGATGCATTTTTACGCGGACCGAAAACTCTGGACCCAATTGCAAAAGCAAGGCATGAAATCGGATGTCTCCTGGGAGAAGAGCGCCGAACGCTACGCTGCCCTCTATTCAAGCCTCGTCTCGAAAGGCATGTGACCTAAAATGATCAAGTCCGTACCCACCACGCCCTATCTGGACCAGAAACCCGGCACGTCGGGTCTGCGTAAGAAGGTTCCGGTCTTCCAGCAGCCGAATTATGCCGAGAATTTCATCCAGGCGATCTTCGATTCGCTGGAAGGCTATCAGGGCAAGTGCCTCGTCATCGGCGGCGACGGACGTTACTACAATCGCGAAGTCATCCAGAAGGCGATCAAGATGGCCGCTGCCAACGGCTTCGGCAAGGTCATGGTCGGCAAGGGCGGCATTCTGTCGACGCCGGCCGCCTCCCACATCATCCGCAAGTACAAGGCCTTCGGCGGCATCATCCTCTCCGCCAGCCACAATCCCGGCGGCCCGACCGAAGACTTCGGCATCAAATACAATATCAATAATGGCGGCCCGGCGCCGGAGAAGATCACCGACGCGATTTATGCGCGCTCCAAGACAATCGACAGCTACAAGATCGCCGATTTCGCCGACGTCAATCTCGACCGCATCGGCAAGGACGAGCTTCCCGGCGGCATGATCCTCTCGGTCATCGACCCGGTCGAGGACTATGCCGCGCTGATGGAAGAACTGTTCGATTTCGGCGCCATCCGCAATCTGATCAGCCTCGGTTTCCGCATCGCCTTCGACGGCATGAGCGCCGTCACCGGACCCTACGCCAAGGAAATCTTCGAAAATCGTCTTGGCGCTCCCCTCGGTTCGGTGCGCAATTTCATGCCGCTGCCGGATTTCGGCGGCCATCACCCCGATCCGAACCCCGTTCACTGCAAGGAACTCTTCGATGAGATGATGGGCGAGGACGCCCCCGATTTCGGCGCCGCGTCCGACGGCGACGGCGACCGCAACCTCATTATCGGCCGCGGCATCTTCGTCACCCCTTCCGACAGCCTGGCGATCCTTGCCGCCAACGCCAATCTCGCCCCCGGCTATTCCGGCGGTCTCGCCGGCATCGCCCGGTCGATGCCGACATCGGGCGCGGCCGACCGCGTCGCCGAAAAGCGCGGCATCGGCATGTATGAGACGCCGACCGGCTGGAAATTCTTCGGCAACCTGCTCGACGCCGGCATGGCGACGATCTGCGGTGAGGAAAGCTCGGGCACGGGCTCCAATCACGTCCGTGAGAAGGATGGCCTCTGGGCCGTGCTGCTGTGGCTGAACATCCTTGCCGTGCGCGGCGAGAGCGTCGCCGACATCGTCACCCAGCACTGGCAGACCTACGGCCGCAACTATTACTCGCGCCACGATTATGAAGGCCTGGACACCGACGCGGCGAATGGCCTGATGGACAATCTCCGCAGCCAGCTTTCCACCTTGGCCGGCAAGAACATCGGCAGCCTGAAGGTCGAGAAAGCCGACGACTTCGCCTACCACGACCCGATCGATAAGTCGGTGAGCGAGCATCAGGGCATCCGCGTGCTCTTCGAGGGCGGCTCCCGCGTCGTCTACCGTCTCTCCGGCACCGGCACGTCTGGCGCAACCTTGCGCGTCTATATCGAGCGCTACGAGCCGGATTCGACTCGTCACAACATCGAAACGCAGGAAGCGCTCGCCGATCTGATTGCGGCCGCCGAAAGCATTGCCAGCATTCGTGAGCGCACGGGACGCGATGAGCCAACCGTGATCACCTGATCCGGGGCGGGACATGCAGGACAGCAATTCGGCGCGGGGTGCGATCGTCTTCGAGAGCGGCGTCGAATTTGCCGTGTGGTCGCATCACGCCGCGCAGATCGAACTCTGCCTCTTCGACGGTGACGGCAACAGGGAATTTGCGCGCCTACCGATGACCCGCGATGGCAACCACATCCATCGTCTCTTCGTCGACGGCCTCGGTCAAGGCGCCCGCTACGGCTATCGCGCCGACGGCATCTATGCGCCCGACAACGGCCTCTGGTTCGACCCGTCCAAACTGCTGATCGATCCCTACGCCAAGGAAATCGACCGGCCGTTCCGCTACGATCCCCGCCTCGGGCTCTACGGCGAGGACAGCCAGGATCTGATGCCGAAGGCGATCGTCACCACCGACACCCCAGCCGCAATCGACAAGCCGCTCTTCAAACCGGGCGGTTTTATCTATGAAGTGGCGGTGCGGCCCTTCACCATCCTTCACCCCGATGTGCCGGAAGCCGAACGCGGCACGGTCGCAGCCCTTGCCCATCCCTCCGTTATCGCGCATCTGAAGCGGATCGGGGTCGATGCCATCGAACTGATGCCGATTACCGCCTGGATCGATGAGCGCCATCTGCCGCCGCTCGGTCTCACAAACGGCTGGGGCTATAACCCCGTCGGCCTAATGGCGCTCGATCCGCGGATTGTCCCCCGCGGCATGGCGGAACTGCGCAGGACGGTCGCCGCTCTCCATGCCGAAGGCATCGCCGTCATCCTCGATCTCGTCTTCAACCATACCGGCGAGAGCGACCGCTATGGCACGACGCTGTCGCTGCGCGGCCTCGACAACCTGCATTATTACCGCCACGCCCGAAACAGCCCCGGCGAACTGATCAACGACACCGGTACCGGGAACACGATCGCCTGCGACCATCCCGAGGTCAGGCGCCTCGCCATCGACAGCCTGCGGCATTTCGTGCTCAACGCCGGCGTCGATGGTTTCCGTTTCGATCTCGCCCCGGTGCTGGGCCGCACCGCGAGCGGCTTCGAGCGCGACGGCGGAACGCTCGCTGCGATCCTTGCCGATGATCTGCTTGCCGACCGCATCATGATCGCCGAGCCCTGGGATATCGGTCCGGGCGGTTACCAGCTCGGCAACTTCCCGCCGTCCTTCCTCGAATGGAATGACAGGGTTCGCGACGATCTGCGCTGTTACTGGCGTGGCGACCAATGGAAGACCGGCTCGCTCGCAACGGCGCTTGCCGGTTCCTCCGACATCTTCTCCCGCAACGACGGCAAAGAGACGCGCAGCGTCAATTTCCTCGCCGCCCATGACGGCTTCACGCTGATCGACCTCGTCTCCTATGCCGGCAAGCACAATGACGCCAACGGCGAGCACAATCGGGACGGTCACAACGAGAACCATTCCTGGAACAACGGCGTCGAAGGCGAGACCCTCTATCCCAGTATCCGCAAGCGCCGGATCAACGACGTCATGGCGCTGATCTCGACGCTCTTTGCCACCCGCGGCAGCATCATGCTGACGGCGGGTGACGAGGGCGGCCGCAGCCAGCGCGGCAACAACAATGCCTATTGCCAGGACAATGAGATCACCTGGCTGGACTGGAAGGCGCTGAACGAGGATCTCGTCGCCCATACCGCTTTCGTCGCAGGACTGCGCCGCCGCTTTACCGTCTTTTCCGAAACGGGCTTCCTTTCCGGCAACGGCGACGTCGAATGGATCTCACTCTCCGGAGAACCGATGACCGTTACGGAATGGGAGACTCCGTCGCTCTCGACCCTCGGCATGCTGCTTACCACAGGCGACCGCTCCTCGCGCGGCAAACAGACCCGGCTTGCCGTGCTTTTCAATCGTTCCGAGAGCCGCCAGCTCTTTACGCTCCCGTCAGAGAATGAGCCGGGCTGGCGCCAGTTGACGCCGGAGGGAGCGAAGAAGGCCGGTGCCAGCGTGACCGTCGAGCCACGCTCCGTCGCCTTTTTCGTAGAAAAATGATCGCCTCACCCAACTCACTCAAATCCTTGTCGCAATCGTCATGAATGCACGATAAGGCTTTGCCCGGCGGCTTTTCTCACGAGGAATTCATGGTCACGGAAATTTCACTCTCCGACGTGCGGGGATTGATCGGCATGGAAACGGGTCTTTCGGATTGGATCACCGTCGATCAGACAATGATCGACGCCTTTGCGGGGGCGACCGACGACCATCAGTTCATTCATGTCGATCCCGAGCGCGCCGCCGCTGAAAGCCCCTTCGGCGGCACGATCGCCCATGGTTTCCTGACGCTGTCCCTGCTGTCGGCGATGAACTACAACTGCCTGCCGAGGGTGCGCGAGCAGAGCATGGGCATCAACTACGGCTTCGACCGGGTCCGCTTCATGACCCCCGTCAGGAGCGGCGCCCGTGTTCGCGGCCGCTTCCTGCTCTCCGACGCCCGCTTCCGCGGCGGCGGCATGCTGATGACCACCTATGACGTGACGATCGAAATCGAAAACGAGAAGAAGCCGGCGCTGACGGCAAGATGGATCACCATCATCCAGTTCGATCCCAAGGACCGCCCGGAAGACGCGTAGGCAATCGCGGCTCTTGTTATTCCGGTGAGTTGATCACCGCTTCGAGAGCATGTCCGTCCTGATCGATTACGAAGGCAGCATAATAATGCTCGCCATAGTGGGGCCTCAGACCTGGAGCGCCGTTGTCACGGCCGCCATGCGCGATTGCCGCCGCATGAAATCCGTCAACCGCCTGGTGACTTGGTGCGGCAAAGGCTAGATGAAAACCCGAACGCGGCGGACGCTGGCCATCAGGCCGATGTTTGATCGCCAACTTGTCCCCGCCGCCAGGAAGGCCATAGCCGACCGCCTGCCCTACCTGCCCCGGCCTGATGTCGTCCCAGACCCTGACATAACCGAGCGCGGCGAAAGCGGCATCGTAAAATGCCGCAGACCACTCGATATCGGAGACGCCGAGGGAAGCATGGTGCAGCATTCTCTATCCCTGAGCAAAATTGTCGCGATCTCAATGTCCGGCATCTTCCGCCGCCTCGGCCAGCAGCCCGAAGACGTAATCGGAAAACGACCGCCAGCACTCCACCCGGAACGTGTCTTCTTCCGTGCGGAAAAGTACGATCTCCGCCTTGCCGAAGACCGTGCGCGAGGCCGCGCCGACTGGAAAGGACGACAGCGACAGGTCCTGCGGGCAGCCGGCCGCAAGCGTCGCCTCAGCACCCGGCCCGGAGACGATGACCGCCACGTTGCGGTGGGAAACGTCAGTCGCCGAATGCAGCGCGCCGGCGCTGGAACATGCTGCCATCAGATCGCCACCGGCCTCATCGATCAACAGCCACTCGTCCGGCCCGAGCCAGAGCGCCGAGCGCGCACCGGCGCGGCCGGACGTCTTCGGCGTGGTCGGCACAGAGAGGCCGAGAGCCAAAGAAAGTGCTTTGAGCGACCCCGCCGGCGCGCGCAGCGCCACGCGGCTTGCCGGCGGTGCGACGGCCAGACGCACAGTGGCGGAGCCGCCGAGACGGCCGGCCAGCGCCGGCTTGCGAATTGCGACATCAGCCATGGATGCGGCCTCCTTCCTTGTCAAAGAATACCAGATCCGTCACTTCGACGGCGATCGTCCGGTCCGGCATCGGCACATAAAGCGTCTCGCCCATCCGCGCCCGGCCGCCGGCGACCAGAGCGAAGGCGATCGACCTGCCGCAATTTTCCGACCAATAGGCCGATGTGACATGGCCGAGCATCGTCATCGGCTTCGGCTCGTTCGGGCTAGCGACGACCTGCGCGCCTTCTTCGAGCACCAACTTCGGATCCTTGGTAATGAGGCCGACGAGCTGCTTGCGTCCCTCCTTGACGAGGTCCGGCCGCTGCAGTCCGCGAATGCCGACGAAGTCCTTCTTCTTCTTCGAAACGGCCCAGGCGACGCCCGCGTCGTCCGGGGTCACGGTCCCGTCCGTATCCTGACCGACGATGATATAGCCCTTCTCGGCGCGGAGCACGTGCATGGTCTCAGTGCCGTAGACGCAGGCGCCGAGCGGTTCGGCATTGGCCCAGACCGCTTCGAGCACCGACTGGCCGTAGTCGGCCGGCACGTTGATTTCGAAACCGATTTCTCCCGTGAAGGAAACGCGGAAGAGCCGCGCCGGTACGCCGCAGACCGTGCACTCGGCAACGCTCATATGCGGGAAGGCCTCGTTGGAAAGATCGACCCCTTCGACGAGAGGCTCGACGATCTCGCGCGCCTTCGGTCCCTGGACGGCGATGACAGCCCATTGTTCGGTCACCGAGGTCAGCCACACCTTCAGATCGGGGAATTCCGTCTGCAGGTAATCTTCCATGTGATGGAGAACACGCGGCGCTCCGCCTGTCGTCGTCGTCACGTGAAAACGATCCTCTGCCAGACGCCCGACGACGCCGTCGTCATAAACGAAGCCGTCCTCACGTGTCATGATGCCGTAGCGCGCCTTGCCGGGCTTCAGCGTATCCCAGGCGTTGGTGTAGATCAGATTGAGGAATTTCGCCGCATCCGGGCCTACCACCTCGATCTTGCCGAGCGTCGAGGCATCGAAGATGCCTGCCGACTCGCGGGCCGTCCGGCACTCGCGCGCGACCGCCTGGTGCATGTTCTCGCCCGAGCGCGGATAGAACCAGGCGCGCTTCCAGTTGCCGACATCCTCGAAAACGGCGCCATGCGCTTCTTCCCAGTCGTGCAGCGGCGTCTTGCGCGTCGGATCGAACAGCTTTCCGCGTGAATGGCCGATCAGCGTACCATAGGTCACCGGCGTATAGGGTGCGCGGAAAGTCGTGAGACCGACCCGCGGGATTTCCTTGCCGAGCATTTCGGCGGCAATCGCCAGGCCATGCATATTCGAAAGCTTGCCCTGATCCGAGGCCATGCCGTTGGTCGTAAACCGCTTGATATGCTCGATCGAATGCATGCCTTCGCGCACGGCAAGGCGGATATCCTTGGCGCAGACGTCATGCTGGAAATCGATGAAGGCCTTGGCGTTCGTCTTCGGTCCGGCGCCTTCGGCAGCGCCGATCATCCCGCCCGTCCAGTCATAGGGCTGCTCGGCCGAAATCGTGATTTTCCCGCCGCCGCTCTTGCCCGCGGCCTGCGCCATCAGTTCGCCTGCGGCAAGCGATTCCTCGACCGTTCGCTGCAGGTCGTCGGTGCCGTTACAGGCGCCGACCGAAAGGCAATCCTGCGCATAGGTGCCGGGCAGGAAACGCTGGCTTTCCGCTTCGAAGGCCACCTTGCCGCGGGACTGCGAGAACAGATGCACGGATGGCGTCCAGCCGGCCGAAACCAGAAGCGCATCGACCGGGATCTTGCGCGGCGAACCGCCGCCGTTGCGCGCTACTGTCATCGATGAGATGCGCAGCCGCCCCGCCGTATTGATGACCGACTGGCCGGTAAGAACATCTATGCCGAGTGCACGCGCCTCCGCCAGCACTGCAGCACCCGGCGCCTGCCTGCAATCGACGATGGCGGCGACCGAAACACCGGCCCGCTTGAGATCGAAAGCCGCCTCATAGGCAGAGTCGTGCGCCGTGTAGATACCGACATTGTTTCCGACGGCGACACCGTAATGATTGAGGTACATCCGCCCCGCCGAGGCGAGCATGATGCCGGGCCGGTCGTTGTTGGGAAATACCATGTGCCGCTCGATCGAGCCGGTTGCGAGAATCACCCGCTTGGCCCGGACCTGCCACAGCCGCTCGCGCGGCAGATCACGGGAGGGCTTGGCCATGTGATCGGTGACGCGCTCGGCAAGGCCGACGAAATTATGGTTGTAGTAGCCGAAGGCGGTCGTGCGGGTGAGCACTTCGACATTGTCCATCGC
The DNA here is from genome assembly GCF_002117485.1 of Rhizobium sp. NXC14. Taxonomy (NCBI): domain Bacteria; kingdom Pseudomonadati; phylum Pseudomonadota; class Alphaproteobacteria; order Hyphomicrobiales; family Rhizobiaceae; genus Rhizobium; species Rhizobium sp. NXC14. The sequence continues at coordinate 3,915,806 of NZ_CP021030.1, forward strand.
CTTCAGCCGCGCCACGGTCTTCTGCGCCCAGGCGTAACCATCCTGTCCGTCGATCCTGATGCCGGCATCGTAGCGCAGCGCACCGCCGGCTTCCGCCTGCTCGTCGCAGAGGATCACCTTGGCGCCGGTCTCGGCCGCGGCCAGCGCCGCCGAAAGCCCGGCCACCCCGGCACCGACCACCAGCACGTCGCAATGGGCGTAGCGGCTGGCATAATGGTCCGGATCTTCTTCCGTCGGCGCGACGCCGAGACCGGCAGCGCGGCGGATGAACGGTTCGTATACATGTTTCCAGGCGGAGCGCGGCCACATGAAGGTCTTGTAGTAGAAGCCGGCGGCGAAGAACGGCGACATCAGGTTGTTGACCGCACCAACGTCATAGGCAAGCGAAGGCCAGCGGTTCTGCGACTGGACGATCATGCCGTCGAAGATTTCCTGCACCGTAGCGCGGACGTTCGGCTGCTTGCGCGCCTTGTCACGCGCGACATCGATCAGCGCGTTCGGCTCTTCGGCGCCTGCCGAGAGGATGCCGCGAGCCCGATGATATTTGAACGAGCGGCCGACGAGATGAATGCCGTTGGCGATCAGCGCCGAAGCGACGGTATCGCCTTCCAGCGCCGTATAGCTCTTGCCGTCGAAGCTGAAGCGCGCGGTCTTTGCAGGCGTCAGACGCCCCTTCCCGGCGATACGATTAGCACCGCTCATTGGGCCTCTCCTTCCACCGCTTCATAGGTCTCGACAGGGCTATGCTGTTCGGCCTCTGCACCGATCCGCGGCTTCGGCTCGCCCGCCTTGTAGGTCATGATGAACTTGTCGCTCACCGTATCGCGCGCCGCGTTGAAGAACCGGCCGCAGCCGTGAATATGCCGCCAGCGTTCGAAGATCAGCCCCTTCGGGTTGTCGCGCAGGAAGAAGTATTCTTCAAATTCCTCGTCCGAGACCGAGGCGATATCAGCGGGCCGCACAATATGCGCGTCACCCGCGCCGCGGAATTCGAGCTCGGAACGCTCTTCCTGACAGTAAGGGCAATGGATCAGCAGCATGTGAGATTTCCTTCTCCTCCCCTTCTCCTCAGCAGGGAGAAGGTGCTTTCAAGGCGGATGAGGGCGTGAATAACGAAAGAAGCGAGCGTCTGAGCGAACACGTTCATCATCAGTGCGCCACCGCCGCAGCCGCCGCTTCATCAATCAGCCGGCCGCTGCGGAAGCGTTCCAGCGTCAGGCCGGCATTGAACTTGTGCGCTTCATCGCGGGCGATGAGGTGCGCAAAGAGATTGGCCGAGCCCGGCGTTGCCTTGAAGCCGCCGGTGCCCCAACCGCAATTGACGTAAAGCCCGGGAACCGGCGTCTTTGACTGGATCGCCGAACGGTCCGGCGTATTGTCGACGATGCCGCCCCATTGCCGCATCATCTTCACGCGCCGGAACATCGGAAAGAGTTCGCAGATGGCGTCGAGCGTGTGCGTGATGATCTGCAACCCGCCGGTCTGGGAATAGGAATTATACTGGTCGGTACCGGCGCCGATGACGAGCTCGCCCTTGTCGGACTGGGAGATGTAGGCATGCACCGTGTTCGACATGACGACGCAGGGGAAGATCGGCTTCAGCGGCTCGGAGACCAGCGCCTGCAGCGGGCTCGACTGCAGCGGCACGCGCACATCCGCCATCTTCATGATTGTCGAGGTATGGCCCGCGGCCGATACGCCGACCTTTCTGGCGCCGATGAAGCCGCGCGAGGTCTCGACCCCGGTCACCCGTCCGTCAGGACCGCGCCGGATACCAGTCACTTCGCAGTTCTGGATGATGTGCACGCCTCGATCGGAGGCTGCGCGCGCATATCCCCAAGCCACCGCATCGTGCCGCGCCGTGCCGCCGCGACGCTGCAGTGCTGCACCGTTGATCGGATAGCGCGCGCTGGCGGAGATGTCGAGCGGCGGACAATAAGCCTTGGCCTGCTCCGGCGTCAGCCATTCATTATCGATGCCGTAGAGCCGGTTGGCGTGGATGTGTCGCTTGAACGACTGCTGGTCGTGAATATTGTGCGAGAGCATCATCACGCCGCGCGGCGAATACATCACATTGTAGTTGAGCTCCTGTGAAAGCCCTTCCCAGAGCTTCATCGAATGCTCGTAAATGTGCATGCTCTCTTCATAGAGATAGTTCGAACGGATGATGGTGGTATTGCGCCCGGTGTTGCCGCCGCCGAGCCAGCCCTTCTCGAGCACCGCCACATTGGTGATGCCGTGCTCCTTCGCAAGATAATAGGCGGCTCCCAGGCCATGTCCGCCAGCGCCGATGATAACGACGTCGTATTCGGCGCGCGGCTCCGGCGAAGTCCACTGCTTCTCCCAACCTCTGTGGCCGCGAAGGGCCTCCCGCGCCACGGCAAAAACCGAATATTTCCGCATCCGCCTTCTTCTCCTTCGGGCAAGGGCTGTACTCGCGCCCATACAAATCGCAAATCCAAATGCGGCACAACGGCTGTTTTGCGACGCGCGAGAGCTTCACTTTTGACACTGAACGACATCGTGTCGAAAACTGAGCAATTTGCGATGGTGTTAAGCGCCGCTTCCCAAACTCAAACGAACATCATCCTGCAGGATCTTGCGAAGGTCCGGCCTTCCCTTTGGCGGCAGACCTGACTAGCCCAAGAGGGTGAAAAGACAAGCAGTTAGTATGATGTTAATTTTTCCCCGTTGCCGGAATTGGTGTATCATGTGCATACGGGGGCGGCTTTTATTCCAGGCGCTTTTCATTGCGCTATGCGGCTTCCGGCTGGCAACTGCCGCCGAGCCGGTCGGCCAGGCTGTGGTCATCAAGACCGAGGTGACTGGACAAGCAGGCCCGATCGAAGTCAACACAAGCGTTCACCGCGACGAACGCATCAAGACTTCGCAGTCTGGGCTGGGCCAGTTTGTATTTAGAGACGGCACCAAACTTGCGGTCGGCTGGGGGTCCTCCGTCGTCATCGACAGATATGTTTTCGACGACACCCAATCGGTCAGGCAACTCACCATCAAGGCCGCCAAGGGGACCTTCCGCTGGGTCAGCGGCACTTCGAAGTCCTCGGCCTATCAAATTCTGACGCCTGCAGGCACGATCGGCGTGCGCGGCACCGCATTCGATTTTTATGTCGGCCCTGACGGCACCACCGCCGTCGTCCTGTTGAACGGCGCGGCCCGCTTCTGCGGCCCCGGCGGCTGCCGGCAGCTGCAGCAACGCTGCGACTGCGTTATCGCCAAACCGAACGGCGACATGACGGCGGCCCGACGAGTGGAGCGTAACGTCCTCCAGAAGCTTGGAAACGAGCGCGCTCTGCCCTTCCTCTCCGGCAACCAGCGGCTTTCGGGTGGCCTCGGCCTGCTCGGCGGATGCAATATGGCTTCGCTGGTGCCGGAAAGAAGCGAACGAGACCGGCCGCCGCCGGCAATTGCACCCGCTCCGCAAAGACAGGATCCGCCACAGAGAGAGGCCGAGCCACAAAAGGAGCGACCGCAGAAGCCGGAAATGCCGCACCACGACAAGCCCCATCATGATAGACCCGACCACGATAAGCCGGACAGGCCCGATAAGCATGAGGGTCATGGCCGGCATGACGAGGACGGCAAGCCGGGAAATCACGGTCTGGATCATCGGGGGCACGACCGCCAGCATGATGGAGGTCGCGATCACCATCATGATCATGATGGTGCTGGTGATGGTGACAATGATCGGAACCACCATAGGAGCCGCGATTTCAATCTCGGTCGCTGAGGCCGGTCAGTCTGCGGCGCTCTCTTCGACCGCCCTCGGCACTTCGCGAAAATGATCGGTCCTGCCCGATACACGCTCGTAGAATTCCGCCAGACCGCCGAGCACTTGCACGGCCCTGAGCTTTGACGCGCCGATAAGCTTCCGGCTGTTCCGCGAGTGCGATTGCAGGGCCTGCATCAGTTGCTTGTGGGCGAGCTCGAGCGCGGCGAATTCTTGGGATGCTGCGACGCGTTCATCGCCGACGACCGCAAGGATCTGCGTCCGGCTGCTCTTCCCTTTGAGCGAGAGGGCGCCGGCCTCGATCACCGCCATCCCCTGCACGGAGCGAGCCGTGCTGTCGGAGATGAGGATATCGAAGCCGACCTCCTTGCAGGACGACTCGATGCGGGCCGCGACGTTGACCGCATCTCCGACAGCCGAATAGTTGAAGCGGGTTTTGGCGCCCATATTGCCGACACAGGCAACGCCTGTATGGATGCCGATGCCGATGCCGACCTCCTGATCGGGTCCGAAGCCGAAGGCGTCGCCGGCGTTCAGTTCGGCGAGTGTCTCGCGCATGGCGAGCGCCGTGCGAACCGACTTGATTTCGTGATCCGCTACATCAACCGGCGCATTCCAGAATGCCATGATCGAATCACCGATAAACTTGTCGAGAGTACCTTCGTTAGCCACGACATGGCGGCTCAGCGCGTCGAGCAATGTATTCAGGAAGGCAACGACATCAGTCGGCGCCAGCCGTTCGCTGATTTCAGTGAAGTTCCTGACGTCGACGAACATTACCGTCAGTTCCCGGTCATCTCCACCGAGGCGCAAGGCATCGCGGTTATGCTCGATGCGATGCAGCAGAGACGGAGAAAGATAATGTCCGAAGGCGCGCCGCACCTCGCGCCTTTCCCGGTCGATCACCAGAATGCGGAACGAGGTTGCGGCAAAATGGATAACCGATCCGCTGACGATCGGAGCCAATGGATCGAGAAGAAGCCCCGCATAAAGAAAGGAGAGCCAGGAGGCCACGAGCGCCATTGCGGTAATGAGCAGGCCGCAGACCAGTGCGACGGCGGGACTGACGAAGGTCGTCACCACGACGAGCAGGCATCCGAGCACCGCGATCGTGAGAATTTCCAGCCCGTCCGCCCAGTCGGGCCGCGACAGGAAACGGCCGGAGAGAATCTGTTCGACGACCTGCGCATGCATCGAAACGCCGGGAACGTTCTCGCCGAGCGCCGTGACGCGGATGTCCTGCAGGCCTGCCGCCGAGGTGCCGATGAAGACGATGCTGCCGTCAATGGCGGCGGAGATCTCGGGAGAGGCGCCTCCGGCGGCGAGCACCTGGCGGGCGGAGATATAGCGCTCGGCTCGGTCGGGGCTGACATAGAGCCAAAATTCGCCCGCCGCCGTCAGCGGCACGACGAAATCGCCGATCTTTGCCGATGTCATCACGCCGGCGCGATCGGTCGCGCCGGCCAATACATACGTCGATACACCTTGCGCGACGCGCAGCGCCTCGACCGCGAGATTGGGATAGAGCTGCACGCCGTCGGTCAGGAACAACGGCACCGCCCGCACCACCGGCGAAGGATTGCCGGGATTGAGGCTGATGTGGCCGAGCCCTGCGGCATTTGCTTCCAATTGCGGCCTGAGCGGCGTCGATGCCGCAAGATAGGGCGGAGCCGAGACGGGGCTTTCCCCGGTGAAAGCAAAACCAGCCTTGACAGGCGGCCGGTAACTGCCCTCGTTGGAAAGGCCGAAACCGAGCACGACGGGTTTGCCGGAGATCGAGCGGGCAAAGATCTCGTCATTGTCGGGAAGCTTCTCTGCCAGGGACGGATCAACCCCCGCCACCTCGCGCACGACGTTGCGCGGCGACAGCCGGTCCGGCTCTGAAAAGAGAACGTCGAAGGCGATGGTCGCAGCGCCCATGTCAGAAAGCCGGTCCACCAGCAGGGCCAACCGGTCCCGTGGCCACGGCCATTGGCCGAACTCGCGCAGCGACGCCTCATCAATGTCGATCACATGGACCGGCATGGGCTCGAATGTCCGCGGAAGCAGGCGTTGGTACTCGTCGAAGGTCACCCCACGGATCAGCTTGAAGATCCCGGGATCGTCTGCCCGCAGCATCGTCAGCGCAGCCACGATCACCAGTCCGACAACGACACCGATTTGCTGCACGCGCGTCATCATCTCAACCGGTGCCCCTCTCCCAAACGACAGGCTACGCCGCTTTCTGCCCGGACGCCATTCACTCATGCGCCCCGACGCTTCTTTTCGCTTTCCAGCCTTCCGCTTCCCGCCGGTCGACGCAACGGCATCTTCAAATTTGGCGACGCCGTCGTTTCGACCACGCTTTTGCTTGGACGACACGGCTTCGATCTTGTCGGACGCGCGGTGAAATGTTCTTGTAACGGCGCGAAGCGCGAATGCTTTTATATGGAAGAGTGAGGGGCTCCCGTGATTTCCGAAACCGCCGTGCGCCGCAGCGGCTATTGGCTGATCGTCGTCGTGCTGGCGATGCTTGCAGGACTGCCGCTTGCCGTCTGGCTCGACATCAGCGACCTCTCCGGAAATACCCTCAGACGCCAGGCGCGCGATATGAGCTCGCTGATATCGAGCATCCGCTCCTACTATTCCGCCAATGTCGTCGGACGCGTTCTGGCCGCGCACGCCAGCGGCGCGACCGCAGGCACGGTCGTGTCCCACAACTACGCCAATATCCCCGGCGCCATCCCGCTGCCGGCGACACTTTCGCTGGAACTCGGCGACGTCATAAAAGAGCAGCAGGCCAACATCACATACCGCTTCGTCTCCGATCTGCCGTTCAAAAGTCGCGCTTCCCACGAGCTCGACGATTTCGAGAAACGAGCGCTTGTCGCACTGCGCGCCAATCCACAGCAGACGTTGAGCGACCTCACCCGCGTCGGATTGACCGATACCTTGCGCTTCGTCACGCCGGTCGTCATGGGCCAGGCTTGCGTTGCCTGTCACAACAGCCACCCGGAAAGTCCGAAGACCGACTGGAAGGTCGGCGATGTGCGCGGCATCCAGGAAGTGGTCATCAAGCAGCCCTATGCAAGCAACGTCTTCGCCTTCAAATATCTGCTCTGCTATTTCCTTTTTGTCGCCATCATCGGCCTCAGCTTCATTCTGCTGCAGCGCCAGCAGGCCCGCGCCATCCATGGCGCCAACCGGGATCTCGAAGCGGCGAACGAATTTCTGGCGAGCGTTTCCCTGAAGATTTCACGTTATCTCTCGCCGCAGATCTACAAGAGCATCTTCAGCGGACAGAAAGACGTCGTCGTCCATACAGAGCGCAAGCGCCTGACGATTTTCTTCTCCGACATCAAGGATTTCACCGCGACCACCGAGCGGCTGCAGCCGGAAGCGCTGACGGATATGCTCAACGAATATCTCACCGAAATGTCGAACATTGCCCTCGCCCATGGCGGCACGGTGGACAAGTTCATCGGCGACGCCATGCTGGTCTTCTTCGGCGACCCGGAAACGAAGGGTCCGGAGGAAGATGCGAAAGCCTGCCTGCGCATGGCCGTCGACATGCAGCGTCGCCTCGGCGAACTCAAGGACAGATGGCGCAGAAACGGCACCGAGGAACCTTTCGTCGTGCGCATGGGAATCAACAGCGGTTATTGCAACGTCGGCAATTTCGGCAGCAACGATCGCATGGACTATACGATCATCGGCGCGGAGGCCAATCTCGCAGCCAGGCTGCAGTCGATCGCCCAGGGCGGAGAAATCGTCATCAGCTACGAAACCTATGCGCTGGTGAACGAGATCGTCGACGCCCATCCCTTGCCGCAGATCACCATGAAGGGCATCCAGCGCGAGGTCGTGCCCTATGCCGTTGACGGGCTGAGGCTCGGCGCCGACCACAAAAGCCGCGTTCTCAGCGAACATCTCTCGGGTCTCGACCTGCATCTGGATATGAGCCGGCTGGAGCCTGCCGATCGACTCCGGGTCAGGACGGCGCTCAAGGAGGCAATCGCCGCCCTGGACGAGGCCCCGCCGGAAGCGGCTCGCTTGAGACAGGATGCCGGGCAGATATGATTTTTCCAACTGCCGCCGATATCCATCTGGACTTCCCCTACTCGATCTGCTATCCCGCATCACCAATCGCAAGGCCGCGGCCGCGCGAACGTTATATTTTTGCCCCTGGCGCTGCGCTGCCTCAGGCATCAACCAAACCAAAGGAACGTGATTCTCGTGCAGGTACTTGTCCGCGATAACAATGTCGATCAGGCTCTCCGCGCTCTCAAGAAGAAGATGCAGCGCGAAGGCATTTTCCGCGAAATGAAGATGCGCGACTACTACGAGAAGCCTTCGCAGAAGCGCGCTCGCGAAAAGGCCGAAGCTGTTCGCCGTGTTCGCAAGCTGGCCCGCAAGCGCGCCCAGCGCGAAGGCCTGGTCGCACGGTAAGCGTTGCCGTCGTTTTTTCGACGTTTTCAGATGTATTGTGGCGGGGGCGATGGGTTCGCCGCCGCCTTTTTAGTTTGCCGCTGAAGATCGCATATCCAGAAATCGGATATGCCGCATGGGGAAAGCGAGCCCGAATGGCTGATACCACCTTCAATCCGTCCCGCGCCTGGCGCTTTCAGAAATCCGCATTCCTGCCGGCTTTGACGCTGGCGGCCATGGTCGGCCTTGCCGGCTGCGAGACGACCAACACGACGGATGCCGTAATCCGCATCGATAAGGCGCAGGGCTCGGAAGAGAACATCGCGTCGCTGACGGCTGTTATCAACGCCAATCCGAGGGATCCCGAAGGGTATAATGTCCGCGGTTCCGCCTATGGCCGCAGCGGCCAGTTCCGCCAAGCGCTGAACGATTTCAATACAGCATTGCAGATCAACCCGCGCTTCTTCCAGGCCTATGCCAACCGCGCGCTCGTCTATCGCAACATGGGCCAGCAGCAGCAGGCGATTGCCGACTACAATGCCGCTCTGCAGATCAATCCGAGCTACGACGTCGCCTATATCGGCCGCGGCAATGTCTATCGCATGGCCGGACAGGACGATGCAGCTTTCAACGATTTCAGCAAGGCGATCCAGCTCGGCACGACCGATGGCCGCGCCTATCACAATCGTGGCCTGATCTATCAGAAGCGCAATCAGCAGGATAAGGCAATCGACGATTTCTCGAAGGCCATCTCGCTCGCCCCGAATTCGCCCGAGCCCTATAATGGCCGCGGCATCTCCTACATCGCGCTGAATGACGACGACAACGCGTTTGCCGATTTCAATCACGCGATCGATCTCAACGGCAATATCGCCGAATCCTGGGCCAACCAGGCTCTTGTCTACGAACGTCGCGGCGACAAGGCCAAGGCAGCCCGCTCCTACCGCCATGCGGTCGGGCTTGACCCGAAATACCAGCCGGCGCGCGATGGTCTCGCCCGAGTGGGCGCTCCAGCCGGCTAAGTATGTGAATTGGGGCGGCCGGGCCATCGGATGCCCAGAACCTTGGCGTTGCAGGAAATCTCCGGCAGAACCGCTTTATCGATGACCGGGCCCGGTGCGCGTGCAGCAACGGGTGGCCGGAATAAGCTGTCATGAAGGCGCCGCATCGCTTTGAAAAGAGAGACGGAAAAACCGCCACCGTCTTCCGTGGCATGTTATACGATGTTGCAACCTGCTTTTGCTCCCCCTAACATGCGGCTGCTTCGATAGCCCGCTATCGGGGTGTGCGAAAACATGTTGAGGGCGGTTTGCGAGAGATGCGGATCTTTGCTTTCCTGACCGCAGACGAAAACTGTTGCAGACAGCGCGCACAGCAGCGCCGCACATCTTTCAAGACGCACAAAGGACGCGGCAATATCGGGACTTGTGGCGGCGGCGCGCAATAAATGAAGATCGTGGCGCTGTTTTTTCCCAAAGCTTCGATCGGCACCTATCTGGTTGCCATGGCGGTGGCGATCGCGTTGCCGATCTTCGCCTTCGTGACGCTGCTTCTGCTGCAGTTGGAGGACAACCAACGCTCCACGCTAAAGCGCGAGACGGCGCAGGACGCGCTTGCCCTGTCGCGCATCATCGATCGCCAGCTTCAGGATATGGCGACGACGTTGCGGCTGCTGTCGAGCTCCCCGGAACTCGAAAACGGCGATCTCGCCTCTTTCCATCAGCGCACGGAAGCAGCTCTGCGGAACAATGCGCTCTACGTCCAAGCGGTCGACGCAACTGGCCAGCAACTGCTGAACACACGCCGACCTTTCGGCGCGGAGCTCGGAAAGACGACAAACATCGCCGCCCTCGATGCCGCAATGAAATCCGGTCGCATCGAAGCGTCGGATGTGGTCCGCGGCAGAACCAGCGGCGACTGGGTCTACAATGTCATCCTGCCGAGAAAGAACAATCCCGTTTCCGCCCTCATCATCACACAGGATGCCCAGGATCTCGGCCGGCTCGTAACGACCCAGGTTCTAGCCCCTGGATGGTCGGCGGCTGTGCTTGATCAAAGTGGTCACGTGGTCGTTGCCGCCGGCCCGACTGCCCTCGAACCCGGCACGCCCTTCGATCCGCGCATCCTGCCGGCGCTCGGTTTTTCCCGGGGCGTGTTCGAAGACAAGACGATCCTGCCGCACATGCTTCTCGGTTATGCACAAATTCCCGGCTGGTCCTGGAAGACGGTGATCTGGGGGCCGGTGGCGCAGGCGTCGATTCTCAGCACCTGGCGTTTCCTCATCATCGGAGGAGTTGCCCTCGTGCTCGTTGCCGTACTGGCCGCCTATGCCGTCGCGAGACAGGTCCGCACCACCATTCGCGAGATTGCCGACATGGCGAACCGCATGGGTCAGGGCCACATCGTCTCACCGGTTGAAACAAGCGTCATCGAGGCGAACCAGGTGGCGATCGCTCTTTCGAACGCCTCATTCGATCGCAGCCAGACCGAGGACCGGCTGCGGTTCGTCATGCATGAACTCGTCCATCGTACCAAGAACCTTCTCACGCTTGCTCAGGCCATGATGCGCCAGCTGGCCAAACAGGCCGACAGCGTCGAAACCTTTCAGGCTGCCGTCGCCGACCGCCTTGAGGGGCTGGCGCGTTCAATAGAGCTCCTGACGAGCGAGCAATGGGGAGGCGTGTCGCTCCGGCGGGTCGTTGATATCCATCTGCAGGCCTTCCCGCAATCGCGCGACCAGATCGAAATCACAGGCGAAGATTTCGTCCTGAAGCCGGATGCGGTGCAGAACCTGGGCCTTACCCTGCATGAGCTCGCCACCAATTCTGTGAAATATGGTGCGCTCTCCGTCCCGCAGGGGCGCGTCCGCTTCGACTGGCACGATGTTAGGGACGAAGGCAAGCCGGATGCCCTGCTCCGCTTCACCTGGGAGGAGCGCGGCGGCCCGGCGGTCACCGAGCCGTCGCGCTCGGGCTTCGGCACGACCGTCATCAAGGCGCATGCCGCTGCCGCCTTCCGTGGCACGGTGCAGGTCGATTTCCGACCTGAAGGCCTGTTATGGGTACTGATAGCCCAGCGCGCCACGCTGGAGCGGGAATAACCCAGGAACAATCGCCACCTCAACCCGTTTCGGACAGGTCGTTTTCAAGGAGAAGGACCATGTTCAAGCAAACGATGATCGCCACCGCGGCTCTGACCGCGGCTGCCTGGGCAAGCCCGGCGAGCGCGGAAAATTATGTGACGCTTGGCCGTCTGGTCTGCGGATCGGATGGCGGTCAGGGTCTGATCGTCACCTCGCAGAAGAACCTCATCTGCACCTATACACCGGCAGCCGGCGGCGCCAAGGCGGTCTATGCCGGCAAAATCGAGAAATTCGGCCTCGATATCGGCCAGACGGGCAAGAGCGTGATGATCTGGCAGGTCCTGGCAAAGACCGGCACCGATATGCCGCAATTCGCCCTTGCCGGCGAATATTACGGAGTCGGCGCTGATGCGAGCATCGGTGCGGGCGCCGGCGCCAAAGTGATCGCCGGCGGCACCAATAAGGCTTTCATGCTGCAGCCTCTGAATGTTCAGGCCCAGGAAGGGCTGAACCTGGCGATCGGCGTCGAGAAGATGACGCTGGTGCCGGGCGAAATATGAGAAAGCAGCCCCGAAGGGCGGCTCATCGGCTCAATGCGCGATCGCCTTGTTGATATCCTCGGTCATTTTCTTGGCGTCGCCGAGCAGCATCATCGTGCCGTCCTTGTAGAACAGCGTGTTGTCGATGCCGGCATAACCCGAACCAAGCGAGCGCTTGACGAAAAGGCAGGTCTTCGCCCGATCGACGTCGAGGATCGGCATGCCGTAGATCGGCGAGGTCTTGTCGTCGCGCGCAGCCGGATTGGTGACGTCATTGGCGCCGATTACATAGGCGACGTCGGCCTGGGCAAATTCCGAATTGATGTCCTCGAGCTCGAAGACCTCGTCATAGGGAACATTGGCTTCGGCCAGCAGCACGTTCATATGGCCGGGCATGCGGCCTGCGACCGGGTGGATCGCATATTTCACCTCGACGCCGTTCTTCTTGAGATTATCGGCTAATTCGCGCAGCGCATGCTGAGCCTGAGCGACCGCCATGCCGTATCCCGGCACGATGATGACCTTCGAGGCATTGGCCATCAGATAGGCCGCATCCTCGGCGGAGCCGAGCTTGACCGTCCTGTCTGACGTGTCGGTCCCGCCGGACGCCGACTCGCCGCCGAAACCGCCGAGAATCACGGAGATGAAGGAGCGGTTCATGCCCTTGCACATGATATACGACAGGATGGCGCCGGAGGAGCCGACGAGCGCTCCGGTGATGATCAGCGCCAGATTGCCGAGCGTGAAGCCGATGCCGGCCGCAGCCCATCCGGAATAGGAGTTCAGCATCGAAACGACGACGGGCATGTCGGCGCCACCGATCGGCACGATCAGCAGAACACCGAGCGCCAGCGACAGTGCCACGACCGCCCAGAAGTCGAAATGGCTTTCGGTCGCGGCAAGGCCGATGATGAAGAGCACGATCAGCGCCAGCAGAGTTGCATTGATCAGGTGCCTGTAGGGCAGCAGGATCGGCTTGCCGGACATGCGCCCGTCAAGCTTCAAGAAGGCGATGATCGAGCCGGTGAAGGTCAGCGCCCCGATCGCCACGCCGAGCGCCATTTCGATGCGCGCCTCGGTGTGGATATGGCCGATCTCGCCGATACGGAAAGAAGCTGGTGTATAGAGCGCCGAGGCAGCCACCAGCACGGCGGCAAGCCCGACCAGCGAGTGGAAGCCGGCGACGAGCTGCGGCATCGAGGTCATGGCGATGGTGCGGGCGACATAGGCGCCGACGCTGCCGCCGATGGCAAGGCCGAGGATGATCAGCACGAACCCGCCGAAGTTGGGCGTCGCCAGCACCAGCGTCGTCAGGATGGCGATACCCATGCCGATCATGCCGAAGAGATTGCCCTTGCGGCTGGTGGCCGGATGGGAGAGGCCGCGCAGCGCCAGAATGAAGAGAACGCCGGAAACGAGGTAGAGGAAAGCTGCGATACTGGTCATCGATCCCTCACCTGTCCTTCTTGCGGTACATCGAAAGCATGCGCTGCGTGACCAGGAAGCCGCCGAATATGTTGACCGAAACCAGCACCAGGGCGACGAAACCGAAACCGGTCGCAAGACCGCTTGTGGAGATGCCGACCGCCAGCAGCGCGCCGACGACGATGACCGACGAGATCGCGTTGGTCACTGCCATCAGCGGCGTATGCAGCGCCGGCGTCACCGACCAGACGACGTAATAGCCGACGAAAATCGACAAGACGAAGATCGCCAGCTGGAAGACGAAGGGATCGATCGCCCCGCCGGTCGCCGCACTTGCCGCTTCCGGAGCCTGCGCGGCTGCAGTGGCAACGGCCGTCACCGCTTCGTTCAACTGCTGCAGCGCTCTGTCCATTGCTTCACTGGCCATCACACGTCTCCCTTCTTCGCGCCGCCGAAGGCGGGATGAACCACGTCGCCGGCATAGGTCAGCATCGTCGCCTTGACGAGCTCGTCGTCGAGGTTGACGACGACCGCCTTCGTTTCCTTGTTGACCATCGTCTCGAGGAAGGTGACGAGGTTCTTGGCGTAAAGCGCCGAGGCGCTGGCCGCGACCCGGCCCGGCATGTTCGCAAAGCCGATCACGCTGACGCCGTCGACGTCGGCGACCTCGCCGGCAACGACCCCCTCGATATTGCCGCCGCGCTCGACCGCGAGGTCGACGGCGACCGCACCCGGCTTCATCGAGGAAAGCATGGCGCGCGAAACGAGCCGCGGCGCCGGCCGGCCGGGAATGAGAGCCGTGGTGATGACGATATCCTGCTTGGCGATGTGTTCGGCGACGAGGGCTGCCTGCTTCGCCTGATAGTCTGCGGACATTTCCTTGGCATAACCGCCGGCCGTTTCCGCCGCCTTGAACTCCTCGTCCTCGACGGCGATGAACTTGGCGCCGAGTGAGGCGACCTGCTCTTTGGCGGCCGGGCGCACGTCGGTCGCCGAGACTGCGGCACCCAGGCGGCGCGCGGTGGCGATCGCCTGAAGACCGGCGACGCCGGCGCCCATGACGAAGACCTTGGCCGCCGGCACGGTGCCTGCCGCCGTCATCATCATCGGCATCGCGCGGTCGTAGACCGCCGCGGCCTCGATGACGGCCTGGTAGCCGGCGAGATTGGCCTGAGAGGAGAGCACGTCCATGGACTGCGCACGGGTGATGCGCGGCATCAGTTCCATGGCGAAGGTCGAAAGCCCGGCGCTTGCGAGTGCGGCAATCGCCTCGTCATTGCCGTAGGGGTCCATGATCGCGATGACAACGGCGCCGCTCTTGTAACCCGCGATTTCCGATGGGCTCGGGCGGCGCACCTTCAGCACCACGTCGGCGGAGGCTGCATCGGCAAAACTGCCGATCCTGGCGCCTACGGCCTCGAATTCGGCGTCCGGAATGCGCGAAGCCGCACCGGCGCCGGCCTCGACGACGACGTCGAAACCGAAACCCTTCATCTTCTTCACGGTCTCGGCGGAGGCCGCGACACGCGTCTCCCCGTCCGTGGTTTCCCTTGCAACGAAAACAATATTGCCCAACTGCCCCCTCCTCCGGGTCAGCCAGACCGCCGCAGGCTCGCCTGCGCAGGCCAAGCACCTAATTCACAAGGCTTCGGAGAAGCCTCCCCTCCCCTTAGAGCGCCTGCGTCCCCCCGGACGCACAAAGACGCTCCAACTCCCTTGAATAGACACATCGTGTTTGTCGAAAATCGAATTGCGATTTTCAGGCCGATGCGCCAGCCGCGATCAGCGGAACAGGAAGATGCCGGCGGCGAGAAGAACGATGAAGACGAAGAGACCGCCGAGGAGGCCGGCGCCGCCGAAGAAACCGGCGGTCATCGCGAGCAGGAGAACGACGAGAAGCATCGTGCCGTATTTCGTGCCGGCAATGAACATGTTGTAGGTCTGCTCATGTTCCTTGTAATCCATCGGCGCGCCGGTCTCGACCGGTCCGGTATGATGTTCGGCCATAAATATCGTCTCCCTGAAATGCTTTTGCGCTGCCTGATTCCCTCTTAGGCCGAGGGAAGTCCCTGCCTGCACGAATTACACAATGACAGGCGAAAGCGCAATGCATGAGAATGCCGCAGCCGCGGGTTCCAAGCCACCTTCTTCCGCAAGGAAAAACGTGAGGGCGCCGGCTGCGGATCTCCTCACTGCTGCATAACCTCTCCTCATTCGCAGAGCAGGAGAAATTACAGCGGCAGGTCGGTGCCGAGTTCACCTTGCGGCACGAAGCGCGCCGTCGGGATGATGGTAAGCGGCGGCAGCGTATCGTGGGGATTGCGCGAAAACATCATGCGCTGTTCGCTGGCGCTGGAGATGAAGAAGGGATAGCGCGTCAACAGCTTGCGCCCGACCTCCACCACATTCGTCGCCATCAGCGTCACATCAACCCCGTAACTCTCCGCCAGTCGGCCGGGCACAATAGTATCGGCATAGAAGACCCGCTTATAGAAGGCGGCATGCGGGGGCCGAACGGACTGAATAACGCGGTCAGCCCGGAAATACGCTGCCGCGACGATGGCGGGTCTCAGCGTCAGGTAGGGAACCCATGGCATGTTGGCGGTGAGCTCCGGGTCCGCCGCGAAACGCGCCGGGTCGATCAAGGTTAGCCCGGCGTCCAGAAGCTCATCCATCGCCTCGGGAAAGGCCTCTCCGGACCGGCTGATACGATGCTCCGGCGTCACATAATGAATTCGGATCGTACTGACCAGTTCGCCATAATAGTAGAGACCGAAGATATAGGCATGGCTGTCGAAATCGACATCGTCCAACAGGCCTTCCGGGGCAAGCGACAGCGCGCCGTGGGCCTTGTAGGCTTTGTAGCGCAGCCGCTCCACCTCCTCCATGTCTTCGCTGCTTTCGACACGGCGATATTCGACATGATCCAGAATTTCCAAAATTTTCGTACTGAAATCACTACGCGTGAACAGTGTGTCTGACATATTTTGATCCACTCGTTAACGGATCATTAATCATACGTCAGTGAGGTTTAGGCAAGAAAATCCGATAATTCGGGCCCTTTATAAAGTATTAAGGTTAACGGCGGGGTATCACAAGAAACATCGGCGGCTACCGAAAGCTCAGGCGACCTTGTTGCGGCGACGTTGGACGGCGCGGCGGCCGACGCCCTGTTGCAGGAGTGGGATGTTCTGGGAAGGCACCGGCCGCGAGAAAACATAGCCCTGTACCAGATCGGTGCTGCGGTGTTTGTTGAGCAGAGCGAGCTGCTCGTCAGTCTCGACACCTTCGATGACGATCTTCAGACCGAGTTCCCGGGCGAGATTGACCGTCCCTCGCAGCAGCTTGAGGCGGCGAGTATCCTCGACGATATTCCGCACGAAGGAGCGGTCGATTTTGACGATATCGAGCGGCAGCGTGTCGAGATAACTGAGGCTGGAGAAGCCGGTGCCGAAATCGTCGATCGCAATCGTGATGCCGCGGGCTCTGAGTTCCGCCAGGATCGCGCGCACAGCCTGCGGCTCGTCGATCAGGCAGCTTTCGGTGACTTCGAGATGCAGCCGCGCCGCGTTGAGCCCGGAATGGGCAAGCGCGTCGGCGACCACCGACAAAATGTCGGCATCGCGCAAATCCCGTGCCGAGAGGTTAACCGAGACGGCGATGTGCTCCGGCCAGGTCATGCATTCGCTGCAGGCCTGCGACAGCACGAAACGGGTGATGTCGGAGATGATGCCCATATCCTCGGCGAGCCGAATGAAGACGTCGGGCGGGATCGAGCCCTTCTCCGGATGCACCCACCGCGCCAACGCCTCGGCGCATTCGATGCGCGAACCGTCAGCCCGGAACATCGGCTGAAAGACGAGGTGCAGCGCCTGCGCCGCGACCGCCTCGCGAAGATCTGCTTTCAGCTTCTGCTGCTCGATATAGCGCCCGTCCATCTCGCGCTCGAAGCCTGATATGCCGCCCTTGAAGCGAGACTTGCTCTCGAACAGCGCAAGATCCGCCTTGACACTCCATTCGTCCATCGCAAAAGCGGAACTTTCGAGAATGGCGTAACCGGCACTAAGCGAAATGAGGAAGGTCAGCTCGTCGACTTCATAATGGCCCTGGATCCCAGCGTGCACGCGACGGATCTCGAGATCGAGTGAGGCCGGCTCCTTCGCATGCGGGAAGAACAGGATGAACTGGTCGCCCATCAACCGGCCGAGGATGGCGCTGCCACAGACCTGTTTGATGCGGGCGGCGATGGCGCAAAGCAGATGGTCGCCGGTGACGTGACCGCGCATGTCGTTGACATGTTTGAACTCGTCGATATCGAGCACCATAAAGCCAAGCGGCCCCGATTTCCTCGGATTCTTGGCGAGATACTCCTGCACCAGCTGGCCGAAATATTCACGGTTCGGCAGGCCGGTCAGCGCATCGAAGCGGACCATATGCATGATCTTCTGCTCGGCCTTCACACGGCTGGATACGTCTTCGAAGATCAGCACCGCGCCACCGTCAGCTCTGCGGCTGGCGGAGAATTCGAGCGACAGGGCCTCGGGAAAGTGAATGAGCGTGCGCGACAAGTTGCCTTCGGCCACCTGGGTGAGCTGGCGCAGGATGAGCTCCGGCTGTGAGGCGTCCATGAAGCTGTAGCGTGCGCCATAGCGCAGCACGGCGCCAAGATCGCGGTCCTTCAGCCGTTCCGGCGCGCCGATTTTCAGCAGTTCGCAGGCCTTGCGGTTGACGACCTGGATGCGGTTTTCGTCATCGACCATGACGAGGCCATGCGGCATGTTGTTGAGCGCCGTGTCGAAACGGTCGGCGATGATGGTGATTTCCCGGCGCGCGATAACATTCTCGTACAGAAATTCGCGCACGCCGTTCGCCATCGCCCGCGTCGTCAGCCAGAAGGGGATGAGAAAGATCGACAGCACGCCGCGATAGAAGTCGAGCGCCAGCAGGCTGCCGACGATCATCGGCAGGCAGCAGAAGGCCGTCTGGAGGTCGACTGCGAAGCGCGAGCCGTAGTTGCGCCCGACAACGGAAACCATGGTCGCCATGGTGACGGAAATGCAGGCAAGCTCCGCAAAGGAATCGTGCACGACGAAGATAGCGTAGCCGCTGGCGATGCCGAGGAGTGCGGTGGTGCAGGATCCGGCGCCAACAAGAATCCGCTCCCAACGCTCGATTCCCCCGCGCGACAGGCTCTGCTTGTCGACATGATCGAACTGCCGGAAGATGGCCATGCGAGCGCTGAAGACCAAAAGGAAGGCGACCGACAGTAGGATGTAGATGGAGTATTGCGTCTTGGCAGCCACAGCAAGGCACGTCGCGACATGGACGATCACGCCGACAAGAAGCGTCATGCGGTTCCCGGAAAGGGAGCTCACAAACGACAAATACACATCAATAGGGACCCTGTTCGGGTTATCTGGCTTCATCCACACTTTCCCTGTGCGCGGGGATTCTAAGCCCAACCCTTTAAAAATTGATTTCAATCGAATCAGACATTTGGTCAAATTTTCTAAAACCATCGGATGAACACCGCAGCCTGCGCGAGATCATGCATCCTCCTGGCGAGAATAAGGAAAGAATTTACCCACGCTTAGGTTGTTAAAACATCGACGGCCGCCTGTTGCGACTTAGACTATGCTCTAACCAGAGGCATTTATCCTTCCAATTTCAAAGGCCGTGGTCTACACCGATTCGAAAGAGGGAAAGCTGCCGAAAAATGGCAGGACAAGAACAAGGGAAACGAATGTCGACACTTTTGGCGGCAAGCCGGCTGATTGATTCGATCAGTCGGATCATGGGCAAACTTTCCGAATATATGGTCCTGTTCTGCTGTCTCATCAGCGCCGGTAATGCCATCGTTCGCTACACCTTCAACTACAGTTCGAACGGCTGGCTTGAGATCCAGTGGTACCTCTTTGCCTTCGTCGTCATGCTCGGCGCCTCGCATGCTCTGCGCAACAATGAGCACGTTCGTGTCGATCTGATTTATGGCGCAGTGTCCGACAAGGCGAAGATCTGGATCGACATTGTCGGCCTCATCCTGTTCCTCATCCCCGTCTGCGTCTTCCTCACCTGGCTCTGCTGGCCCTTCTTCGCGCTTTCCTACCGGCAGGGGGAAATATCGGCCAATGCCGGCGGGCTGATCCGCTGGCCCGTAAAGCTGATCCTCGTCGCCGGCTTCGCGCTGCTTTCCCTTCAGGGCGTTTCCGAGCTGATCAAGCGGATCGCAGCGCTGACCGGCCAAATCAGCATCGACACCAAATACGAAAAGCCACTGCAGTAGCGCTCCCGGGAGGAACGGATTTGTTTGATTTCGGCATCATTCCGCCGGCCATGTTCCTGGGCATGGTCATCTTCATGCTCTACGGCTTTCCGGTCGCCTTTTCACTCGCTGCCGTCGGCCTGTTCTTCGGCATCATCGGCATCGTCACCGGCCATTTCAGCGAAGCCTTTCTGCAAGCGCTGCCGCTGCGCTTTTTCGGCATCGTCTCCAACGACCTCTTGCTCGCCATTCCCTTCTTCACCTTCATGGGAGCGATATTGGAACGCTGCGGCCTTGCCGAGGATCTGCTCGAAGGCACCGGCAAGCTCTTCGGCGGCGTTCCCGGCGGCCTCGCCTATGCCGTCATCCTCGTCGGCGCCGTGCTCGGCGCCATCACCGGCACGGTAGCCGCCTCCGTCATTACCATGGGGGTGATCTCGCTGCCGATCATGCTGCGCTACGGCTACAGCCCGCGCCTTGCCACCGGCGTCATCGCCGCTTCTGGCACCATCACCCAGGTGATCCCGCCCTCGCTCGTGCTCGTCGTTCTCGCCGACCAGCTTGGCAGATCGGTCGGCGACATGTATCTCGGCGCGATCGGCCCCTCGATCCTGCAGGTGACGATTTTCGTGCTCTTCATCCTGGTGATGTCGATCATCCAGCCGAAATCGATGCCGCCGCTGCCGAAAGAGGTGCGCGGCGACTTCAACTGGGCGCTTTTGGCGAAAGTGCTGATGGGCATGGTGCCCTCAATCGTGCTGATCTTCCTCGTGCTCGGTACGATTTTTATGGGCCTTGCGACACCGACGGAAGCCGGCGCGCTCGGCGTCGTCGGCGCCATGGCGCTGGCAGCCATGAACCGCCGTCTCACCTGGCCGCTAATCCGCGAAGCAATGACATCGACCACGCATATTACATCAATGGTGGTGATGATCCTGGTCGGCTCCACCTGCTTCAGCCTGGTCTTCCAGGGCATGGATGGTTCGCGGTGGATCGAGCACATGCTGTCGGGCATTCCCGGCGGGCCGGTCGGTTTCCTGATCTTCGTCAACATCTTCATCTTCGTGCTGGCTTTCTTTCTCGATTTCTTCGAGATCGCTTTCATCGTCATTCCAATGCTCGCGCCCGTTGCCTCCAGCCTTGGGATCGACCTGATCTGGTTCGGCGTCCTGATCTGCGTCAACATGCAGACCAGCTTCATGCATCCGCCTTTCGGCTTCGCGCTGTTCTACCTCCGCTCGATCGCCAGCAAGGACGTCAAGACCTCCGATATCTACATGGGCGCCCTGCCCTGGGTCGGCATGCAGATTATTCTGGTTGCGATCGTGATCTTCTGGCCGCAATCGGTCACCTACTGGCTTGACCATGGCCCCAAGGTCGATCCGAACTCGATCAAGATCGAAGTGCCGGGATTTGGCGGCCAGCTCGGCCTGCCGCCGGTGGGCGGCGGCGGCAACGGCTCGCCGCAGATACCGGGCCTCACCCTGCCGCCGCTGAACGGCCTGCCGGGAGCCCCGCCCGCGCCTGCCAAATAGCCTAACAAAAATAAACCCCGGATCAACGATCCGGGGTTTTTCTTACATTCGCCTAAAGCGTCGATGTCGGTCGCGGAAAGCCTAAAGCTTCCCGGCCCGCTGCTGGATCATCATGAACGTATCGAAGGTGTATTCCGAGAGCTGCATCCACAGATAGGCGTCGCGCTTGAAGGCGGTCTGATCCTCGTAGATCTTCTTGAAATACTGGTTATTGGCCGAGATTTCGCCGTAGATGCCCATTGCCGCCTGGAAGCAGGCTTCCATGATCTCCTGGCTGAACGGGCGCAACGTCGCACCCTCGGCAACGAGTTGTTTCAGCGCCGTCGGGTTTTTCATGTCGTATTTCGCCAGCATGTTGGTGTTGGCGAAGGCGCAGGCGTCGGTGAGCGCTGCCTGATAGTGCTTCGGCAGGTTGCTCCATTTATCCAGATTGAAGAAGGCGTGCACCGTCGGGCCGCCTTCCCACCAGCCCGGGTAATAGTAGTACTTCGCCACCTTGTGGAAGCCGAGCTTCAGGTCGTCATAGGGGCCGACGAATTCCGCCGCATCGATCGTGCCCTTTTCGAGCGCCGGGTAGATGTCGCCGCCGGCGATCTGCTGTGGGACGACGCCGACCTTCTCCATGATGCGTCCGGCAAGGCCGGCAATGCGCATCTTCACGCCCTTCAGATCGTCAAGCGTGTTGATTTCCTTGCGGAACCAGCCGCCCATCTGTGCGCCGGTATTGCCGGCCGGCAGGGCATACATGCCCTGCGTGGCGTAGAACTCGTTCATCAGCGTATTGCCATTGCCTTGGTAGAACCAGGCGTTGGTCAGGCGGCTGTTCAATCCAAACGGGATGGCTGTTCCGAAGGCATAGGCCGGATCCTTGCCGACGAAATAATAGGAGGTGGTGTGGGCTGCCTCGACCGTACCGGCGGCCACCGCATCGACAGCCTGCAGGCCCGGCACGACTTCACCGGCCGCGAAAGGCTGGATGGTGAAATTGCCGTCGGTCGCAGCGGCAACATGCTTGGCGATGTCTTCGGCACCGCCATAGATCGTATCCAGGCTCTTCGGAAACGAAGACGTCATGCGCCAAGCGATCTTCGGATTCTCTTGCGCGATCGCAGGCGCCGCCAGCGCCGTTGCCGCAACCGCGCCGGCACTGGCGGTTCCCGCCTTCTTGAAAAACGAACGACGATCCATCAAAAAACCTCCCGTACAGATGGCACTGCGCGGCCAATCCATCCCTACCCGCAGCGAGGGCAGAGCTAAGCATGGAGGGGGCCGCGATTCAAGCTTTAGTCTATTAGCCTTTGGCATCAGGATAGCAATAGGGAGCGCGCGAGGCGTCCACAATATCAGCAGCTTAGCGCGAGCCCCGGAGCCGCGGCGCCGTTTGCGGTGCAATTGGTCGTCGGACAAAGCCAGGCGTTGACTCCACCGCCGTTCTGGCGGCAAAAACGACCAGCAGAAGATTTTACCGGTGCAAACATGACGAAACCAATCGTTGCCATTCCTGCCGATATCCGCAGCTTCGACGGCGCGACCTGGCATGCCGTGCAGCATCAATATGTCGGTGCCGCATTGAATGCGGCCGGCGTCATGGCCTTCGTGATCCCCGCCTTCGAGGCAGGCTACGATCCCGACGCGGTGCTCGACCGCGTCGATGGTCTGCTGGTATCAGGCTCGGCCAGCAATGTGCATCCCTCGCTCTATGGCGCCAAGGCGACTGACAGGGACGGCCCCTTCGACCCCGCCCGCGACGGCACCAGTTTGCCGCTGATCCGCCGCGCCATCGACCGTGCCATCCCGCTGCTTGCCATCTGCCGCGGCATTCAGGAACTGAATGTCGCTCTCGGCGGCTCGCTGGCAAGCGAGATCCATGAGCAGCCCGGCATCTGGGATCATCGCCGGCCGGAAGGGGTCGACCGTGACGGCATGTATGCCATCCGCCAGACCGTCCATGTCAAGGAAGGCTCCTGCATAGCAGGCATTCTCGGTTCAGGCGATATCCGCGTGAATTCGCTGCATCGCCAGGCTATCGCCAGAACCGCACCGCGCCTGCAGGTGGAAGCCATCGCCGAAGACGGCACCGTGGAAGCCGTTTCCGTCATCGATGCCAAGGCCTTCGCCGTCGGCGTGCAATGGCACCCGGAATATTGGGCCGAAACCGACAAGGCGTCGAACAAGCTGTTTGCCGCCTTCGGCGACGCCGTCCGCAACTACGCCGGCGGCAAACGTCCGGTTATCACGGCACCGGCGACCGCCTAGGAGGCAGTCGAGCTCAGCCGCGCTGAATTTTTTGCGGCGTCTCCGGCACCGGCGTCAGCGCTGCCCCCTTCTCGAACCAGGCGATGAGATTGTCGGCAACCAGATCGGCCATCGCCATGCGCGTGGGCACGGAGGCCGAGGCAACGTGCGGCAGCAGCACCGCATTGGCCGGTTCCAGGAGGCCGGACGGCACGCTCGGCTCTTCGTAGAAGACGTCGAGGCCGGCCGCACCGAGCGCGCCTGAGGCGAGGGCGGCACTCAGCGCCTCTTCGTCGACGGTCCAGCCGCGGCCGACATTGACGAGAACCCCATCCGGACCGAGAGCGGCCAGGACATCGGCGTCGATCGTCTTATGCGTCTGCGGCGTCTTCGGAACGATGGCGATCAGCGTGTCCACCGCCTCCGCCAATCCCTTCAACGTCGGGTGATAATCGTAGGGCGCCTCCGCATGGCGCGAACGCGTGTGATAACTGATCTTCACCTTGAACGGTTCCAGCCGCTTGGCGATCTCGAGCCCGATGCGGCCAAGGCCGTAGAGCCCGACATGGCGGCCCTTGAGCGAGAAACGTGACAGCGGATAAGCCGTGCCCGGCTTCCAATTGCGGGCACGCAGCCAGGCCTCGGCCCGCGGCAGCTCGCGGATCGTGTTCAGGAGCAGGCCGATCGCCGTATCGGCAACCTCGTCGTTCAAAACGTCTGGCGTATTGGTGACGACGATGCCCTTTTCGACTGCACGCTTCACATCCATGCCGTCATAACCGACCCCGAAACTGGCGATCACTTCGACACCAGGCAACTGGTCCATCCAGGCGCCGGGAAAAGCGCCGGAGACGGCAACGCCGCGGATGCGGCCGGCGGTCTCGCTGTCGAGCGCCAGCTTTTCCTCGCGGGCGACAGCAATGATCTCAAAACGATCCTTCAGCCTTTCGAGAACACGCTCGTGTATCTTCCCAGGAACGAGAATGGCGATGCGGGACATGGCTTTTCCTCTTGGACGGGGTCTGGTTCAGGCGCGGGGCCGATGGGGGCTGGTCGACTGGCGGATGCGCATTTCCGGCTTGATGAGATGCATGCCGTCAGGTTCGTGGCTGCCGGCAAGACGATCGAGAAGTGCGCGCGCAGCCAGACGGCCGACTTCGGTCTGGCCGTTCCAGACGGTCGTCAACGCCGGCGTGGCGATCGAGGCTTCCTCGAGATCGTCATAACCCGTGACGGAAATATCGCGCCCCGGCACCAGACCGGCGCGGGCAATGCCGTTCATCAGGCCGATCGCGACGAGATCGTTCCAGCAGACCGCCGCCGTCGGCTTCTGCGGCAGCGAGAGGAAATGCACCGCCGCCTCGAAACCGCCCTGCTTCGAGCGGGGCCCGGGAATGCGCAGATTCGGATCGACTTCGATGCCCGCCTTGCGCAGGGCGTTGACATAGCCCTGGTAGCGGTCGCGGCCGGTGGATGTCTGGTCCGTACCGCCGATCATGGCGATCGAGCGGTGACCGAGACCGATCAGGTGATTGGTGGCGAGCGAGATGCCATAGCTGTCGTCACCGCGATAGGTCGGCAGCTCCAGACCGTCCATCGAGCGGGCGACGAGGATCGCCGGCATGCCGTTCTCTTCCGCCAACTGCAGATCTTCCGGCGGCGTACCGATCGCCGGCGACATGATGACGCCGTCGCCGCCGAGCTGCAGAAGCGTCTCGATGAAGGTGCGCTGCTTTTCGACATTGTCATAATGATTGGAGAGAATGAAGGTATGGCGGCTGCGGTCGAGCTCGCTTTCGATCGCCTTCAGGATTTCGCCGTAGAAAGGGTTCATGATGTCGTGCACGACGACACCGATGATGCCCGAGCGTGAGGTGCGCAGGCTGGCGGCACGCCGGTTGTAGATATAGCCAAGCGCGCGCGCCTGCTCCTTGATCTTCTCCCGCGTATTACCGGCCACCAGCGGGCTGTCGCGCAAGGCGAGCGATACGGTCGCTGTTGAAATGCCGAGCGTTTCGGCGATTGTCGATAGCTTGATCTTCTGGACCACGTGTCCTCCTCCAGGCAGCACGCAAGACAGCAAGACCGCACGGCAACCGGCGCGGTCCCCTTAAAATGTTTAATTAAAAGATTTAACCGGCGGAGGCAATTCGTCTTTCAGGAGAAATTTCAGTCTTCTTCCGGTTCTTCGATACCATGCGCTTCGGTCTGCAGATTGGCGTCGATCGCCTTCAGCAGGCGAACCAGATTGCGGATTTCCTTTTCTGAAAACTCCTGCGTCGCCAGTCGGTCACAGGCCGAGGCCGCCATTTCGATCGCCCGCACGCTGTCACGGCCGAGCGCAGTGAGATAGACCTTGGTGAGGCGCGCATCCTCGGCATCGGGCTTGCGCTCGAGAAAGCCCTGCGCCTCCATGCGGCCGATCGTCCGCGTCATCGTCGGCGCCTTGACCCCGAGCTTTTGCGCAAGGCCGCCCGCTGTCATGCCGTCGCTCTCGGCAAGCGAGAGAATGACGCCGTCCTGGCCGGCATAGAGACCGCTTTCGAACAGGTTGCGCGAGAGCACCGTGCGCATCGAACGGGCCGCCTGGGTGAGCGCCGGAGAAAGATCGACGAGCGTGTACTCCGTCTGGTCCTTCTTCTTGGACTTGCTCTTCTTGCCGTCCTTATGCTTCTTTCCCATAGCCATCCCTTTGATCTTTAAGCCCCGACGCCGCTGCGATATGACATTGCCCATGATCTCGTCATAAACAAGAGGCAACGACCGGATGATGACGCCTTCGCCCCGCTTCGACGACAGCGGCTCGGTCCGTGCCTCCGGCGCAGGCCGCCCGATCGCCCTGCTGCCGCTCGGTGCCCATGAGCAGCATGGCCCTCACCTGCCCTTCGAAACCGACACGCTAATTGCCGACGGCATCGCCGGAAGATTGAAGAAGGCCCTGCCCGCCGGACTGTCGGTAACCTTCCTGCCCACCGAATCGGTCGGCTATTCCGTAGAACATATGGATGTTGAAGGAACGAAGACGCTCGCCTTCGACGAAGCGGTCAACCGCTGGCTCGGCATTGCCGAAAGGCTGGCGAAGAGAGACATTCGCAAATTCGTTATGCTGAACGCCCATGGCGGCAACTCGCCTCTGATATCGGTCGTCGCGACCGAGGCGCGGGTCCGCTTTGCCATGCTGGCGGTGGCGACGAGCTGGACCCGCTTCGGCCTGCCGGATGGCGTGATTGCGCCGGAGGAAAAGGCGATCGGCATCCATGGCGGCGATATCGAGACCTCGGTCATGCTGGCGCTTCACCCCGACAAGGTAGACATGGCAAAGGCTGAGGATTTTTCCTCGCGGCAGACGGAATTCGCCACCCGCTTCAAGCACCTGCGCGCCTACGGCCAGCATGCCTTCGGCTGGAAGATGTCGGACATCAACGAACAAGGCGTGGCTGGCAATGCCGCGGCTGCGACGGCCGAAAAGGGCGAGGCGTTGATTGCCCATGCGGTGAAGGGGCTGGTGGAACTTTTGGAGGATGTCGATGCATTCGACGTCGGCGAACTCCGTTGAAAAAGCGATCGTCTGCATCGTGCGGCGACGTGATCTTATAACATATAAAATCCTTTGAACTGCGGTGCCCATGCCATTATATGAGACCAACCGCTCAAAGGCCGATCCCTAGCCGTTCGGCTGTACGCCTAATTTAGAGGTTCTCATGACCGACGCGATCTCCACCCAGAAGCCTATTCCCGTCACCGTGCTCACCGGTTATCTCGGTGCCGGCAAGACGACCTTGCTCAACCGCATCCTCTCCGAAAACCATGGCAAGAAATATGCGGTCATCGTCAACGAGTTCGGCGAAATCGGCATCGATAACGACCTGATCGTCGAATCGGATGAAGAAATCTACGAGATGAACAATGGCTGCGTCTGTTGCACGGTGCGCGGCGACCTGATCCGCGTCGTCGAAGGCCTGATGCGCCGCCCCGGCCGTTTCGACGGCATCATCGTCGAGACGACGGGCCTTGCCGATCCGGTACCCGTCGCTCAGACTTTCTTCATGGACGACGACGTGCGCGCCAAGACCGAGCTCGACGCCGTCATCGCGCTTGTCGACGCCAAGCACCTGCCGCTGCGCCTGAAGGACAGCCGCGAGGCCGAGGACCAGATCGCCTTCGCCGACGTCGTCGTCATCAACAAGAGCGACCTCGTCACCCCGGACGAACTTGATGTGATCGAAGACATCGTCCGCGCCATCAACCCGGCCGCCCGCGTCTACAAGACCAGCCGCTCCGGCGTCGACCTCGCCCGCGTGCTCGATCAGGGCGCCTTCAACCTGGAACGCGCACTCGAAAACGATCCGCATTTCCTGGAGCACGGCCATGACGACCACGTCTGCGGCCCGGATTGCGATCACGACCACCATCATCATGATCATGATCACGATCATCACCATGATCACCAGCGGCACGATCATCATCATGGCGCCATGTCGGCGATCCACGATGTGACGGTGCAGTCGGTGTCGCTGCGCGGCGGCCAGATGAACCCCGAACGCTTCTTCCCCTGGATCCAGAAGATCACCCAGATGCAGGGCCCGAACATTCTTCGCCTCAAGGGCATCATCGCCTTCAAGGACGATCCCCAGCGTTACGTCGTCCAGGGCGTGCACATGATCATCGAAGGCGATCACCAGCGTCCGTGGAAGGAGGGCGAGAAGCATGAAAGCCGTCTCGTTTTCATCGGCCGCGATCTTGACCGCGAAAAACTCGAGGCTTCCTTCAAGGCCTGCGAGGCAGCTGCCTGATGCCGACAGTTGCACCGCTTGATCTCGACGGCCACGTTCTGGCCGTCGAATTTTTAGGTGATGTTCCCTTCTTCGCAAACGCAAACGGCACGTTTCACCGGCTGGACGGCGGCGAGAGGGTTTCAGAAGCCCATCAGGGCATGCTCACCGCGATCCGCGATCCCTATAGCGGCAGCCTGATCTCGGGCGGCGAGGACGGCAAAGTCCTGCGCATCGCGGCGGACGGCAGCGTCTGCGAACTCGCGACCGCGCCGCGCAAATGGATCTCGCAGGTCGCGGCCGGCCCCCAAGGCGCCATCGCCTATTCCTACGGCAAAAGTTCGCTCGTGCGCCTTGCCGACGGCACGACCAAGGAATTCGCAGAGGAGCGCACGGTCGAAGCCATCGCCTTCGCGCCGAAGGGTCTGCGCATCGCCGCCGCCCGTTACAACGGCGTGTCGCTCCACTGGGTCGGCATGAGCGCCAAACCGGTCGATCTCGAATGGAAAGGCGCGCATACCGGCGTGACCTTCTCGCCGGATGGCAACTTTCTCGTCACCTCGATGCAGGAAAACGCGCTGCACGGCTGGAAGCTCGACAGCAAGCCCGGCACCGAGGCCCGGCACATGCGCATGACGGGCTATCCCGCCAAGGTGAAATCCCTCTCCTGGTCGGTCAAGGGCAAATGGCTCGCCTCGTCGGGGGCGCCGGCAGCCATCGTCTGGCCTTTCCAAGGCAAGGACGGGCCGATGGGCAAGGCACCGCTGGAGCTCGGCACCCGCGCCAATATCATGGCGACCTCAGTGAAGTTCCATCCGCTGGAGGATATCCTCGCCATCGGCTTCGTCGACGGCATGATCCTCGCTGTACGCGTTGCCGACAACAAGGAAGCGCTGCTGCGCCGCCCCGGCAAAGGCGCGATCACGGCGATGAGCTGGAGCGCAAACGGCAAGCTGCTCGCCTTCGCCTCGGAAGCCGGCGATTGCGGCGTCATCGATATCTCGGCTTGAGGCCGCGTTGCTGAAATGGACGACGCTTCGAAGGAAGCTGAACTCGTGACACTCGGCGCCGGGCACATGCGTGCGGCGGCAGAAATCAGGCGCGAGGCGCTCCGGCAGCGCCTGCCCTGGCTGCCCATCCTGCACACGCCTGAGGAAGAAGAGCAGTATTGGCGCATGCATCTGCTGCGCGACTGCACGATTCTCGGCGCGGCCACGGCAAACAGGCTGATCGGTGTCATCGCCTTTGGCGACGACTGGATAGAGCAGCTCTATGTTCTGCCCGATTTCCAGGGCGTCGGCATCGGCTCCCTCCTCCTCGGCCGCGCCAAGCAGGAGATGGAGGATATCCGGCTTTGGACTTTCCGGCGCAATACGGGCGCACGCGCGTTCTATGAGCGACATGGCTTCATCGCCGGCGAAGAGACCGACGGCGCAGACAATGAGGAAAAAGAGCCTGACGTGCTCTATTATTGGCGCCGTCTTCCGGACCGGTTAGAAGATCACGCTTGCTAATCGCCTTGGCTGTGCAAAACATGGAATCCACCCACGACCGCCGGGCCGTGACTTGACAGAGGAAACGTCAATGCCGAAATCGACCGGCCCTGGTTTGGCTGTGCAACAGCCGCAGTCCTTGGATGGCGGATCCGTCTGGACGGTGATCCGGGCTGAGGCGGGCAAGCTTGCGGGGCGCGAGCCGATATTGCGGCGACTGCTGGCGGAGCAGGTGACGGATACCACCGCCAGCCATGAGATCCTCGCCCGCGTGCTGGCGGCGCGGCTCGCGGTAGCGCACGTCGAAACGGGCGATCTGTTCGATCTCATCCTTTCCACGCTCGATGACGATATCATGCGGAAAGTTGAGGCCGATCTCGCCGCCGTGCGCGATCGCGACCCTGCCTGCACCACATTTCTGCATGCGCTTCTGAACCTCAAGGGCTTTCATGCGCTGCAGACGCATCGCGTCGCCCATGCGCTGTGGAGCGCCGGCCGCCGGGAGATCGCCACCTGGCTCGCCAATCTCGCCTCGCTGGTCTTCGGCCCGGATATCCATCCGGCGGCCCAGATCGGCGCTTCCATCATGCTAGACCATGGCTCGGGCATCGTGATCGGCGAAACGGCTGTGATCGAGGACGAAGTATCGATCCTGCAGGACGTCACCCTCGGCGGCACCGGCAAGGAGACGGGCGACCGTCATCCGAAGATCCGCCACGGCGTTATGATCGGCGCAGGCGCCAAGATTCTCGGCAATATCGAAATCGGTGCCTTCAGCAAGATCGCCGCCGGCAGCGTCGTGCTGAAGCCGGTCCCCGAACATTGCACGGTCGCCGGCGTTCCTGCCACTGTCGTTCGTATCCACCGCGGCGATGAGATCCCGGCAGAGACGATGGATCAGAATATCTAAGCTTTCGGGAGACCCCTCGTTTCGCTATGGGCCCTGGTTTTCCAGAATTCTTCGATTTCGGCCCGCCGCTGCGGTGAAGCCGCCCGCACGATGCCGATGATGTCGGCCAGCAAACCACGTAGCAGATCCCGGTAGCCGTTTCGAGCCGAGGGACCGCTCTCTTCGGACGTCATGACGACGGTCAGATCGAGCGCCGCCACGATGTAGAGCATCTGGCCGCCATAACCCCAGGCGAAATGCACCTGCTCGCCGCCGATCTCACGCGTAAACCAGCCATAGCCATATTCGTCGCCGGAGAAGCGCGAATTGGTGCGGTGCTGCCAGGACTGCACGATCCAGTCGGCAGGCACCACCTGCACTCCCTGCGTCGTACGCCCGCCATTGCGATAAAGTTCGCCAAAAGCAAGCAGGGACCGGGCGCTCATTGCCATCTGATTGCCACCGAGATAGATGCCCTGTGGGTCGCGCTCCCATGCGCCGATGCGGAAACCCTCGACCGGGCCGAGCCATTCGCGCGCCAGCGCCAGGGTCGACCGGCCGCTGACTTTGGTCAGAATAGCCGAAAGCAGATGCGTGGATGCGGTGGAATAGAGCATCTCCCTGCCGGGCTGATCGACGAAAGACTGCGAGAGCGCAAAGCGCACCCAGTTGCGCGAGGAGACCCAGCGGCCATAGTTCGGCCCGGACATACGGTCGAGCCCCGCCTGCATGGAGAGAAGATTGCTGATGGTGATGTCGTTGAGGCGCGGGTCGGGCGATGAGGGAAGATCGGCCTTCAGGATCGGCGCGATCTTCTGGTCCGGCCCAGCAAGCAATCCTTTGTCGATCGCGATACCGACGAGCGCCGAAATGATCGATTTCGAGGCGGATTTGATATTGGTCGATTCCGACGGCGAATGACCACGGAAGCCGCGTTCGATGAGCACGCGTCCGTCGCGAGCGACGACCACCGTCTTGAGCGGCCGCAGCGCCGGATCGCTCGCCGCTTGGTCGAGCCGCGGACCAAGCCCGGCGTCGGACGCCGTGGTCTGGACGGACGCCAGGCCTGTTGCGCCAAACGGCAGCAGAAGAAAAGGAGAAGGAAAAAAATACGGATCATGCGGCCGAAGATAGGATATCGCCGCAGTATCTCCGCGTGCCCATGGCACTTTTCACGCGATCGTGTCTGCTGGTGAGCCGCTACCTGCGCCTCATCCTCTCGGCTGGAAAGACAATCCGCGCCGCAACCACGACAGGGCCGCCTGCCCGCATGATCAGCGGCGCGGATAATACCGGCAGGGAAAGTTC